>CALMML010000514.1 GCA_937868485.1 uncultured Myxococcales bacterium | reverse complement strand
GTACTTGTATGTTTATCCCTGCTTCTCGCTATTCAGTTTTCAAGGACCAAACTTTATCCAGCGCAGCTAGCTCAGCAGCAATCACCAAACTTTCCGTTTGGCCTTGCTGCCGGGCCGAACCGCGCCGAAGTGAGAAGATAACTACCCCAGGCTTTTCCAAGGGTCAACATCTTTTTTTTCAAAAAACGACACACCGACGGGAAAAAGCGACATGAAGCCATTTGGAGGCCTGTTTGAAGGGCCTTTTCAGGGCTCCATCCAGCGCGAAACAGTCGTGTGTTTCTTTTTGCGATCGCTACGGCTTGGCCGGTGAACCTTCCCCATATGGAGCAGGTTCATCGTCGGTGAGCTTGGGCATTTCGGGCGGCTTGATGCTGGTCGGGTCGGGTGCCTGGGGTGGAACGAACCCTTCTACGTAGCGGATCGCTGTGCCGCGGATCGCGTGGTGCTGGGACCAAGCAGTGAAGGCGCGCTCGTAGTAGATGTCGACGACAGCTGGAAACTTTTGACCGTCGGCTTCTCGACAGAGTGCTTCGAGAGCGGCTTGGAAGTTTTCGCCTCGGCCCTGCAGCGACACCACGCGCTTGATCTTCCAGTCGGGGGCCGCCTTCGGATAGACCGCCGCTGCGCACAGGTGCTGATCGAGCGGCTTCTGTAGCTTCTTGGCGGCTAGCTCGGACTCGCTGATCGGCTCAATGGCTGCGGCGGCTGGTGGCTTTGCCGTCGCACAGGCACCGATCGAGCAGCCTAGGCCGATCGCCATCAAGCCGATCAGACATCGCCCGCCCGATCGCGATCGCGCAGCCAGTTCAAGCGATCGCAGTCCAGGCCGCGCAACCGAAGCGATCGCCCAGCGCGATGGCAGATCGGATGCCAGCGTTTCCGTGAGCGTTGCGACCATCGTCCGTCGCTGTGAGGTCTGGTCTGTTGGCGATCTAGAAGTCGACTGCGGCATGAACCATCGCTCCCTGAGGGACAAACTGAGGAACCACACGCAAGCTGATCGGCTGCGCGCTTGCGGAGCTAGACGTGGACGTGCCGGCTTCGCTCTTTTTTAGAAAGTGCGAGGCAAGCATCGTCGCCACACCCGCAACACCAAACGTGCCGGCAGCCACCCACAGACCGGTTGCGGCGCCAGCGAGTCGATTGCCAGCCTGGCACTCGCTGAGATAACCGTCGTAGGAGGCATTTCCGACGAGTGCTGCTGGACCTTGGCAGCTCGACAGGGTGCCTCGATTGGAAAAGAAGCTGGCGTACTCGCTGGCGCGCGGTCCCAGCTCCGAAAGCAGGTTGTCGATGTGACCGTTTGCGCGGTCTTCAGCCTTGCTCATCGCGCCCCACGATCCGAGCGCCGCGATCGCTGAAACGCCTGCCAGTCCATAGAGTGCATACGAGGTGTAGCGAAGAATCGGCACCCAGCGGATCGGACGACTTGACGCTGCGGTCGACGGTGCTTGCGCCCACACCTCACGACTTTGCAGCCGCTCATCGATCGTCGCGGTCTGGTTGCCTTTCACCGAGGCCGTCTTCACAACTTGCTCGTAGCCAGTCAGCTCCAGCTTGATGACGTGGTTGCCGACATCGAGCGCGCCGTTTGAATACGGAGTCCGACCCACCGCCTGTCCATCAATGGAAACCAGCGCGCCAGGTGGATTGCTATGGACGACCACGCCACCGCGCAGACCTTCTATGAGCAGTGATCGCAGCCAGCGCTGACACAGCTCATCGAGGCGCAGACTCGGCTGCATCAGGATCTGTTTGGGCACCGGCTCGCTCAGCGTCTTTTCGACCGTTCCATCCGACACGTTGAGCTGACGAATCACCACCACATACGAACCAGCCTGACGACGAATCGATCCGTAGATGAGCCGACTGACCTCGAGATTGCGTCCCACTTTGGTCATGCAGTCGGGACGCTCATCACTACAGCCAAACACCATCTTGAACTCGGCCAGGTCTTGGCTGCGCGGCTCAATCCGCATGTCGTGAAGCTGCGGAAGGTTACGTCGGAGCGCATCAGTCAGGATCGCGCCCATACCGGGCTCCACCGCCGAGCCGTCCACCGCGAGCAGCCCAACCGTCGTCGGTGCAGCCTGTGCAAGCTCCGCAATCCCGAGCATCACCACCGAAATCAGCCAGCGCTGATGGGTGCGTAGAGGCATCGACTCGGTTCGCAATTTTAACTCCCGCTGGATTATATCCTGAGTCCTTCACAATTTTTCCGATGCAAGGGGTCGGGAGTGCTTCGGCTGTCGATACGCAGCAAGATCTTGCTTGGTTTTGTCGTGGTGCTTCTCACGTTTGGAGCGGCCACGGTCTACGGCGCGTGGGCGGTTCATACGCTCGGGCAGCAGCTCCGCTTGGTGGCGCTCGGGTATTCGAACCTGCGACTGGAGCTGCAAGATCAGCAGACGATCCAGGCGAACCTACAGCGGCGGCTGCTCGATCCAGACAAAGGACGGCGGCTGAGCGAAGAAGTGGCGGTCGATCGCAAGCTGCGACAAGTGCGACTGGCGACGACTCAGCAGCATGTCGATGAGCTACGTCGCAACCTGCCCAGTGCCGATGCGCTGTTTTTGGAACAGGTGCAGGCGCGGCTTCGGGCGCTGTCGGATCTGTATAGTGCGACCGATCAGCTCCCGCTTCCGTCGGCGGTTCAAGGGGAAGAACAAGCGGCGCGACTGCTTCAGCAGCTGTCGTCGAACCTGACCAACAAGGTGATCGAGGTCGTGAACGCGGGATCTCGATATGAAGCGCGCGCAGGACTTTTTACCGTGGGTCTGGCGCTGATGGCGACGCTGTCGAGCCTGGTGGTGCTGTGGCTGGTGCAGGCAACGCTGCGTCCGCTGCGACGACTGTCCGATGGTGCCAAAGAAGTTGCGCGCGGCAACTATCGAGAGCGGGTGGCAGCGGACTCTCCCGATGAGATTGGCGCGCTCGGTCGCGAGTTCAATGCGATGGCAGCGGCGCTGGCCGAGCGTGAAGAGCGACTGCGCCGATCGGAACAGCTTGCGGCAGTGGGAAAGATGGCCGCGCAGATCACGCACGAGATTCGCAACCCGCTGACCTCGATCGGACTCAATGCTGAGCTGCTCGCGGATGACTTTGCTGCCGACGATCCCGAAGCACGCAAGGTCGCGCAAGCGATCGTAAAAGAGGTCGATCGCCTGACCGATCTGACCGAGCAGTACCTGCGCTTTGCTCGCCTGCCGGAGCCACGTCTAGAGCCGGTCGAGCTTTCGGCGATGCTCACAAGTCTGCTCGGCTTTTTGCGCGAAGAGCTGGGTCGTCGAGAGGTATCGATCGCACTCACGCTGACCGAGTCGCAGCCCAAGGTGCTGGCCGATGACAACCAGCTTCGACAAGTGCTGCTCAACTTGATCCGCAATGCAGCCGAAGCCATGGCCGATCAGCCCGCGAGCGAGCGCACGCTCACGATCGGCAGTCGGCTGCTCACGATCGGACCCAGTGAAAAGCCGGGCATCGCGGTCGACATCATCGACAACGGTCCGGGCATTCCCAAAGAACGTCAGCGCCAAGTGTTCGAGCCCTTCTTTACGACCAAGAAGGGCGGCACCGGACTCGGACTGGCGCTCAGCCTCGAAGTCATCTCTCGTCACGGCGGCAAGCTGCTGCTCAAAAGCCCGCTTGGCGACAGCGGCGGAACCTGCTTCACCGTCGAGCTACCGACCACCTAAGCGCGGATCTCTCGGCCAAGCGAGCTGTTGCCAGCGCAAGCCCGCTCAAGGCATCGTCTGGCCATGGCGACTTGGGTTCTACGCGACATTGGAGAGCTGCTGACCATCGGCGGTCCACCATCGACGGGCACAACACGATCTGAACAGCTGCACAGCGCGGTGCAAGCACTCGGAGTGGTTCACGATGCCGTGCTGATCGTTTCTGACGGCAAGGTGCTGTTTGCGGGACCAAGCAGCGACGCACCAGCCACGCACTTGCTGCCGCAGCCCGTCATTGTGCAGACAGCGCGCGGTCAGCTGGTGACGCCGGGACTGTGCGATCCGCATACGCACCTCATCTGGGCCGGTGATCGCAGCCGCGAGTTTGATCTGCGCAACCTCGGCGCGAGCTATCAGACAATTGCCGAGCAAGGGGGCGGCATCACATCGACGGTAAGCGCAACGGACCGAGCCAGTGACGAAGCGCTGATGGAAGCGATGCGCGCGCGGCTCGATACGGCGCTGCTGCATGGCATCACGTCGATGGAGGTCAAGACCGGCTACGGACTGCTTCCAGCGGCGGAGCTGCGACTGCTCCGGCTGATTGTAGCGACCAGCGCACAGCATCCGATCGCGGTGTCACCGACGTTTCTATGTCATGTGCTGCCCGCGTCAGCGAAGGAAGGCGCCGAGCGCGAGCGCTTGGTGGCTGCGCTGGTCGATACCCTGGCAACAGCCCAGCAGCAAGGAGCCGATGCGATCGATGTCTACTGCGATGTAGGCGCCTTCACGCTCGAAGAGACTCGCAGGCTGCTTGCGCGGGCGAAAGCCGTCGGGCTGCTTCTTCGCTGTCACGCCGAGCAGTTCACGTACACCGGGGCAGCGCAGCTCGCGGCAGAGCTGGGTGCGCGCTCGGTCGAGCACCTGGAACAGCTCGATCCGCCAGGACGTGCAGCGATGGCCGCGCATCAAACGATCGCAAACCTGCTTCCCGGCGCGGCGCTGACCTTGCGACTGCCATGGCCCGATGCGGCACAGCTACGGAACGCTGGGGTGACGATTGCGCTTGGGACGGACTGCAATCCGGGCAGCTCGCACACGCCGTCGCAGCAGCTGATGATGTCGCTCGCGTGTACGCAGATGGGCCTGTCATGCGCGGAGTCCTGGCTGGCGGTCACTCAGCACGCGGCACGCTCGATTGGCTGCGATGCGCGCGGTCAGCTTGTGCCCGGTGCGCCCGCTGACTTTGTGCTGTGGGACGCCGATGGATTCCAGCAGGTGTGCCAGCAGCTCGGTCACAACTTGGTGCGATCGGTGTGGGTGGCAGGGACCGAGCAGGTTCTAGACGGCGTCCGCGTATCCGCCGCTGAGTAATCATCCGCACGCTTTCATGCGTGTCAGCCCGTCGCATCCGCCAGAAAATGACCGCCGAAGCCGTGCGCGAGCCTTGACGGATCTCGCCAGGCTGCATCTAATCGGGCCTCATTCCGGGGACACTTTTGGATCGTCGACCAGCAGTCAAATCTCGGTGGTTTGCGCAGCGTCTGTGGGCGGCTTTGTGGCTGCTTGGGCTGCTGCTCGGTGGACTGCGATCGCCTTCGCTGGTCTGGGCCCAGAGCAGTGATGCGGCGCTGATTCAGACGTTACGCACCGGCCAAGAGGTCGAAGCGCGTCGTCAAGCAGCGGTCCGGCTGAGCAAGATCGATGTAACGATCGCGCTGGAACCGCTGATGAAGGCGCTGCTTGCCGATCGCAGTCCGCTCGTGCGCGCGGCCTGTGCGGATGCGCTGGCAACGCTCAGTGCACCAGCGGCCCTGTCGGCCTTGCGCGCAGCGACCCACGACGAAGATCCAGCCGTTCGCAAGAAAGCGGAAGCAGCCGTCGAGAAGCTGGACAAGATCGCTGCCGAGCCCGTCGAAAAGATGGTTGTGTTCGTCGTTGCTCCACCTGCAAAGCCCAGCAAGAGCGCCGCTGCCCATGCGGCCCTTCTGACCCGTGCATACGAAGAAATCACCAAAGAGCTGCAAAACAGCGGCGACATCGAGCTTCGCGATGATCTGAAGTCGATTCAGTCGTCTGACAACGCGTTTTCCATCGAGAGCAGCATCAGCAACCTGTCCCGGCGCACCACGCCGCGCGGCGAGCTGGAAGTCTCTTGCGATCTCAACGTCACGATCTCGCTTTTGCCCGGAAAGCGGGTCGTCGGCATTGTCTCGGGTGGTGCCAGCACGTTTTCCCCGCGTGATAGCGCCGCTCGCGTGACCAAAGCGCAGGCCGCTGAGCTGGAAAGCCAAGCGCTGACCCAGTCCGTACAAGCTGCGACTGAAAACCTGCTGTCGTTCCTTCGCGGACAGCGGAAGACCAAGACGCACTAGTCGTTCCCCGCTCGACGAACGCGACTGGCACTTGGCTTGCTGCGGTCTGAGAAACCGCCGCAATGTCCGTACTGTGCGCACTCCTCCACCAATTGACTTAGCGGTGGCGAAGATGCGACGGTTAAAGTGAAAAGTTCCGCTTGCTTTCCGAGCCGCTGATGGGGACAGCCAACGAAGCCAAGAGCAACCAGCCTCGCTACTGGTCGCCACCGAAGTCGTTCGACGAGTATCGGCTGCTCTGGCCGCTCGGTCGCGGTGGCATGGGCGCTGTCTACCTTGGCCACGACATGCTGCTCGATCGAGCAGTCGCCATCAAGTTCATCTCGGCGATCAATCCTGACTCGGTGTCGCGCGAGCAGTTTCTGACCGAAGCACGCGCCGCTGCCCGACTGCAACATCCCAACGTCGTCACCGTCTACCGCGTCGGAGAGATCGAAGGCCGCCCCTACATCATCCAAGAGTACCTACGCGGCCAGAGCCTGGAGCGGATGAAGAAGCCGTTTCAGTGGCAGCAGGTCCTGGAGCTGGCGATCGGACTTTCGCGCGGCTTGGCCACAGCGCACCGACGAGGCGTGCTCCATCGCGACATCAAGCCAGGCAACGTGATGCTACCGACCGATGGCGGCGTCAAGCTGCTCGACTTCGGTCTGGCCAAGCTGGTCGATGCCAACCAGTCGCAGTCGATGGATGTGGCCTCGATCCTGTCGGTCGACGAAGCCAACCTGCAGCCGCCCGCTGTGACGCAGTCGATGGATCTGCTCGGCGAGACGATGGCAGGCAACAGCACGCCCGATCAGAAAGTCGGCAAGCTTGATCGCAAGAAGGTCGAAGCAGAAGCCAAGGCCGCACAGCTCTCGCTGTCCTCGCGTGAGACGCCACCGGCAAAGCTGCGTCAGAGTCCGTCCGATGTAGAGCCCATCACGCCGTCTTCCGACCAAGACGCATCGAAGGCCCAGCGCTTCGCGACGCAAACCCGCTTGGCTGCTGCGTTTGGCAAAGACCACAGCGAGCAGCTTCCAGACGAGATGTGGCGCGCCGATCCGCTCGAACGATCGAGCACGATCAAGGGCACGCCGCTCTACATGGCGCCCGAAGTGTTTGCCGGCGATCCGGCGTCGCGTCAGTCCGATCTGTACTCGCTCGGGGCGGTGCTGTACGAGCTGTGCGTCGGCAAGCCCCCGCACTACAGCACGTCGCTCCTGGAGCTGCATCGCATGGTCACGAACATCGATGCGGCACCGCTGGCGTCGGTGGTTCCGTCGATCGATCCGCGCTTTGCGGGACTTATCGATCACTGCTTGTCTCGTGATCCGGCGCGGCGCTTCCAGTCTGCCGATGAGCTGCGCGAAGCCCTGGAACACCTGACACCGTCCGCCCAGAACCAGGCTGTGCCGGAAGGCAACCCGTATCGCGGCCTGCTCCCCTTCGAGTCGCAGCATCGCGCCCTGTTCTTCGGTCGTCAGTCCGAGATCGGCACGCTGGTGGATCGCCTGCGCACGGAGTCGTTTCTGGTTGTAGCCGCCGACTCTGGCGTCGGTAAGTCATCGGTGTGTCGCGCTGGAGTGCTGCCGGCCATCAAAGAAACCGGGCTCGGTCGAAACCTGACCTATCAAATCGCGACGCTGGTGCCCGGCAAGCAGCCGCTGCGAACCTTGTGTGAAGCCATCGCGCAGGCCATCGGACGCGAAGAACAGCCGCTCATTGCCGCGCTCAAGACCGATCCGCAGTCGTTCCCGCGTGTCCTGCGGAACATGATTCCAATCGGTGCCGGGCTTCTCATCTTTGTCGATCAGATGGAAGAGCTGGTGACGATCTCCGACCCGCACGAGGCCAAGCTCGTGGGAGAAGCGCTCGGGGCACTGGCCAACAAAGCGGGCGAGCTGCGGCTGCTCGGGACGGTGCGCGCTGACTTCGTGTCGCGGGTCGCGACGGTGCCAGGCATTGGCGACGAGATCAATCGCGGCCTGTACTTGCTGCGTCCGATGGGTCCCGACAAGCTGCGCGAAGCGGTCGTCGGGCCCGCGCAGCTCAAAGGTGTCACCTTCGAGACGGAAGACATGGTGAGCGAGCTGGTCGCCACCACCGCCGAGAGCGATGCCGGTCTGCCGCTGCTCCAGTTTGCGCTCGCTGAGCTGTGGGATGTCCGCACGGGAAACTGCATCACCGCCAAGGCGCTTGAGTCGATCGGTGGTGTCATGGGCGCGCTGGCACGCCACGCCGATCACCTGATTGGCTCGCTGCCGCCCGAGCGCAGGCCAGTGGCGCGACGGCTGCTGATGTCGCTGGTGACCATGGATGGTACCCGCGCCCGACGCACGGCAGAGGAGCTGACCTGGAACGATTCGAGTGCGCGCAGTGTGCTGGAGCTGCTGGTGCGGGGACGACTGCTGGTTGCCCGTGAGACGCCCGAAGGTGCAGCGTATGAAGTGGCCCACGAAGCGCTGCTCAAAGGCTGGGGGACACTGCGACGCTGGCTGGAAGAAAACGCCGAGCGCCGCGCCGTCAAGCACCGCCTAGAGCAAGCGACCGGAGAGTGGAACCGCCTGCACCAGAGCCGCGAAGCACTGTGGTCAGCCAAGCAGCTGGCCGAGCTGGCCCTGCTCGAAGCCGAAGACATAAGCCCCAAAGAAGAAGCGTTTATCAAGGCGTCGCGGGCGGCGATGCAGCGGCTGCAGATCCTGCGTCGGGTGGCGCTGCTGATGATTCCGGTGCTGATGATCTCGGCCTACGTCGGGGTGCAGCTCGCGGCGAAGCGAAAGCTCGAGCGGCAGGTGAGTGTGCTGCGCGCACAGGCGGAACAGACGCTGCGGGAAGCAGCCCAGGTCGATCAGGAAACGGAGCGGCTGCGCAAGGAAGCGTTTGCCCAGTTTGACGACAAGCACAAAGACGACGGCGAAAAGGTCTGGGCCCAGGCTCGCCAGGCCGCACAGAAGGCCGATCGCATCTACAACCGGGCCTCGCAGATCTTGGAATCGGCGCTGACGCTCGATGCCTCACGCGCAGATGTCCGCGAGCAGCTGGCCCTGGCGCTCTACCAGCGCGCCCAAAACGCCGACCGCGATCGTCAGCGTCAAAAGCGCGACGACCTGCTGGAGCGGATGGCGCTCTACGATGCGAGCGGGACGCTACAGCAGCAATGGAAAGAGCCCGGAAAGCTCACCATCGTCAGCACGCCGATTGGGGTGCTGGTGCAGCTCCAGCGCTACGTCGATGAAGACAGCGGTCGCAAGTCGCTCACGCCCATCAAGAGCCTGGGCGCTACACCAGTGTTCGAACAGCCGCTGGAGCCTGGCTCCTACCTGCTGACGCTGAGCGCCCCCGAGCGGGTCGAGGTTCGCTATACGCTCGTCATCGGACGAAGCGAAGCCCTACGCATCGAAGTGCCCCTGCCCGCCCGCAGCGAGGTTCCCCCGGGCTACGTCTTCATTCCCAAGGGACGCTTTCTGTTTGGCTACGGCCAAGATGAAAACCTGCGCAAGGTCTTCTTTGGCACCGCGCCGCTGCATGAGGTCGTGCTCGACAGCTACCTGATCGCGCAAAACGAGACGACGTTCGGTGACTGGATCGAGTACCTAGAGTCCCTGCCCCCGAAAGAACGCAAGCAGCGAATGCC
>CALMML010000513.1 GCA_937868485.1 uncultured Myxococcales bacterium | reverse complement strand
TGCGGGATCTTCTTGGACACCATGTTGATGATGCCCGACGGAAGCGAGCCGCCTGGGTCGGCATGAACCTGGTATTCGACGCGCGTCCACTTGCCACCGTTGGACGGCCACAAATACCAGTGTCCACACAGGTGCGGCATGCGCACGACGCCCTTTTGCGGCGGCCAAGCGGGATGATCGATCGAGCTCATCTCGACCTTGACCATCTTGCTGCGGACATCGACGGTGGTGACGGCTTTGACGACGGTATCGCGGTCGGACACAGGCCAGGGCGCGCCGGTGCGGCTGTAAAAGGTCTGCTCGCGGTCTCCGTTGCGAGAGATCAGCGTCTGTGCGACCGCTTCCTTCATCCACTCGGTGCGGCGCTCGGCGTCGTCCAAGACCGCCAAGACAGACGGAATCGGTGCTTCGATGACGCCCGTTCCTTGAAACTCGTGCAGCGGTGAGCCTGCCACCGTGCGGCGATAGACTTCGATGCCCGCGTCGTTGCGAACCCGTTCCCACGAGCTGGCCGCGCCGTGTTCCAGCGCAGTCGCCAGCGACGTCGATGCAAAAAGCGAAAGCCCAATCAGTCCAAGCGACACGGAACGGGTCATGAATCTCTCCCTGCGATGCAAGCTGCTTTGTGTCGCGTACCTTAGACCAGCAGGGTCAGACCTGTGCCTACGATCTTGAGCAGCTCATCGGGACGCTTGGGCAGATCCGACGTGAGCACTTCATGCCCGGTGGCCGTGACCAGGATGTCGTCTTCGATGCGAATGCCGATGCCTTGCCAGTCGGGACCGAGCGGATCGCTCGGCTGCACGTACAGCCCTGGCTCGATGGTGAGGATCATGCCGGGAGACAGCCGACGTGGCTCACCGCCCGGAAAGTAGCGACCGACATCGTGAACATCGAGTCCCAGAAAGTGACTTGAGCGATGCGGGTAAAAGCGTCGCAGCGCGCCAGTTTCGACGGCTTCGGCAGGATCGCCACTGAGCAGCCCAAGCGAGCACAGCCCCGCCGCCAGCCGGTGCGAGATGAGCGTGTGAATGTCTTCGATGGTGACACCGGGCCTCACCATCGAAATCGCAGCCAGCTGCGCGTCGAGCACCAGATCATAGAGCTGACGCTGCGGACGGGTAAACGCGGGGCGCTGACCGGGCACTGGAATCGGATAGGCGCGGGTGACATCGCCGGTGAAGCCATCCAGCTCGCAGCCCGCATCGACGAGCAGGACTTGGCCGGGCAGCAGCTCATCGCGACAGTCGACGTAATGCAAGATCGTTGCATTTTTGCCACCACCGACGATGCTTTGATAGCCAGGCAGGCCGTTGCGTCGACGAAAACCGTAGTCCACGAGCGCTTCGATCTCGTATTCACGCTTTCCCGCGACGCAGGCGCGCATTGCCAACAGGTGCGCTTCGACGGTCACTGCGCACGATCGACGCATGCTGAGGATCGCTGCTTCGTCTTTGACAAGGCGCAGCTCGTGAAGGGTCTGGTTCAGATCGACGATGCGACTCGGGGCGCGGCTGCCGTTTCGTTCGTTTTTGCGCAGCCTGGCTAGGACACGCAGGACCAGCTCGTCATGCGCGGGACGGTCACCGAGCAGCAGATGCACTTCGGTGCAGCCATCGAGTAGATCAAACAGGCGCTTTTCCAGCTCGCGGATGTCGAAGGCTTGGTCGGCTCCGTACAGCTCGGTGGCACCTTCCAGACCCGCGCGTCGGCCATACCAAAGCTCTTGGTACGCGTCGCTGGGACGCACAAACAAGGTAAAGCGTGCATCCTTGCTTGGCGTAAAGACCGCGACCGTCTCAGGCTCGGACAGATCCGTCAAAAACAGCAGATCCGAGGACTGACGGAAGCGGTGATGGTTGTCGGCATTGCGACGCTCATCGTGGTTTCCAAACACGATGGCGCAGGCACCTTGGGGCAGTCGTTCCAAAAGCGCCGCACGTCGAGAAGCACAAGCTGTCAGCATGTTCACCCTCTGCGCTACCTTACCTGCAAAGTGGCTGTGGCGGTTATTCTCGAGCCAGAACGACGCCGCCGCGCGCTGGAACCGTGACGGCCAGTCGTCCACCGGCTGCCGGTACGGTGTAGGTCTTATCGCTGAGCTGATCTTTGACCGTAACTGCCGTCGCCCAGCCAAGCTCGCTGGGAATCGGCACCGACGCGGTGGTCTGGTAAGACAAGCGGTTCAGAATCACCAGCGCACCGTGTTTGGGATCGTCGTCGGGCCGCGCAAAGGCATAGACGTCTTCTCCGAGCAGCGCTGTGACCAGCTTGTCTCGTCGCAGGCCGCGTAGCTTCTGTCGGGCCGTGAGCAGCTTCTGCATTCGCGACAGCTGGTTCTTTTCGCGCGTCGCCAGCTGGCCACCGAGCCGCATCATGTGACGGTTGTCGGGATCGCCGCCGCCAAACTCTCCGTATTCATCGCCGTAATACAGAAGCGGCATGCCCGGCATCGTGAACACCGAAAGCGTCCCGAGCCACTGCCGGTCGTACGGCTCATCGTCAGACGGCTGCTGCGGCAGCTTGTCCCACTTGTTGTTGGCAGTGTTGCGATCGCCGGCAGATCCCGGCGTGGGGTCGCGGTAGGTTGCCATCGACAAAAAGCGCGACGTGTCGTGGCTGCCCAGGTAGTTCACCATCGTGCTGCCGCGAAACTGATCGAGGCTGGCGTGCGTCCAGTAGTCGAGGTGCAAAAAGCGCTTCTCGTCGTAGGCAAAGACCCGATACGAGTTGGCGTGATACCAGACGAAGTCGAACTGTCCGTCGAGTCCGTTTGGGCCCATGTAGCGCTTGATGGTGTCGTATTCGCTCTGGTTGGTCGTGATGTCGCCTTCGCGCCAGCCCATCGCCGTCTCGCCGAGCAAGTAGTAGCGGGTTCCGGCTTGCTCAAAGCGCTCACGAATGCGCGCGGTCAGGTTGAAGATCGCGGCGTCTTCGACGTGCTTGACCGCATCGACGCGCAGTCCGTCGAGGTTAAAGTGTTCGAGCCACCACAGCGTGTCGCTGATGAACTGCTCGGACGCTTCGGTCTGGGTCCAGTCGATGTCGGGCATGTACGACGCAAACAGGCAAGACAAGCGCTTGTCGGTCCAGTCGCAGCCCGGTGATCCGCAGATGCAGCCCGTGCGGAACCAGCTTCGCTTCTGCGGATCTTGGAAGTATTCGTGCTGATCGTGAACGTGGTTTAGCACCGCATCCATCAGCACACGGATTCCGTGACGGTGCGCGGCTTGCACCAGGCGCTGAAGTGCTTCGTCGCCACCGATTCGATCATCGACGGAGCGCGGACGCACCGGCCAGTAGCCGTGATACGCGGTGACGTTGTACTTGCCGCTCTGGTCGGGATGCGCGGTCGACGGCTGCGAATAAAACGGACTGAGCCACAGCGCGCGAACACCCAGCTGGTCAAAGTAGCCCAGCTCGATGAGCTGCGTGACGCCTTGCAAGTCGCCTCCGCGAAAGTTGGCCGCTGGAACCACCGCCGGGAGCGCGCCAGGATTTTTGCCGTCACCGTCGACAAAGCGGTCGGTCATCGCCATGTACAGCGGCGTATCGGACCAGCGGAACGGCTCGGGCTCGATCCAAAACGGCAGAAGCAGCGGATCTCCGTCTTGTCCACCCGCGCTTGCCGTCAGCGTAATCTGATACTTTCCGTCGGTCAGGTTGCGCAGGTGAACCGTGGCACTCTGACGATCCTCGGCGATCTTCAGTTCCAGCGACGACAGCTGTGGCAGCGACGCGAGCGGATCCGAGTCCGGGCGACGAATCATCGAGCGCAGCTGACACAGCCCAGGCTGAGCGGCTCCGCTCGGTGAGTGGACGAGGATCGTGGCGGTCAGCTCTCCTTGTTCGGACGCGCTGCGGGTGATCTGAAGTGAGCCGGGCTTCACCGACAGTCCAACCCGGAAGCAGTTTGCGACGCGCAGGCCCGAGTTTTCGGTGCCACCGACATACTTGCGATAGGGATTTCCCGCGTCGAGCTGCCAGCTGGTGCCATCTTCGACGAGCTTGTAGCCGTGGACGCCAGGGGGAAGCTGTAGGTTGAGCGTGTATGCGCCGCTGCCGTCGGGACCAGTCAAGGTCTGGGCGCTGGTGCTCCAGCCGTTCCACTCACCGGCAATGGCGACGGACTTGATGGCGCGCGTCGGGATGTAGCGGATGCTCACCGGGCAGGTGGCGTCGGCGCTTGGGGCGGCAAGCGGTGCGCACGGTCCTTCTCCCGAGCCGGTATCGCCCAGATCCGCGTTGCCCGTGCCTTGGTCCGGGCTCTGTTCACCGGGGGAAGAGCAGGCCAGAAACAGAACCGCACAAGCGAACAGCGACAAGCGAGCGGTACGAATCATCATGGGCGGGCTTCCTTCGGGGCTGGGCCCTTCGCGACTAGCGCGGCGGGACGGGTGAGGGACTGGGAATCGGTCGATTTTGTGGTGGCGCTTGCGGACTTGGCGTTGGCTGCGGCGCTTGGTTCTGCGCCGGGGCTGGCTGTCCGCTGGGCTGCGCGGTCTTTTCGGGCTGGGCATAACCCCAGTCGCGCATGACGGTGGCGACCTCGCTTTGCGTCGACCCGCCGCCGCGAGACAAGCTGGTCGCGATGGCTCCGGGACTTGGCTGATCGCGCCACAAAAGGACATCGCCACGCTCGCCGAGCACCGGCGGATACGCGGCGAACAAGCGACCGAGGATCGGACCTTGCAGCGTCAGCGTCAGCAGCTCTGGCAGCTCTGGCGGATGTGCGTCGGGCGGTCCATCACTTGGGCTGGGCGGACTTGCGCCGGGCTGTCCGTGCGCGAGCAGCGGCAAGCTATACGGTCCAATCAAAAGCTGTTCTTTACCGAGCGGCAGTCCGTCGAGCGTGAGCTGAAGCTCCAGCTTGGCATCGGGATCGATGTGAACGTCGAGCTGACCGCCGGGCCGCAGCAGCACTTCGAGCTGACCGGGACGCAGCGGTGTAACTTCTCCGTCGCGGACGCCCGCCACCGCAAGCTGCAAGTCGTTTGACAGGAGCATCCCGTGCAGCTGTCGACTGGTTGGGCTCGGGGCCAGCGCCAGGTGCGTCACCGGCATCTTGGCATCGGGCAGACGCGGCGCGTGACGGGTGAACAGCTCGCGCATGGTCCGTAGCTGCTCATCGGTCTTTGCCGTCCTGGGACTTTGCAGCAGGTTGTGATGCTGCTGCGGATCGCTCGACAGGTCGTATAGCTCTTCGGGCATTTGGAACAGCGCACTCGCCGATTCCAGCGGCTTCAGACGAGGATCGCTGCGACGCAGGTACAGGTGGCCCATCGCGCGCAGTGCCCGGACGTTCTGGCCTTCGACAAACGCGGGTCGCTCGGTCGCTTCCGGTTCGCCCTGCATCAGCGGCAGAAGGCTCTGACCTTGCGCAAGCTGTCCACTCGGGAGCTGTGCGCGCCGGTCCCACAGGCCAAGCGTCTCTAGCACCGTCGGCGCAACGTCGAACAAGCGCACTTGGCTCGGGACCGTGACGCCTGCGGGCAGTCGGCCCGGCATCGCCAGGATCATCGGCACCCGCAAGATCTCGTCGTAGGCAGACCAGCCGTGGTGATACAGCGTCGGCTGCTTGAGCGCGAGCACATAGTGGCTGTGATGGATGTCGAAGACTTCGCCGTGATCTCCGACGATGACAACCATCGTGCGCGGACCGAGTCCCAGCCGCTCGACTTCCCCGAGCACTTGCGCAATCTGGGCATCGGCATACGCGGCTTCAGCCAGGTACGACTTCGCGTTTGGCTCGGATGGCGACGGCGGGCCACTTGGACTGCGTCCAGCCATCGTCGCTGCTTGGTCGCTCGAGGCTTTGGGCAGAAACGCGGGCGGCGGCGAATACGGCCAGTGCGGCGCGTCGTAGTGAAGCTGCAAAAAGAACGAGCGCTCGCGGTTTTCTTGCAGGTACTTGAGCGCCGCTCTCGTGATCGCTGGCGAGTCGAGCACTGGATGCCGCACGTCGGCCACTTCATCGAAGCCCAGCGACAGTCCAATCTGGGGATACCCGAGCAAAAAGAAGTTGTTGCCGATGGCCGTGACCTTCATTCCCGCGTCACGCAGCACCCGCGGCAGCAGCCTGCGATCGAGCGCATAGAACCGCTGCCTGTCGCGTTCTTTGGGGATCATGTCCTCTGCGTTTTGACCCACCGCCGACGGAAGATCGCCACCGAGCAGCGCCAGCAGCGCCGGACGAGTCCACGTCGCCGCCGTGATGGCTTGGTCAAAGCGCGCGCCCTTCTGCGCAAACTTCTGCACTTCAGGCATCGCCGACAGTGCATCCGCTCGCAGCGTATCGACGATGATAAGCAGCACATTTGGCGTAGCCGCCCCGTCGCCGTGCGCCCACAGCTCCGGGTTGCCAATCACCGGCACACCGAGCGGAACGCCGTCACTTTGAGCGCACAAGGACAGCTCGTGCTGCGTCGCGGCAGGCTCTTTGTCGAAGCCCGGCAGCGTCAGGTCCGACTTTTGCCAGCGATTGAGCGTCGCCTGTTTTTCCGTAAAGATCGTCTGTCCGTCGAGCTGAATCGTCAGCTGGACCGGCGCTTTTCCTGGATCGGACTTCTTGGGCAGCAGCGCCGTGTGAAAGCTGAGCGTTCCTTTCCGAGGCAGCGTCGTCCGAAACCGATAACAGCCCGTCGAGGGCATCAGCAGCGATAGCTTGGACTCATAGACGCCGCGATAGCGATTCCACACCGGATCAAAGCGCGGCGGTGCGGTCGTTTCTTTGGCGGGCTCGGGATACGTCTCGACGTTGGGAAGACCGATCGCCACTTCCAGCACCCGCAGCGCGGTGTCGCCTCGCAGACCGCTGTAGGGACTGACCAGCTTGTACGGTGTCTCGAGGCTGGCTAGCACGGGCGGCAGGCTCGGACCGCTCCACTGCGCAAGTCCCGCCGCGTCGGTGAGCCGCATAAACAGCTTGTCTCCAGGCAGCGGCGAAAGGGGCGGCAGCTTGGGCGCTTCGAGCTTGGGCTTTGGCTTGGGATCGCGGCTCGGCTCGGGACCGCTCAGCGTCGATGGAGGCGGTGGTGGCTGGTTGCAGCCCCACGCGCCCAGCGACAGCCAGCACAGCGTCACAAACCGAGGCAGCGCGAGCGAGCGACGCAGCTGGGGAACGAGCCATTGAACCGACGACATGACGACGGCGGATTGTTCCATAGAAGTTGGGAAGCGGGTTGCGCAAAATGCGCGTGGGCTGCGGACGAGGGTCAGCTACAGGCGAGACAGTCGGTTGGCAAACGAAAACTCAGCTGGGACACCGCCGCCGGTACCGTGACGATAGACCAAGCGGAACTCGAAGTTGGGGAAGCTGCCGGGGACATCGAGGTCGACTTGCCAGCGCTCGAAGTCTTGGTCGATGTCGTTTTTCCAGTAGAGCTGGTTGACCGAGCCGGCGGCGCCCATCGGAACTTCGGTGCTGGTGGCCCAGTTGTCGGTGGTGTACAGCAGCTTGAGCGCCTTGGTGTAGTCGAGGTCTTGCACCGTGAACACGAGCGGACCGTGGACGCCGGTTGCATCAAAGCGCGCGGTGCTCGCCGCGTAGTCTTGGGCCACCGTCTGCCAGTCGATATCGCGCCAGGCAATCGCGTAGCGCTGACCGCCGTTGTCGTCGTAGAACGTGCTGCCCGCGCCGTTTTCGTACCAAGCGGTAAACAGGAACGTGCCTCGGAACGCGTCGCTCTTGACCGGGACATGCCACTCTTCGTAGCCGTCGCCGTGCGTGGTGAAGTAGTTGCCGACGGCGGTGATTGGATCGGCGCGACCGATTTCGCGGAAGACCACACCGACTTTCTTCTTTGTCAGATCGGCTCCGACGGTGGGCTTGACGCGTAGCTTGATGAACACCGTGATCGATCGGCAGCCAAAGCGGCTGTTGCAGGTCGATAGGTCGCGCCAGTATTCCTTGTAGTACTGAACCTGCGCGGTGTCGCGGATGCCGCTGCGCTGGACCCAGTCGGCTTGACCGTACGCGATGACGCCTTGTTCCAGCGAATCGACCACCGGAGCTGCCGGATCACAGCCCGGTGCGAGCGATGACACCGTGGCCAGCAGCGATCCAACGGCAACGGTTCGGGTCGAAGGCACCGTGGCAGCGCAGAGCAGGGCTTCCAGCGACTGAGACAGGGTTCGGCGGGGCTGACTTGTCATGGCAGGACCTCGATGTGGTGGTGGTTCGTCGCGACCTGCGGCAAGCGGCCTTCGATGCTTCCGGTGCGTGGTTTGCTTGGCGGGCTGCGGCTGTCGGCGTTCTATAGCAGCTTGGGGTGACGCGCAAGCCAGTGCGATCGCTGCGTAGCCAGCAGCGCGGCGATTCGCGGTACCATCTGGAGTTCGATGCGCTTACGACTCGCGGTACAGGAACCGGCGGCTGATCCTGTGAGTGCGGCCTCCGACGCAGTGACCGAGCAGGCGGTGCTTCCCGCTCTGATGGCGGCGCGGCTGCGTGAGCTGACCGGCGGCTTTGAGCTGGTCGATGAACAAGACGGCATGCGTGTCTTGGTGGCGCACAACGCCAAGCTGGAGCTGCGGATTGGTCCGCTTGTGCTGCGACCTGCGACGGAAGATGAGGCGCGACTGCGCTCGCTGCTGAGTCACGGTCTGACGCTGTCGCAGCGAATTCATGTGCTGTCCGATCGTCGTGGTCCAAGTGCCGTCGGCTGGCCGCTGCGCATTGTCCACGCGACGGTGGTGTCCGGCGCAGGCTGGAGCGGTGGTGAGACGGAACATCGCCTGGTCGCCAGCTATCGCTTTTTTGAACACAGAGGCGACGCGCTGCTCAAGATTGGTGACAAGCACCTGTTTGATGCGCACCGGGATGAAGTGTTGGCTCTATTACGAAGTGGTTGGCCGCTGTGGTCTTCGCCCGCAGGTGTCGCTGTGCTGTCGGAGCTGTGGCAGTAGCTTCGTCGTTCATCCCTCTTCCGTCCGGGGCCTGCCTTTCTCTATGATTATGAAATGTTTTTCAGAACACATTTATTTGCTCTGTCTGTGCTCCTGATGGCTCCTGGCTGCTTGCTGCGTGGCAACACGGTCATCGAGCGCTTCGCGGGCGAGTTCAAGTGCGGCAAAGACCGCGTGACGCTCGAGCGACCGGACAAAAACCGTCCCGACTTTTTCCGCGCCACCGGCTGTAACCGTCGTGCCAGCTACCAGTGCAGCGGCGACTACGGCGAGTTCTGCGAGCGCATCGGTCAGCCCGAGACCATCAACCCCGAAGGCGGTGCGCTTCCCTCGATGCCGTCGCTGCCGAATCCTGACGCACCTGCGTCGACGAGCCCGCCCAAGGACAAGCCGGAAGCGGCTCCAGCGGCTCCGTAACACCGTCGCACCGAGGTTCTTTTGCTGGGCGACAGACCGCCGCGAAGAATCAGACCGGGGCGCGGATGATCAGACAGACCTCTTCTTCCGTCTGAGTGAGCGCCAGCTCGGCGGCGGCTTCGTGTCGAAGTCGGCACAGTCCCGAGATGGCGATCCCTTCGATGTTGGCCTTGGCCAAGCTGCGCGCGTAGGCGTCGCGGGCTTCGCCTTGACTGACTTCCGACACGATCGCTTGCAGCGTCTCTCTTTGCTTGAGCGTCGCGGCGCTGGTGACGCTGACCTCGGTGAACGTCCCGAGCAGTCGCAGATCGAAGCGGGCCCACTGCGCGGATGCGCCTTTGGCGGCGACCTCGAGAAGCTCTGCGGCGGCCATCGCGATGTGCTCGGCGTATTCGGGACGCAGCGACATGCCGACGCAGAAGTCACGGACAAAGCGTCGCAGGTTGCGAACCTGAAGAAACAGCGGCACCAGCTCGACGTGGATCCACGGAAGGTGGCGTGACATGGCAATGGGCTCTCAAGTCGTGGGTTTACGCTCCAACGTACGACGGCGAGCCGTGACGCGCCACCACCAGCGTCTGATCGTCTTCTAGCTCTGCCGATCCGACAAAGCGCGAGACTTCACCGATCAGCATCTCGCAGATCTCTTCGACGTTGCGGTTGGCGCCGCGCTGGACGGTGTGACGGACGCGCTTGTCGC
>CALMML010000512.1 GCA_937868485.1 uncultured Myxococcales bacterium | reverse complement strand
TGTTGCGCGGGCGGAGCCAGGTGTTGCGCGGGCGAAGCCAGGTGTTGCGCGGGCGGAGCCAGGTGTTGCGCGGGCGAAGCCAGGTGTTGCGCGATGACAAGTCCGATGCCGAGCGCAGCCAAGGCTACAGCGGTCGGCCACACGGCGCGGCGAATCAGCGGTGCTTGTTCAAACGCGGCGGGCGACAGCTCGGACGGGGCGGGCTTGTGCGGCTCAAGCAGCGGCGCGTCTTGCAACCTCGTCGGCTGCTCGTCCGTTGGCAGCGTCGCGGGCGGCAACGTCACGGGCGGCAGGCTCTGGGTCGCTTCGCTGGTCGTGTCGGCGTGCAGCAGCCGCTGCGGATCGGTCGGAAGCGCGCGAAGCTCACGGAGCAGCTCGTGGAGCGACGGATAGCGCTCGGCGGGATCTTTGCGCAGCATGCGTCGCACCATCGGTGAAAGCAGCGAGGGCGCAAGCGGCTCAGGCTGTTCGTGAAGCAGCCGCTGGACAATGCGCAGGATGGGCTCGCCACGCTGAAAGAACGCGGGCTGTCCCGACAGCATCTCGTACAAGATCAGCCCGAGCGCAAACTGATCGATGCGAAAGTCACGATCACTGCTGTGCGAGGAGACTTGCTCAGGCGCCATGTAGCCGGGCGTACCCAAGATCGCAAAGTCCCGCGTGAGCGGCGTCCGTCCTTCTTCACACAGCTTCGCGATGCCAAAGTCGAGGATCTGCACCCGCTCGCCGCGCGGTCCCGGCACCAAAAACACGTTGCTCGGCTTGAGATCGCGATGAATCACGCCCAGCTCGTGGGCGGCGAGAACCCCTTCGCACAGCTGTTCAAACAGGCTGCGCGCGTCGCCAATCGGCAGCGGACCGAGCTGCTTGATCTTCGCCGCCAGCGTCGATCCTTCCAGGTATTCCATCACCAGAAACGGCCAGCCATCGTCGGTCTGGTTCATGTCCACAACGCTGACGATGTACGGGCTGCGCAGCCGGGCCAGCACGTCGGCTTCGCGACGGAAGCGCTCGATCAGCTCGGGACGATCTGCCAGCTCGAGCTTTAAGACCTTGAGCGCAAAATGCCGAGGCAGCCGTGTGTGACGGACCAAATACACGTCGGCCATGCCGCCTGAGCCAAGCAGGCGTTCCACCTGATACGTGCCAGATAAAATCTGGCCTGGAACGAACATCGAGCGCCTTGGTTAGTACGTGGACTGATTGACGAGAACGGCGATACGCTGCGCTTTTTGGGAAGAAATGGCAATGTCTGGGCCGGAGTTGCTCTTGCCGTCGACGGCACCAATCGTGATGATGTCCGTACCGTCGAGTCCGCTTAGTGGCGCAGACGTGGTGTAGCTGCCGTTCGGAAGCGGGTAGATGATCTGGAGGCTGGTTCCGCTCGCGACGACGAGATCATCGATTCCGTCGAGGTCGATGTCCGCGCTGGATACTGCCGTCGGGACGCTGCCTGCGAGCGCGGTGGTGAGCTTGCCGCTCGCGGTGGCGTCGAGTGCAAACGATCCGCTCTGCTGACCGAAGAAGACGCTGGCATTTCCGTCGGATAGCGTCACCAGATCGATTCGTCCGTCGCCGTTGATGTCTCCGAGTGCAGCCTTTTGACCGACGCTGGTTGATCCCGAGACGCTGAGGCGACGATCGAGCGGGCTCTGGTCGCTCGACTGATAGACGAACACATCGGAATCGGAAACGACCGCGAGCATCGTGCCTTTGCTGTCGCTGGCTAGGCCAAGGACTTTGGTAAAGTCCGGCGTCGCAGAGACGGCAGAGCACAGCTCGGTGCTAAACGCGCAGGTGTCGAGCTGGATCGCGTCGGCGTTCATCGCGAACAGGTCACGGCTGAAGCCGACCAGACGAGCTCCCTGACGCACGGTGCGCGCGGGTCGCTCGTTCCACGCGGCGAAGGTGTTGTTGCCAAACGACGGGCCACGCGCCGTGATGATGCCGGGCATGACCTGGTATTCGACGAAGTGCTGGGCGCGGCTGCCACTGCGCGGAAACGAGGTGTAGCCCCACAGACCGGCGCTCGGCTTGATGACGAGCCCTTCGGGCGTTTCCCCGTCTTGCTTGGTGTCGTAGCTGATGATCGGATCGAAGGCTGGCTCGACGAAGAGTCGAATCGCCGCCGCTTCATCGGCCTTGCTGGGTCGACTGACGACGATCTTGGCATCTCCAAGCGTGATCATCGCCTGCGACAGCATCTGATCGGTGACGTGAACTTGAAGAACGCCGTCGCTGAGCGTGCCAAGAGCGACTTCCTTGCCGTTTTGCCGAAGCACGACGGTGCCCGTGCCGATGCCGAGTCGAACCGTGATGTGCTCGCCGCTCAGCGGAATCCGAATCGGCAGCACTTGCAGCGTATCGGGCGACACCGGGCTTTGATCGCAGCGCGGGTCCGTCGGGTCCTTGTCGCACAGGCTGACCGCGCACGACGACATCGCGACGGTAAGCCCAAACAGAGCAAGCCTAAAGAGTGTCATTTTGCAGCCTCCGCCTGGGCGCTGGCCTTCGGCTGGGGCGTCGATTCCGGCCACAGAAGCGTCAGGACCGTGCCCACCGTAAACGCTCCCGCCATCACGTAGCCTACCGACGACGGAATCTTGTTATCTAGGACGCAGATCTTGTTGACTCCCGCCGACGCCGCGCAGTCCATGCTGGTGACGTTTCCGTCGGTCGCCGTCAGTGCCACCGCGCCAATCAGCGAACCGAGCGCCAGACCTCCGAGCACACCGGCCAGGACCTTGCGCTTCGGGCTCAGCGACAGACCACGCGACGGCTGCGCGAGCTTGGGCTTTTCCACCACTTCCAGCGCGGGCAGCGGCTTCTGCACCGGCTCGGCGGGCTTGGTCTGCGCGGGCAGCGGACCGCCAGTGACCACCGCGAGCGGCTCCTCGACGGGCGCTTGACCGGCTGGCCACGGCTGCTTGAGCGAGCCCGTACCCTGCGCTTGGACTTGACCGTGCGCAACCACCGTCTGCTTGGCGGGATCGATGACCTGAGCCTGCGTCTGCACCGGCGTCGGCTTTTCCACCTTGGCCACTGCCTGCGCGGGCGACGGACTGCCTCGCAGCTCCGCGAGCGCGCGTCCGAACAGCTCACCCAGCCGCTGCGACAGCATGTCCGGCGTACAGCGATCGCAGTCACTCGACAGCTCCGACGCCTTCATCTTGGCAAAGTCATAGAGCAGCACGCCGAGCGACTGTCCGCCGCCTTTGACCTTCTGCACCGTTCCCGCCAGCACGACATCTGATCCCTTCGATCCGGCGAGCACCATCAAGCAGTCTTGCTGCATGCACTTGCGCTCGCTGTTGGTCAGATCGTTACTTGGGACCAGCTCTTCGCCAGCTTTGGCCAGCCGATCTTGCACGGTTCGGAGCAGCTTGGCGTCGGGCTTGCCTTCTTTTAGCACCGACAGAAGCAGCACCTTTTCTTTGGCGTGCGAGACGAGCGGTAGAAACAAGAGCGACAGTCCGACAAGGGAAGCCAGCCACAGCCGACTTCGTGCCCACCGCGCTATGCACTCGTATCGCTTAGCATCACGGATGATCACAAGATTCCTCCAAGCGTGATCATCGCAGGTGAGCAGGGGCATTCGTCAAGATCCGCGTTCGACTTTTCTTTGCTCGAAAAATCGCAGGCTTAGGAAGCGAGCGAACGTGTGCCGCGCGCAGCGATGGGAATCGCTACTTCTCGACGGTGAGATGGAGCGTGACAGCGCAGTCTGTTTCCGCCTCTGTCGTGCGCTGTGTGTGCTGTGCGGACTGCGCAGTCCGGTGTACGGAATCTCATACAGAGACGCTCCGTAGCCCACTTGGGAATGCGAAGGGAATCGAGAAGGAATCGCGAAGGCGTGCGAAGGGAATCGAGAAGGAATCGGAAAGGAGCTAGGACAGGACCACCGCTTCGCCTCGACTGGGAATGTAGACATCTTGACCGAGCGACGTGATGGCTTCGCGCAGCGGCGCTTGCGCTTCCGGCTCACCGTGAACCAAGAACACCTTGCGAGTCTGCGGACCACACGCCTTGGCAAACTTCAGCAGATCGTTGCGATCGGCGTGCGCACTAAACTCGCTCAGGACTTCGACATGGGCGTGCAGATCGCGCGGAACGCCCCAGATCTTGACCTGCGAGCGTCGCTCCATCAGCCGTCGCCCCAGCGTGTGCTGCGCCATAAATCCGACGATCAAGATCGTGTTGCGATCGTCTTCAATGTTGTTGCGCAGGTGATGCAAAATCCGTCCCGCTTCCGCCATTCCTGAAGCAGAGATGATGATCGCGGGATCTTTCAGATCGTTTAGCTTGAGCGACTCTTCGCGTGAGCTGACAAAGTGTGCGTTTGGGAATCCGAACACTTCGCCGTGCGCTTCCAAAAAGGCGCGCGTCTCGGTGTCAAAACACTCGGGATGAAGCTTGAACACCTCGGTGACACTGATCGCGAGCGGCGAGTCAATAAACACCGGAATCGGCGGAATCCGCTTCTCTTTGGTCAGCTCGTTGAGTGCGTAGAGCAGCTCTTGTGTGCGTCCCACTGCGAATGCCGGAACGATGACTTTTCCGTTTCGTCGTACGGTGTCGGTGATGACGCGCGCGAGGTTGTCGTGCATCTTTTCCACCGACGGATGAACCCGATTCCCATAGGTGCTTTCCATCACCACGTAATCGACCGGCGTGGGCGGATATTCGGGATCACGAATGATCGGAAGTCCTTTGCGTCCGAGATCACCGGAAAACACAATTCGTCGTCGCTCACCATGCTCGACGATGTCCAGCACCAGCAGCGCAGAACCCAAGATGTGACCGGAGTTAAAGAACCGCGCAGAGACATCAGGAAGCGGCTGAAACGGACGATGATAGGGAACCGACGTGAACAGACCGAGCGCGTTTACCACGTCTTCTTCGTCGTAAATCGGATCAATCGGATCAAAGTCTGGATCGTCTGCGTACTTGCGATTCAGATAGTTTGCGTCACTTTCCTGAATGCGCGCTGCATCACGCAGCATGTATGCGCAGAGATCTCTCGTCGCTGGTGTCGAATAAATCGGTCCAGTGTAGCCCGCCTTTACCAGCGTCGGAATGCTGCCAGAGTGATCGATGTGTGCGTGCGTCAAGATCACCGCATCGGCAGACATGATGTTGGAAGGCAGGTGACTGTTGCGCTTGCGCGAGTCTTCTCGTCGGCCCTGAAAAAATCCGCAGTCGATGAGGAGCGTGCCTTGCGCAAGCTCGAGCAGATACATCGATCCCGTGACTTCCTGCGCTGCCCCCAAAAACCAGATCCGCATCAGCCGCTCCTTCGCTAGGACGTGAGACAGTCACAGGAACACGGAATCGACTGCGGGTAAAGACGGAATCACTGAAGCGTAGAGTTTGTCACCTGCGGTGTGCCGCTGCCGAGGAAGAAGATCCCTTTGTAGCCCGCTGTCTCAAAGCCCATGCTCGGGTTACTCGTCAAGACAGAGTCCTTGATCACGAGCGTTCCGGTGCGGTTGTTGCTGACGAAGAAGATCGCGCCGCCGCCTTCCTTTGCGGTGTTGCCGGTCATCTTGACGCCGCACAGGCTCAGCGTAAACAGGTTGCCGTCGCAGTAGATCGCTCCGCCAGAGCCTCCGCCCGGTGTTCCTGCTTTGGGAGGATTGGCTCCGTAGCCGATCGCCGCATTCTGGACAAACAGGCTGTTGATGACGGTGTAGGAAACGCCAATGCTCGACAGTCCGCTGCCGTTTGATCCGCTGTTTCCTAAGCCAGAGTCTCCGCCAAAGGTGCTGCTGACAACATAGACTGGGAGTCCCATCGACTGGTTGAGCGTACGGATCGCCGCGCCGCCCACATCGGGTCCGGTGTCGTCGACCACGTTGCGAAAGAAGCGCGAGTTTACGACCTTGAAGCGTCCTCCGCTTGCGAAGATCGCGCCACCGCCACCCGGATTCTGTCCCTTCGCGTTGCCATCAATGAACGTCAGGTTCTGCACCGTCAGCTGCGGATGATCCTGATCATTGCAGTGCGT
>CALMML010000511.1 GCA_937868485.1 uncultured Myxococcales bacterium | reverse complement strand
CAAAGACCTGTCGCTGCTCGAGCTGGACCTGGCGATTCGTCCCGAGCAGGTTCAGCTCTCGCTTGGCTACAAAATGACGGGAACGCAGTCGGCCTGGGCAAAGACCGATGCGGACTCGGCGGCGCGCAAGATGAGCGGTCCGCCGCCCGTGTTCTTTACGCTGCCCAAGGATGTGGTGTCCGCGTCGTATCACACGACGGATCCGAAGCTCGGGTTTCAGGTGCTGGCGGCGCTGCTTCCGCTGCTTGATGCGTTTTTGCAGCACGATGGCCTGCCAGAGCCCGATCGCGTCGCCGTGCGCGATCTGTTTCAGAAAGTGCCCAAATGGGACGGAGTGATGACGACGGTGCTCGGTGAAGGCTCGGTCGATAAGCCGCAGTCTGGACACGATCCACTGACGGCGATGCTGGGCAGTCACTATTACCTGTCGACCTCGGAACGCAGCGATGGAAAGCCCGATGAATCGGCAGCCTTTATCCGAGGCCTGACGCAGGTCTGTAATCGTCCGGGCATCGCCGCGTATCTGCGTAAAAAGTGGAAGACGGCGGGCATCAAGACGCCCATGCCGGTGCTGCGCGCGGAAAACGTCACCAAGCAGCTTGGACCGCAGGCAACTGGGATGTTTCTGTCGCTGGATCTGTCAGGGCTGAGCAGTCAGTTCGATAAGTCTGGCAAAGGACAGAAGCACGGTCCGTTTAGCCTGTACTTCGTGGCGGCTCCGATCGGTGGTCGAACCTGGAACGCGTTCGGTGGAGACAAAAACCTGCTGATCCAAAAGCTCCAGAAGCAAGCAAGCCTGCCCGCAGCCGAGACGCTGGCGCAGCGAAGTGGCATCGCGCCGCTTCAGGAACCATCCAGCCAAGGTGGCGGCTTCACGACGCTGGCGGGCTGGGTTGGTACGATTGACTCGGTGCTGCGCGCGGCAGACAAGCGTGGCGTGATGGGCAAGACCGCCGAGCCAGAGCGGTCTGGTGCGTCGCTGCTCAGTGTGATTCCACATCACGGAGAAGTGCCGCTGACCTACACAACGCGAGCGGGTCAAATCGGACCGCAGGGCCTGACGCGAGTCATGAGCCTGACGGTGCCTCAGCTTGTGATTGAAGACTTGATTGCGCTGACGATGAACCTGGCGCAAAAGGGCAAGTGACCGACGGCGGCGAGCTGCCGCCTTGACCTACTTCTTGAGCACCAAGTTCAGGCCGCGAATGGTGTTAAACGGCGAGTTCTTGAGCGGCGCGGACGACGGGGCGGGCTTTGAATCGCGCGCGGGCGGACGGCCTCGATCAGACTCTTCACGCCGAGGCGGACGCGCATCGGACGCCGGACGAGCTGATCCCGCCTGACTCGGAGCCGACGGTCGCTGATCTGGACGACGACGATCGCCGCTCTCTTCTCGCCGACGCTCGCCACCTTCTTCACGGCGACGCTCGGGTGGACGCTGTCCCGTCGATTCCACCGGACGAGGCCCACGACGCGCATCCCCCGGCTCGGCCTTCGGCGGCTCGCTGGCACCTTTGATCGTCAGTCCGATTCGCATCCGATCCAGCTCGACCTTGAGCACCTTCACCTTGACGCGATCGCCCACCTTCACCGCTTCCGCCGGATCTTTGATGAACCGATGCGACAGCTCCGAGATGTGAACCAAGCCGTCTTGATGCACACCGACATCGACGAACGCGCCGAAGTTGGTCACGTTGGTGACGACGCCGTTTAGGATCATGCCCTCTTTGAGGTGCGAGACTTCGGTGACGTCGGGATTGAAGCCGACTTCCTCGAACTCTTGACGAGGATCGCGACCCGGCTTTTCCAGCTCGGCCAAGATGTCGCGCAGCGTCGGTTCACCACGTCGCTCGTCAATGTAGCGCGTGATCTGAACGTTTTGGATAAGCTCACTGTTGCCCACAAGCTCACGCACCGAGACGCCCAGATCTTGCGCCATGCGCTCGACGACATCGTAGCTTTCGGGGTGAACTGCCGACGAATCGAGCGGACTTTCGGGATTTTCACGAATCCGCAAAAAGCCTGCGGCCTGCTCAAACGCCTTCGGACCCATGCGCGGCACTTCAAGCAGCTGACGACGCGAATGAAACGGTCCGTGCTGGCTGCGATAGTTCGCAATGTTCTGCGCCAGCGTCTCACCCACACCGGCCACGTACTGAAGCAGCTTCGGCGACGCAGTGTTCACATCGACACCGACGTTGTTCACGCACGACTCGACCACCTGATCGAGCTGCTTTTTGAGCGTCGGCTGATGCACATCATGCTGATACTGACCGACGCCAATCGACTTTGGCTCGATCTTCACAAGCTCGGCCAGCGGATCTTGCAGTCGTCGACCAATCGAGGCCGCACTGCGCACCGTCGGATCGTGCGTCGGAAACTCTTGGCGACCAATCTCGCTCGTCGAATAGACCGAAGCACCGGCTTCACTGACGACGATGATCTTGATACCGGGAAGCTTGCCCGCCGCTGCGAGCTTTCGCACAAAGCCTTCGGTTTCTCGACTCGCGGTGCCGTTGCCAATCGCGATCGCTTCGACTTTGTGCTCGCGCGCTAGATCGTCCAGACGCTCTGCCGCTTCGATCCGTCGCGACTCGCTCATCGTGGCGAAGATCACGTCGTGGGCCAGCAGATCGCCTTTTCCATCGACCACCGCGAGCTTACAGCCCGTTCGATAGCCCGGATCGAGCGCCAGCACCCGCTTTCCACCGAGCGGGGCCTGAAGCAGCAAGTGACGAAGGTTTTCCGCAAAGACGCGAATCGCCTCGGCATCGGCCCGCTCACGCAGCGCCAGACGCACATCGACTTCCACCGCAGGCTTGAGCAGCCGATCCCACGAGTCTTCAAGCGCCAGCCGAAGCTGTGCTTTTAGCGGACTCGTCAGACTGCGCACCACCTGCTGGCTGATCACGCCGCTCGCTTTGTCTCCATCGAGTTCGAGCGTAACGCGCAGCACGCCTTCTTTTTCACCACGACGCAGCGCCAGCATTCGGTGCGACGGAATCGTCTTGGCGCTTTCCTCGTACTCGAAGTAGTCGGAAAACT
>CALMML010000510.1 GCA_937868485.1 uncultured Myxococcales bacterium | reverse complement strand
GGCTTTGCCGGTTCAGCGCTCGATTTGCATGGCTGGACGGGCTTGCACTTGCGTCAGCCAGGCTTTCACATGCGGGTAATCGTTTACCGGCGCGCCCAGGTACACGCTGTAGCCCAGCACCGACGCCACCACCAGGTCCACCAGCGAGTAGTCGGCCCCCAGCATCCAGGGCCGCGAGGCCAGCCGCGCGTCGAGCAGTGCCAAAAGCTCGCTGAGCCCTCGGAGGGCGGCAGCGGCGTGCAGGGGGCTGCGCAGTGCCTCGTCACCTTGCGTCGCCACATGCAGCTGCTTGAGGACAGTGCCGTAGGTCACATACGCCCAGGTGCACCAGGATAACGCCTGCAGCGCCTCGGGGGTGCCCGCAGTGGGCCACAGCCCGCGCTCGACGCCGTAGCGATGGCCCAGCCACAGGTGGATGGCCAGGGCCTCGAACATGGGCGCACCGTCTACGGTCAGCGTGGGCACCTTGCCGTTGGGGTTTATGGCCAGGTATTCCGGGCGACGCTGGTCGCCGGCACGAAGGTCAACCTTCACGCGCTCGTGGGGGATGCCCAGCTCGGTGAGTGCGCAAGCAATGGGGGAGGCGCTGGACATGGGGTGCCAATACAGAACGATGGACATCGAAAGCTCCTTGGGGTGGTTGGTTACAGGCGAAACCACTGTAGAAGCCATTGCGGACAGTTTTGGTCCGCAATCCATGGGAAATCCACCGTACAGTCGCATCATGCTGACTTCATCGACCCGGCTGCTGCGCCTGTTGTCCCTGCTGCAAACCCGTCGCCACTGGGTCGGGGCCGAGCTGGCCGAGCGCTTGGACGTGCACCCTCGCACCCTGCGCCGCGATGTGGACCGCCTGCGTCAGCTGGGCTATCCGGTGCAGGCGAGCAGTGGCGTGGCGGGCGGGTATGCCTTCCGTGCGGGACAGGCGCTGCCTCCGCTGCTGCTCGACGATGAAGAGGCCCTGGCGGTATCGATTGCGCTGCGCACAGCCACTGCGGGGGCCGTGGATGACATCGAAGAGCCGGCCTTGCGCGCCCTCGTCAAGCTGGAGCAGGTCATGCCGCTGCGGCTGCGTGAGCAGGTGGACGCGCTGCGCTCCACGATCCTTCCCCTCGGTCGCGTTGGGCCGGTGGTGGAGGCCTCGCTGCTGGCCACGCTCGCGTCGGCCTGTCGCGACCAGCTGCGGCTCGAGTTTGCATACGAAGACGGCAAGGGGCGCGCAACCCAGCGAGCGGTGGAGCCACAGGGCATGGTGCACACCGGCATGCGCTGGTACCTGGTGGCGTGGGACAGCCTTCGCGAAGACTGGCGCACCTTCCGCCTCGACCGCATGGTGGGAACGCCCACCGTCGGAGCGTATTTCACGCCGCGCCCTGGGCCGGACGGCGGGGACCTCAAGGCCCATGTCTCGCGCTCGATCAGAAGGCCGCATGTTGAAACGGCGAGGGTGGTGCTGCACGCACCGTATGCTGAAATGGCGCGGCGCATTCCGCAGTCGGCGGGCCTCGTCACCGCGCTGGCAGACGGTCAGCGATGCCAGTTGGAATGCGCCGCCAGCGATGTTCTGGTGTTCTGGCTCATGGCGCTGGATGTGGAGTGTGAGGTGCTCGCGCCCGCCTCGCTGAAGGATCGTCTGCGTGTGGCGGGAGAGCGAGCGCTGCGCTGTGCTGCTGCCGGTCCTGCGACCAGCTCATGAGGCTGTTTTTGGCTGCAGAACCTGCGGTTCGTCCGCGTATTCCGTGGACAGCGGACAGCGAAACGAGGTCCTGACCGTTAGGTCCACGAGCCGGTCTTGAGGGAATGAGGGGAGTATTCACCAAAGCGAAAGCGCAAGGACAGCGCGCCGCGACGCCGCACCAGCTGCTCCACCCGAAGTCGCCACAAGCGCTCGGCCCCTTGAAACCGCGCGATTTCCTCGCCTTCGAGCAGAAGCTCCGTCGTCCCAGTCAGGTGAAGGAGATCGCCGCTCGGGAAGTCGATGAATAGCAGTCCCGCCCTCGGATTGATCATCAAGTTTCCGAGGGTATTGAAGTGGCGATTGCCAGAGAAGTCAGGAATCGTCAGCACCGGACCATCGACTCGGACAAAGCCGGTCTTCCCACCACGATGAGAGACATCCACGCTGCGCCGTGCCGGATCACCCTCGATGTCTACATAGCTGGCAACAAAGAAGGTATCTGCGGCGGCAATCGTCTCTTTGGCCGCATCATCGAGAGTCGCGGAGCGCTCGATCGACGGATCGCAAGGAGCAGACGATGCGAGGGGAACACAGACCTCGCGCGTCTGGATGTACTGAGGACAGTTGCCAAACGAGTGTTCCACTGTCACGGAACATCCCTGCGGATCGATCTCGGTAATGACTCCGTTTACGCGGTTGCGTCGTCGCGTAGGAAGCTCAATGCCCAGGATTCCCACTGGCGATCCCTTCGCGAGGGAACGTCCCAGCGGATCCACAGGGGAAGGCTTCGCAGCAATCCGCAGCGTCTTGGGATCGGGGGAATGCGCAAAGCCCGCCGGACCCTCCAGCACCGTCGCCCAGGGAGTCCCAGCTTCATCCACCGCACCCATGAGGAGAAACGGGAGCTGTGCATAAAACAGCCGATGCTGATCGGGCATAAAGTCGCGGATGACTCTGCGGCCTTGGCTTTCCATCTTTTCTGCAACGCCGAGTCGCTGCTGGAGGCTTCGCTCTCCCTTGTGCCAGGGTCCAAGAGACTCCGAGGCTTGCAACGATTGATCGCGTAAAGACATGGTGCGGACTCCTTGTTCAACGTGCGGATCCAGATGCTGAGGCGCTGCTTTACCGTCGCTGTTCCATCAGGCTAGCGCATGGAGTCCATGCTGCGATCGTCTGAAGGACGCGGCCCCGGTGCGGACCAGCGAAATGTGCGCTCCGACTCTGTGATGGCCAGGTCATTGATGCTCGCCTCTCTTCTTTGCATCAGTCCGTCGCTGGAAAACTCCCACAGCTCGTTTCCGTAGGCGCGAAACCACTGACCGCTCTCGTCGTGATACTCGTACCGGAAGCGCACCGCGATGCGGTTGTCGGTAACGCTCCAGAGTGCTTTGGCCAGCCTGTACTCAAGCTCCCGACTCCACTTTTGCTCCAGAAACGCGATGAGCTGCTCCCTCCCTTTGAGGAAGGTACTGCGATTGCGCCACTCTGAGTCCTGCGAATAGGAACGAGCCACTCGCACTGGGTCTCGGGAGTTCCACGCATCTTCGGCCGCACGAACCTTGGCGCGCGCAGTCTCTTCGGAAAAGGGCGGCAGGAGCACGACTGGGAGGGACATCTGAAAACTCCTCATCGGATGGATCTTCCCAAGCAACAGCAAGCCATGTACCAAGCGCGGGCGTTTGGCACTACTTCCCGTCGACAGGGCACGTCATTTTTGTCTTCCACGCGCGCGCCATGGATCCACGAAATGTCGTGATTTCACGAGTTCTCGTGGTTGATTCACGAATTTTCGTTGTAGATGAAGCGAACAATCGTGGATGATGACCCGATGAAGGACACGCGCGAGGCAGACGGACTCCTGGTTGATCCGCGTCGCTTGCTCTTAGACATGGCGCAGCAGCGGAGTGCCTCTGAGCTGTTGTGGCTCATTGTGCGACGGCTGTGTGAGACCTCCAGCGTGGCGATGGCGCGAATCTGGCTGATTCGTCCGGGACAGGGCTGTCCCTCGTGCCCGATGCGGGCCGAGTGTCCCTCGCAGACAAAGTGTCTGCACCTCGTCGCGAGCGCCGGGACGTCCGTGGCTTGTCCAGGGGTGTCCTTTTCTCGAACCGATGGCTCCTTTCGCCGCTTCCCACTCGGGATTCGCAAGGTGGGCCAGATCGCCGCGACCGGAGAGCCGGTGGAAGCACCCGATCTGGCGAGTCTACCGGACTGGATCGTCCGCCCAGCGTGGGTGCAGGCCGAAGGAATCAAAGGGTTTGGTGGTCAGCCGCTCGTATCGCGAGGGAACGTGCTCGGTGTGCTGGGCATCTTCAGTCGCGTAACCATCGATGCGACGAGTCTGGACTGGCTGCGAATGATTGCCGACCATGCAGCGAGCGCGCTGGCCAATGCGCTGGCCTGGGAAGAGATCGCTGCGCTCAAGCGTCGGCTGGAACTTGACAACGCGTACCTACAGGAAGAAGTGCGAGGGGGCGGATCGTTTGGGGACATGGTTGGAAAGAGCGCGGCCCTCGACATGGTCAGTCGACAGATTCAGCTGGTGGCTCCGACGGACGCCATGGTGCTTTTGCAAGGTGAAAGCGGAACTGGAAAGGAGCTGGTGGCGCGCGAAATTCATCGACGGAGTCAGCGCGCCGAAAGGCCCCTTATCAAGGTCAACTGCGCGGCGATTCCGCGCGAGCTGTTCGATAGCGAG
>CALMML010000509.1 GCA_937868485.1 uncultured Myxococcales bacterium | reverse complement strand
CCGATGACGGACCCGATGACGGCGAAGACGAGGCAGCGGAATCGGCAGACGCGGCGACACGACGCGGGCAACGCTGACGCAGATCCTCATCGATGACGGAGCCCGAAACCTAGGACGAGGACAAGCGCTGCGAGCCATGGACGAACAGGATCGAGTCGGACAGATCTTCGGCCACTATCAGATCACGCGCGAGCTGGGTCGGGGCGGCATGAGCGTGGTCTATGAAGCGATTCACACCGAGGGACGACAGCGCGTGGCGCTCAAGCTGCTGCCGCCGAGCTGGGCGGGACATAGTAGCTACCGAGAGCGCTTTTATCGGGAAGCGCTGGCCGCCAGCAAGGTGTCGCATCCGGGTCTGGTGCAGGTCTTTGACTTTGGCATTCATGGCGATGGAACGCCGTACATCCTGATGGAATGTCTGGAAGGCTCGCCGCTGCGAGACCTTCAGCAGAGCCATCCCGACAAGCGGCTCCCGCTGGCGCTGGCGCTGCGTGTTTCTGCGGAGCTGGCCGATGCCATGGCGAGCGCGCATCGCAGCGGCGTGGTTCACTGTGATCTCAAGCCGGACAATGTGATGTGGGTGCCGGATACGGCGGTGGCGGAAGGACATCGGGCCAAGGTGCTCGACTTTGGGATTGCGCGGATTACCGATCCCCAGATGCCGCCGACGCAGCACTCGCTGGGGCTGATGGGGACACCGGCGTACATGTCGCCAGAGCGCTGCTCCGGTCTGCGCGCGGTCGATGGTCAGAGCGATGTCTATGCGCTCGGCTGCATCTTGTTTGAGCTGCTGAGCGGACGGACGCCGTTTGTGGGCTCGTCGGAAGACTTGCTGATGCATCAGCGCTACACCGATCCGCAGCCGATCGAGGAGCTGGTGCCCGAGCTTCCGCCGCCTGTGGTGTCGCTCATCGCCGCGATGCTGGCCAAAGATCCGATCGAGCGTCCGACGATGGAACAGGTGGCCGCGCAGCTGACGATGCTGAGCCAGCCGTCCATGGGCTCTGCCTCGTCACTGTCCCCGTCGCTCAGTGCGCAGCCGTCCCACACGCAGACCTATACCCAGCCGCAGCCTGTGTCGCCGTCGCCGTCGCTTCGGCGGCGGTGGTGCCGTCCGATCGTCTGTGTCGGCCTGCTTGCGCTGCTGGGACTGTCCTTGGTGGTGCGGCAGCGGAAGTCTTGGCACTCGGTCGATCCGGTGCCGCTGCAGGCATCGATCGCTGCCTCTTTGCCGGATTTCTCGATATCGATCAATCAGTCACTGACGTCTTCTGTGCCTGAATCATCTAGCTGCTTGATCCCCGCTGGACGCTTTCGGATGGGTGTTGACAAGAGCAATCCGCTTCCTGGACCTGTGCGTGATAAGATCATTAATTGGGGATATCGCTTTCGTGATCTCAATGTAATTGTAGAACGAGCGCTGCCGCTGCATGAAGAGCATGTCAAGTCATTTTTGCTCGATCGCCATGAAGTGATCTGTGCTGAGTTTGCAACTTGGCTGCAATCACTTCATCAGCAAAAGCGACTGAGACAGCAGAAAAGGAAGGATGATAAACAGCAAGCCATGATTGTGATGATGGGCGATGAGGAGATTTTTAACTTATATCCAGAAGACAAGCATATCTGTATCTCATTTTCAAATGATGCGTATCATGTCCTTGCCGATCGAGAGCAGTGGCCGGTGAGTGCTGTTTCGTGGTTTGGCGCGCAACGCTATTGTCAAGCGATTGGCAAGCGGCTGCCTTCTGAAGTGGAGTGGGAGTTTGCCGCACGCGGTCCGACCAGTAGTCTGTTTCCGTGGGGAAATGAGCCGCCCAGCTCCTGTGAGGATGTCTGGATCGAGCATGACCCAGAGAGCGAAGATCCGCTGTTCCATCGCTGTAGTCCTAGCGCGCAGCGACTTGCGCCGATTGGGTCCGGTCGCAGGGATCGTACGCCGCTCGGTGTCATCGATCTGGGCGGCAGTGTGATGGAGTGGGTGAGTGACTGCTATGTTGCTTCAGCGGATGGAACCTGCGCCCAGCGTGTGCTTCGTGGTGGTTCCTGGTCCGGTTCTTATCTGCATTTGCTTGGATTTTCGCGTAACGGTCAGCCGCCATGGAAAATGATGGGCTATGCAGGATTTCGCTGTGCGCAAGATGTCGAGTAGATGACCGCTGACTATCCACAAAGCCAGCGCGAATATTGACAAAAAAGCGGCGGTCGAATGGGCGGAACTGGGGAATCGCCGCGATCGCCTCTGTCCTTCTTTTGACAGATCAATTGTGACTTTGGAACGGAAGGCCAGTTTGAATATTGAAGAAAGAAGCTCACTCGATGGAATGAGTCTGTGTGTGAAATGACGAAGAGCTGAAATAATATCGCCACAGAGCAGAGCAAAGCGTTCATAGATAATCTCCTTCGTATCGGTCTCGCAAGGCTCGCGCATGCTGTCGATTCGGCTAATTGAGACGAAGGCAATTTGTGGGCCAATGTTATTTGAAAGATGTGTAACTGTCACTGACTCGGATAAGTCAATGAATTCACTGTGAAATCATGCTGCTTTGATATCAAAAGACGGGTTTGCTAAGCGGAGTCAACAGCTTCAGTCTGCATGTCCTGTGGGGCGCTGTTGCAAAAGAGGGCTGCGCTTTGGATTGGCCAGGCTCGGCCTGTGACTTGCGTAGAAGTGCGTGACTGCGCGATCCGGCGCGCTACGGGCCGGGCAGGGCGTGTGCAAAGGCAAGGAATTTGGCGGACTTGGCGAGGCGAACGCAGCGGGCTAAACCGTCACGGATCGGAGTCGGAGATAGGGACCGGAGAAGGAATCTGGCGCAGATCGGAGTCGGTTACGTCCCTTTGGCGGTCCGAAGCGGCGGAATCGGGGCTCTGCGCAGACCGGGCACGCTGCGGGCAGGAACCGGGCGCCCTACCTGTGGGTTGGGCATGGGCGCTGGCTGGGCGGACGTGGGCCCAGGCTGCGGTGCGCTTGGCGGGAGAAGCGGCGTGACTGTGGGCGCAGGATCCTGCGTATGGCGCAAGGTGGTCAGCGGCAGCTCCAGCGAGGTGTGCGGACTCGGTAGGGTAACCTGTGCGACGGTACGTCCAGCGCGCTGCGCGCCAAACAGTCCGAGCGCCCAGCCCGTCAGCAGAGACAGCACCACGCCGATTCCCATCATCAGCAGTCCTTGTCGCAGCGAATGCGACGGCGTGTGCTGAAGCCAGGCCAGACTTCCGCTCCAGGACGAGGTCGCAGCCGATCCTGCTGACACCGGCGCTTGCGGGTCCACTGCAACGGGCGCAGCGTCTGTCGACGACGGAATCACGCTGCTCGCGGACAGCTCCGGCCTGGATCGCGAGACGATCGGCTCGGACTTCACTGGGGCTGACGCGGTGCGTGGATCGGGACTTGATGCGCTGGACGCTGCGCTGTGCGGTGGCCGAGGCGCGCGCGGCGGCTTGCGCGTCAGTCCAGGCAGTCCCAAGCTGGCCGCTTCATCGGCGGTCAGCGACACGGTTGCACCATGATCCATGTGCTGCTCCCGCGAGGGCTCGCTCGACGTGTCTTCCACCAAGTGCTGCGAGTTGAGGTAGCGCGCCGTGATTTGCTCTTCCTTCACCGTCGTGGGAATCGCCTCGCAGCGACTGGCGTTGGCCAGGGCTTGCAGCTCTTCAAACGAATACTGCACCGTGCTCAGCGGACTGTACGGCGCGCTGTTGATCGTCGACAGTGGCGGAGACTGCGAAGATGCAGGCGGCGGCGCCTTCCGCTTGGGACCGGACTCGTCGTCGCGCGCCAGCGACTCCAGCCGCAGCGGAGTATCCCGACGCGAACTCTCCAGGGCTGGCTGCGACGGCGTATCGGCCAGCGTGTCGCGGTTGTTGCTGCGCGCAGCAAAGCTCATCGGCAGCGGCGGAAGCGCATCCAGTGCCCGCAGAAAGTCTTTCACGCTGGGAAAGCGCTGCTCCACCGACTTCGCGAGCGCCGTCTGCACCGTTGCGTAGATGTGCGCGGGCAGGTTCGGCACAAGCTCGGCGAGCGGAATCGGCTCGTCGTAACAGATGGCGCTGTACAGCTCGTAGGGATTCTTTTGCGGAAACGGAAGCTGTCCCGCGAGCATGTGATAGAGCACCACGCCGAGCGACCACTGATCACTGCGCGGATCTCTGCGCGCGGGCGACCACTGCGCCGCTTCCGGGGGCAGATACGCGGGCGTACCCACGATGATTCCCTTGGTAATCGGTGCGCCGCTCCCGTCGGTGGTGGCCTGGCAGTCTTCAATCAGCTGCGCCAGCCCGAAGTCCAGCACCTTGATCACATCGCGCGCCCGCTGCGACCGCACACTCTGCTGCGCCAAGAAGATGTTACCGGGACCACTGCGAGTCGGCGGCGTGTCCTCGAACCGTGAGGCCCTGCGCTGCGCACTGGGAAGTATGTGGGAACGCGCGATGTCGGGTCTGGGCAGACGGACCCGCCTGCGCCGCTATCGAGACTTGGCAATCAACATCTGAACCGCCGATGACAGAAAGCCTGGATAGCGCGCCTGAAACGCCGGATCTTTCCAGTCGTCGGAGGTGACTTCGCCTCGACAGCTTGCGGTGCCGCACAGACACTTCATCTTGAACGGACCGTCGCCGTGATCGATGACGACGGTGCCGTAGTCGAAGCACAGCTCGCTGCCTGCCGCGATGTCGGTCATGGCGACGAGCGTGATCTGTCCGACGATTCCGCAGTTTGGTTCACAGGAGTGGTTGATGAAGTCGCCGTGCGATAGCTCTTCATCGCTGATTGGACCCAGTCCAAAACCAGGCCATATCGACAAAGACAGCTCGCGAAGATGTTCCGGTAGCTCGTTCCACTGCTCCACCGGATGAACGTGACCACCGAACAGCGCAACCAGCTCGCCGCGTGAAATTGGCTCTTTGGCAAATGAACCACGACCTGATACGGGACTGTTCAGCGTGTGTGCTTTGCTGGTTAGATAACAAAAGGCCATGAGGAGATGCCTCGCAGGATGTGCAGGATGATTATCGCAGAATTGGTTTCTGGATAACGAGATTAGGTGGTTTGTGGAGCCAGCTCTTTGGTAAAGAAGATGGCTTCTTTGTGAATCGATACGGGAACATCGAACGCGACGATTCCTTGTGCGGCCAGGCTGTCGTAGCTGTGGCGAATCAGCGCGACGAAGCCGAGCAGCTCGGCGGTGCGAATCGTGGCGCGATGAAGACACAAGGTGTTGGCGTGGTGGAATCCTCGACGGGCGGCTTCGGTCAGGATGCGCTGATCCATCTCTGCCAGCATCTCGACTCCGTCATAGCCGGGCTTGGCACCCGCAATGGCCATATCGAGCAGCTCACCGCGACGCGGTGGGGATGCCTGGCTTCGCGTGTATCCATCGAAAAACACATCCATCAGCCGCAGGTAGCCGCGCATCTTCGGGGACAGATCCGGCGGCAGGGGAATCTCTGTCGACCAGTCGCCCGCGATGCTAAAGCCGATGGGCTCGCCGCTCGCTTCATCAATCGCCAGCAGCGACAGTCCGTGCGGCAGATACGCGTCAAGCAGCAGCCGGTAATAGGGCAGCAGATCCTCGCTGGTGATCTGCAAGCTCCGACAGAGCGGCTCACGGGCAGCGAAGACCTCCGTCGCAAAGTGGAGCAGCCGTTCTGGGTCCAGCGACTGCGCGGGCACCAGGCGAAACGGCTTGGCTTGCGTCGTGGGCAGCGGATCTACGTGGGTCAGCCAGCGCGTCACCTGTGACAGCGTCGAGTCCCGCAGCAGCGGAAGCGGAAGCGACGGCAGTCCTTGCTCAGCGAGTCGCGCCGCCAGCTCGGCCAGCGTCAGTGAATCACCACCCAGCGACGCCAGGCTGTCCTGTCCATCGATCGGCCACAGCGAGAGCACCTCGGCATACAGCGTGCCAATCGGCTCTTCTTCCGGGCGAAGCGTCACGGTGTCCGTCGGACGGGATGCATCCATCCTCTGCGCCAGCTTCGTCAGCTCGGTGCGGTGTAGCTTGCCACTCGGTGTGAGCGGCAGCGCGGGCAGGGCCATCCAGCGACTGGGAATCATCGCGGCGGGCAGGCGCTGTTGGGCACGCAGGCGCAGGCGTTCCAGGCTGATATCCTGCGGCGAGGCAAACAGCCACAGCCGACGGGACTGCGGATCTGTCACACTTGGAACCGCCACCGCTGCGACCAGGCTTCCGGCGGCTAGCTCGTCGCTGACCGCTTGCTCGATTTCCTCTAGCTCGATGCGGATGCCGTTTACTTTGACCTGGTTGTCGGCGCGTCCCAGGTAGTCCAGCTGACCGCTTTTGTCGGCGCGGACGCGATCGCCGGTGCGAAACAGTCGCTCGCCGGGATGAAACGGACTGGGCACAAAGCGACGCTGATCTTCGTCGGGACGCTTCCAGTAGCCATGACACAGCACCGGACCACCGACGTAAAGCTCTCCGGCTGTGTCCGTCGGAACGGGCGCAAGCTGATCATCTAACACCCACAGCGCTGCGTCGGCCAGCGATCGTCCAATTGGAACCCGTCCGTCGGGAATCGGCGTGTCGGGCGCAAACTCGGCATAGGTGACGTCGGCGCAGACCTCGGTGCTGCCATACAAGTTCAGCAGCGTGGCCGACGGATGCGCCGCCCGAAATCGTCGCAGCAGGGTCGCGCTGAGCTCTTCGCCGCTGCTGACCCACAGTCGTACCGTCGGTAATCGCTCTCCCAGATCGGGAAAGGTTCGCAGCAGCGCCGCAAGCAGCGACGGAACCAGCGTGACGCGCGTGACGTGACGACGGCTCAGCGCAAAGACCAGGCGATGTAGATCAATGGCTTCATCCGGTGAGACAATCACCGTCGGCTGGCCACGCAGCAGACCCGAAAACAGCTCGGTGGTGGCATCCAAGAAGTTCAGCGACGAGCGATGCGCAATCACATCGTCGGGCGCAAACGGATAGCGCTGCCAGCCCCAGCGAAAGCGGTTGTGCATGCCGCGCCGAGGCACACAGACGCCTTTGGGCTTGCCCGTGCTGCCCGAGGTATAGACCAAGCACAGCAGCCCTTCGTCGTGGTCCGTCGAGACATCGAGCGGCTCCGTCGACTGGCTCCGCACGTCTGGCCCGTCCATCGCCACGATCTCGGCGTGGGCTTGCTTCGTCATGGGCGGTCGCGCTCCGCCTTGAACCAGGATCACTTGCGCGCCACTGTCCGACTGAATGAAGCGCTGACGCTCTTCGGGATACTCGGGATCGATGGGCACATACGCACCACCGGCCAGCAGCACGCCCAGCACCGCCGTCACCGAGTCGAGCGATCGAGGCATGGCCAGTCCCACCGGAGCGTCGGGCAAGATGTCTCGCTGACGAAGTGCTCGCGCCACTTGCGTGGCCCGCGCCAGCAGCTCGCCGTAGGTCAGAGCGTGATCGCCGTTCCAGACGGCCAGCCGCTGCGGCGCTTGGGTTGCAATATCAACAAAAGTGGCTGCAAGGCTCTGACGAGAATGCATGTTACGTTGAAATAATATTATCGCTGTATGAGTGATAGTTGGATGTCAGCTCTTCGCCAATTGCGATGTCGCGGTTGGCAATGAACTGCATATCTTCTGAGTCATAATCCAGGTTCGGATTGTCCGAGTTGTGATTGACGCACCAGCCTGGTGTTACCGTGTTAAAGTTAACTGGACAGGCGATTTCATCCCCGCGATGTAATCCGAAGTCGTTATACAGCTTCTGATGTGCTGGATCGAGTTCGTGAATCAGTGATTTTTTGATCCAGATGATCGGCTGATCATCCCCCGCGAACACGACCGTTCCTTTTGGTATGGGCATAATGGCGAAAACGCCCACGCCGTGAATCTTGGACGCACCCAATCGGGCATATACACAGTGGTGAGGCAGTGTGCTCATGAAAGCTCCTTAACGAACAAGATGACCTCGCGATGGATATCCGCGAGTGACGCAAACACTCTTTGTCCTTCAAACTCGTAGGTGGAATAGTCGCGTGCCGCACAGCGGACAAAGCCAGCGCGCTCGGCTTGGATGGCGGTCACGCGGTGGGTGCAAATGGTGACGGCCCGACGATATCCGCGCGCCCGTGAGGTGCTCAGCGTGTGCTGCTCCAGCTGCCGGGCGATCTCATAGCCGGTGACTTCGGACAGCGTGCCGGTCATCGACAGCTGCACCACTTCACCAGCGACGGGCTGACCGAAGGTTCGGACGTAGTCTTCCTCTAGCTCCGTCAGCAGCTTGACCACCGGCTTCAGACGAGGCGCTGATTCATCGATCGACACACCAGCAGGCGTACAAAAGTCATGGGCCAGACAGAATCCGACCAGGTGTCCGGTGGCTTCGCTGCGCGCCACGACGGAGAGCCCTTCTCCCAGTCCAGCAGCGACGATCGGCTTCACATAGGGCAGCTCATCTTCGTAGGTCAGCTGCGCGGCGGCGGTGAGCGGCTCTCGTTCCAGGTCGACGGCACTGGCAAGTCGCAGCATCACTTCTTGGCTGACGACCTGCGAGGACAGCGGGATCAGCGTCACGCCCGAGAGGCTGTCTTCGACGTGCGGCGCAGCGCCTTGATCGATCCACTCAGCGAGCTGCCACAGCGCTGTCTTTTGCAGCAGTCCTCCTTCGAGGATGTGACGCTGAAACGCACCGTCGAGCTTGGCCAACAGCTCCGCCAGCGCCAGCGAGTCTCCGCCCAGCGTATCGAGGGTGTCTTGGCGTCCGATCGGCTGCTGTCTGAGCACCTGCATATACAGCGCGATAAGCCGTCGCTCCGTCTCGGTCTGCGGCTGATCGTCGGGGCCCAGCACGCGCGTCGGTCGCTTCTGCGCTTGTGACAGCGTCGGACGATCGAGCTTTCCATTGGGCAGCAGCGGCAGGCTCGTCATCGGCACAAACTCGCTTGGACGCATGCTCGAAGGTAGGCTGTGCTCGACGGTGCTGCGCAGCTTGGCTACCTCGTAGTCCGGCGGGGTGTAGAACGCGCACAGATGACGCGAGCTGGGATCGCTCGGATCTCCGACGGCAACCACCGCCAGTCCGCTGAGCCCTTCCGTCGCCGCAAGCAGTGTCCGCTCGACTTCTTCCAGCTCAATCCGCACCCCGCGCAGCTTGATCTGGTTGTCTTGCCGTCCCAGGTAGTACAGCTGTCCGTCTGAGCCTCGACGCACGCGATCGCCCGTTCGGAACAGCTTCGCATCGGGCTTGCGTGGATCGGGAACGAAGCGACGCGCTTGCTCTGTCGGCCTGCGCAGATAGCCTGCCGAAAGGACGGGACCGCCGACGTACAGCTCTCCGCTTTGTCCGTCGGCAGCCGGCTGCATGTGTTCATCCAAAATCAGCAGCTCGGCACCTGCCATGGACACGCCAATCGGAACGCGCTCGCTGACAGCGGGCTGTCCCGGTGCAAACAGCGCGTAGGTGACATCCGCCGTCACTTCCGTACTTCCGTAGATATTGACCAGCGTGGCCGACGGAAACGATGCGCGAAACTGACGGAGCAGCGACGCGGGCAGCTCTTCTCCGCTACACGTCCACAGCTTCAGCTTCGGCAGCGCGGCGGACAGCTTGGGAACCGCTCGCAAAAGGGCCGCAAGCACCGACGGAACCACCGTCAGTCGGGTCACTTGCAGAAGACGCAGCGTCGCAACCAGTCGTCCCAGATCGCTCGTCTCTTCGGGATACAGCAGCGCGGTAGGGATTCCGCTGATCAGCCCGGAAAACAGCTCGGCCACCGAATCGACAAAGTTGAGCGACGATCGATGCGCAATCACTTCCTGGCCGCTGGGATCAAAAGGAAGCGCTTCAAAGCCCCAGCGCAAGCGATTCAGCGTCGGTCCGTTGGGTCCACATACGCCGTTTGGTCGCCCAGTGCTGCCCGAGGTATACAGCACATAGATCAGGTCATCTGCCGTCGTCGGTGTGGGCTCAAACGTCGTCAGCTGATCGGTGGTCAGCGTCTGGCTGGTGATCGTGTCAATGTCAACCACCGTCGCTGATCCGAGCGCAATCGCTGGCATTCCCACCTGGCGCGAAGTGACCACCAGCGAAAGCTGTGAGTCATCGATGAGGAACTGCTGTCGCTGCGTCGGATAGGTCGGATCGATCGGAACATAGGCCGCGCCACACAGCAGCGTTCCCAGCACCGCGACCACCGACTCCACCGAGCGTGAGAGCCAGATGCCCACCAGCGTTCCTCGGGTCGCGCCGTTTTGACGCAGAACCAGGGCCAGACAGACCGCACGCGAAAGCAGATCGCGATAGGTCAAGTTGCCTCGGGACGATACCAGCGCCAGCCCGTCTGGATGAGCCGTCGCGGTCTTCAGAAACAGAGAAGCAAGGGAATCGTCGCCGTACACAGAAGTGGGTGCCGCTGGCATCCAGACTTGTCCTTGTGAACCTAACACTGGGGCTGAAGGTCTTCAGGAAAACTCGCTGGCATCCGCCCACAGGGAATCAGCGATAGCAGCCTGGAAACAGTCCTGACCACTCGGGAAGTATGCACAGAAAATGCGGAGCTAGACAATTCCTACGTTGAGAAAGGCTCGGGACAACGTGTGCCTTTTGGTGGTTGTGCGTAGGAACAAATCGGTGCGTGAAGCGCTGCGCGCAGTGACGAGGGTGGGACCAGGTGGGATTCGTAGGAACGCAGCGCAGATCCTGCGTTCGAGTCGGCAGCTGTCGCTGTTGTGGGTTTTCAAAAAAAGCAAGAACTTTCGCCAAAATAGATGACTTTCTCGGCGACGGCTGCGCTAACATCCTTGATTCTCTGGGCGCAGCAGGAATCGACATCCCGGGCCCAGCGCTGTGACGCATGATGATGATGACCGGAACCGCGCTGACTCTGTGCAAGCTTGCCAGTCTGTCTGGCTCTGCAAGTGGCTCTGCAAGTGGCTCTGCAAGTGGCTCCGCTGCGTCCGTCTTTCCGACGCTGGCTGACCAGGTTGCACCGCGAGGAGTCCGGCATGCCCGATGATCGCGTCGAGAAGGAAGGAATCCGGCTCGAGCGCTCTGCGGCGCTGCTGTATTCGCTGATGGCGTGCTCGCTGGGAATGGCGGGTGGCTTCTTTCTGACCGAGGTTCCGTATCTGATGCGGACCTTCGGCATTCCGCTGGAGTCGATTGGCTGGTACAGCACCGCGTCGGTCTTTCCGTTCGTGATTCAGCCGCTGGTGAATCCGCTGACGGACCTGGGAATGAAGCGCAAGTCGTGGTTTCTGTGGCTGTCGATTGCGTGTGTGATCTCGATTGCGATTGCGCTACACGCGCTGGAACACGGACAGCGGATGCTGTTCTACATCTGGGTGTTCACGGCGCAGGTGATGTACGGACTCGCGGCGAGCTGCTATGGAGGACTGGCTGCGACGACGCTGGATCGCGAAGGACGGCTGCGTGCGTCGAACCTGCTGAACATGGGCGCGCAGGCCGGTGGTGCGGTGGGATCGACGGTGCTGCTGGCGCTGACGCAGCGATCGTCGGTGCTGACACTGAGCCTGATCTGTGGCGCTTCGATTGCTCTTCCCTCGCTGGCTGCTTTGCTGATTGCGGAACCGGAGCGTCCGTCTCGGCGGGCTGCTGACATCGCGCGATCCTTTGCGGCAGAGGCTCGTCAGACGATGCGCGGGACCGATGGCTGGCTGGGTCTGGCGATGTGTGCGTGTCCAGCGGGAACGATTGCGCTGAACTTCTTTCTGCCCGCGCTGGCGATTGACTATCGAACACCAGAGTGGATGACCGTCAGTCTGAATGGATTCTTTGGCTGGATTCTCACGCTGCTTGGAATCTATCTGGGAGGCCAAGCCTGTCTTCGTCATGACAGTCGAACGCTGTATGTGATCTCTGCATTTGCGATGACGATCGTTGGTCTTTTGTGGGCAATTATGCCGATTACACCTGCCAGCTATGTCGTTGGATCGATCGTGTATGATGTTGTGCAAGGTGTGTCGCTGGCTTCTTGCTCTGCGATGGTGTTTGATCTGATTAGTAAGTCAGAGACATCATCGTCAACGCAATATTCTGTGTTTTATGCTGTATCAAGTCTGGCTCAGATGTATGTCTTGTCGATTGATACGCATTTGTACAGCCAGTCGGGGCTGCGCGCGCTGTATGTGTCTGATGCGGCGCTGAACTTGTTTGGGGCTGTGCTTCTGTATGTGCTGCTACGGCGCTGGCGAAGTCATGGCTCTGCGTCGATTCCGGCAGCTCGCCCGCTTCCGTAGCTGCGCTTCCGCTGCATTTCACTCGAGAGCGGGGAACGCTGATGCCTGCTTTCCGACGTGGAACATGTTACCGGGACTGATGTCGCGGTGGATGACGCCCATCTCGTGGGCGTACTGGAGCGCGGCCCCCACGCTGCGTGCAATCTCCAGCGCGCGCCAGAGCGGAAGTCGACCTTGGTTGTGCAGCACAGTTTGCAAATCGACTCCCTGAAGTAGCTCCATCACCAGCAGATAGGTGCCGTCTGAGTCCTGCTGAAACTCGCGGACTTCGACGATGTTTGGGTGATACAGCCGAGAGATGACCTTGGCTTCCTGCACCAGCCGGCGCAGCGCTTGCAGCGTCAGCGACGCATCGGGCAGCACCAGCTTGACCGCGCAGGGCTCTTGGCGCTCGGTGTCCGTCGCTCGATAGACTTCGCCCATCGCGCCCTTGCCGAGCAGATGCTCTAGCCGATAGCGGCCACACAAGAGCTGTCCGACGCGCGCACCAGGATGATTCACTGCGACGCCGCTTGTCAGCGAGTGAAGCGGGGACTTGTTTTGATGTTGGTCCTGACGAAGAGCGCTATCGATTGCAGTCATGAGCTTGGCCTCTGCTTGTGTTTTTGAGTGTTTCCGGAGCAAGCCGTTTGCCCAGTTTGCGATGCAATCAAAATGCCAAAAGAGCCAAGTCGCTGTGCTCTCTACACTGTAAGGAGATGCCGAGCGATGTCTGGTTTTTGGATTACATTGGTATTGGCATCGTGTTTGCTATGTCTATAAATACATGAGTTTGATTGAGTAGTTAGCAATGTGTGGTTTATGTCGGTTGCCCAGTCTGCTTGTCGTCGGATGAGAGGAAATTGGTGCAGTTTGTCGAATGGCTTGTCGTCGCTTGTGTGTTCTTGGTGGGCGGCTTCGATGTGTAAAGTTTGATGCTTATCTTACAAATGAGGATCGAATGAGTGTTGGCTGGTTTGGTGAAATTGAAACTGAAATTTAGAAGTCAATAACATGAAGAAAAGCAGTCTTTAGATTGAAGAGCAGCGCGCTGTTGGATTGTTTTGTGTGTCGGAAAAACAAAGAAAACGAACTGAGGGAAGCTAGCTATGTCGAAAGATCCGATCGTTATCATCGAAAACAAGCAACGCGTGGAAAAGACCCTGCAAGAGGGGGAGCGTCTGGTTGTCAAGCGGGCGGGCAACGATGACTCAGCGATTTCGTCGACGGAACAGCAGCGGCTTGTGGAGAGCTTCGATCCGAACACGACGGCGCCGATCTTCGTCAGCTCGCAGCACATCTCGAAGCTGCACGCCGAGCTGCGCAAGGACGACTCCGGGCGGGTGTTCGTCAAGGACCTGAACAGCATGAACGGAACCTATCTGCGACTGCAGCCGTATCAAGAGGTCGAGCTGGATGGGAACTTCGAGCTGCTGCTCGGGCAAGATGTCATCGTGCGGCGGCAGAACAGCCTGTGGCCGCCGAAGGTCAAGGGAATCACCAACCCGGATGATCTGATGCGCTACGTGCGGCTCCAGATCGGCAAGTACATCGAACAGGTGGTGATTGGCTCTGCGAGTGAGACAGAGCTGTCGCGGGTGACGGGAAAGTGTACCAAGGTTCCGCTGCTGGAGCGGTCTGCGTACGTGGTGGTGCAGTGGAAGCAAGCGACGTTTAACTTGGATCTGGAGCGCTGGCTTCAGACGGTGGTGGGTCTGTATAACAGTGGTCCCACGCGCCAGCTGGAGGAGCAGTGGCAGTTTCTGGCGACGTCACCGGAGCGCAGTCGTGTGCTGTCGGTGGCCAAGCAGATTGCTCCGACGGATGTGACGGTGCTGCTGTATGGACGAAGCGGCGTCGGCAAGGACATCCTGGCGCGCGACATTCATCGTCACTCGTCGCGGGCGAAGGGTCCGTTTATCGCGATCAACTGCTCGGCGCTGGCAGAGACGATCATCGAAAGCGAGCTGTTTGGTTCGCGGCAAGGCGCGTTTACGGGGGCGATGGATCGTCCGGGTCTGTTCGAGCAAGCGCACAACGGAACGCTGTTTCTCGATGAGATCGGAGAGCTGCCGCTGTCTCTGCAACCGAAGCTGCTGCGAGCGCTGGAGTCGCGCTGTATCCGTCGCGTCGGTGCAAGCGGAGAAGAGAAGCCGGTGAACGTGCGAATCATCGCGGCGACGAACAAGAACCTGGAGCGGATGGTTCAGGAAAAGACATTCCGCGAGGATCTGTTCTTCCGGTTGGAAGCGATGAAGCTGGTGGTTCCTGATCTGTGTCCGAGCGATGTCCGTGAGCTGATTCCGGCGCTGCTCGTCGAACATGGTCGCAAAGGACGCGGCCTTCCGACTGAAGAAGAGACGGCGAAGATCATCGAGTACGCGATGCGGATGCGCTGGCCGGGAAACGGACGACAGCTCCGGCACTTTCTGGAGCGCTACTTGGTGCTGCGCGGAACGGATCAGCCGTTTGAAAAAAACTGGGCCGCTGTCGTCGAGATGGACAAGGTCTTTTACGACGAAAATGGTGCGTCGAGCCGGGTGGTGAAGTCGAGTCCGCACATCGTGTTGGAAGTGCCGCCTCCGGTTCCGGTTCCTGACAATCCGATGGCGATTCCAGAGTGCGTGGATCACCTGATCTTTTTGAACCTGGCGCGTGAGGTGCTGCCGACCAATCGCTGGGGTGCGCTGGCAGAGCTGGGGCGACGGACAGACATGACAGGTGCGGGCGCCAAGAATCGCTTGCAGAAGCTGGGAATCACGACCGATCCGGTGGTCGATATTCATCAGATCGATACCAAGATCGCAGAGCTGAAGTCGCTGCTTCAGCCTTCGATGGCGTATCTCCAGTCGATTTTGGGGACGTAAGAAGTCATGCGACATGCAGCGAAGTGGATGGTCTGTTTCGGTCTGTCTATGGGTCTGTCCGCGACGGTGTGCGCGGACCCGGGAAAGACCTTGGTCTTGAGCGTGGAAGTCGATGGCGTCTGGCACAGAACGCTTCAGCAAGAGCTGGAAGGGAGCCTGCGCGCGCGCGGTGTGCTGGTGGTGGACTCGCTGGTTAATGATGCAGAGCGCGGGTGTCGCGATCGCTCGTGTCTGTCGCAGATTGGGCAGTCACTGGGTGTCCGCAACATCTTGGTGGCGACGCACTACACGCAGAGCAGCTTGCTGGATGTGTTTCTGTTTGAGTCGTTCGATCGGACCGGAGAAAAGCTCAACGAACAGGTGGCGATGAACGATCGGAGTGCGCGGATCCTGGCGCTGAGTTCGCAGCTGCTGAAGCTGCCAGCGCCCGCCGCTGCGGAGCCGAAGGGCGTGCTGGGATGGTCTACGCTTCCCAAGTGGCGCAAAGGACTTGGGATTGCGCTGGGAATCCTGTCGGTTGGCTCGCTGGCGTCGGCGATTGCGGCGCAGCAGACAAACGGAAATCCGTGGCGGCACAGCGAAACCTTTGCGCCCGGAACGCTGGACACCACGCCGCTGTTTGTTGCGGGCTATGCGGTGGCAGGTCTGTCGCTTGTGGGCGCAGGACTGTCTGTGTTTCTCCCAAGGGGTCGCACGGTCAACGAGGACATCCAATGAGCCAGCTCGGCACTGCCACTTCAATGTTTCGTCATCCGCGACGCTTGGGCCTGTTCTGGGCGCTGCTGCTTCCCTGTCTGTCGCAGTGCGATCTGCTGTGGAAGCCCTGCGGCGCAGACAACCCAAGCTGTCCGCTGCAAGATGCAGCGACAACGGACTACCCTGCACCGCCAGACTTGGCGATGCCTGGATCGAATACGCCGCTTGGGCCGCTGCGCAAGTTTGAGTGGCGCGCGTCGATTCCGATCGATGCCACGAAGGTGAAGTACGTGGGGATGAAGGGAACGATGCCGGTGTTTTGGCAGAACGGTACACCGCAGAAGTGGGTGGTGTATCAGGCGTCGCCGCTGCCCAGCGCTGCGATTCCGGTGGGGAGTTCCGATGGACTTCCGGCGGCACCCGTGGGCGTCGACTTTGGGAAGACCTATCCCGTGGTGTCTGGCCGCTCGTTCTTTGTCTTGTCGACAGTAGACGCATCGATCAAGACGTGGCCGGGGAACATGGCGGTTCTGCAAGATGCCAAGCTAGCGGGACCGCAGCCCGTGTTTCGACATCCCGAGCTGGATGCGCTGGCGGTCAAGACGCAGACAACGATGACAGCCAACAGCGCCGTGCTGATCCACTGGGGGCAAGGCGCAACACTTGCCTACGAAAAGCCAGACACAGCGCTGACGGCAGTGGCGGTGGGGGACTTGGATGCAGCGGACGTGAGCGGCACCGGGCTCGAAGCGATCCTGCTGACGGGCAAGACGGGGCTGGCGGTTCTTCATCAGTACAACGCGGGAAGCATTCCGGTAGACGATCCGCTGCTGCGCGACGCGCTGCAAGGGGCGGTGGAGCGTGCGATGCCGGGAGAAACGAGCCCAATTCCCGCCGCGTTTGTCAGGAACCTGAACGGGGACGGCTTCATGGATGTCGCGTACATCCGAAACGGACAGCTGCTGGTGACGTCGTACAAGGGGAGAGCGGCGACAAGCGGGATGTTTGAAAACTGGCCCGCAGCCCAGACGCTGAGCGAGCTGTCTGGACAGACGGTGAAGTCGCTGGCGGCGATCGATCTGACCAGCGACGGACTTCCTGAGCTGGTGGTGGAAACAGACAAAGAGATTCACTTCTTTTTGAACAGGCCGTAAGAAAGCGTGGGGATCGGCATGGGGGACGAGCGAATTACCACGGGATCGATGCTGGGTGAAACCTACCGGATCGAGCGTGTGCTGGGACGAGGCGGAATGGCGACCGTGTTTGAGGCGTCGCATGTCCGCTTGCCGCGACACTTTGCGATCAAGGTCATCAAGGCAGATGCGGAAGAGGGTCAGGAGTTCCTGATCCGTTTCCGACGGGAAGCAGAGACGCTGGCCAAGCTGGATCATCCCAACATTGTGAATGTCTTTGACTGGAATGTGACGGAGTCGGGGCTTCCCTATCTTGTGATGGAGCTACTGCAAGGGGAAGATCTGTCGCAGCTTCTTCGTCGCGAAGGTGCGCTGCCGCTGACGCTGGCCATTCAACTGTTTGCCCAGGTCGCAGCCGCGCTCGAAGTCGCCCACAGCCACGGGATCGTCCACCGGGACATCAAGCCCAGCAATGTGTTTTTGTGTCAGTCGGGGCCGGTGGATCACTTTGTGAAAGTGCTCGACTTTGGCATTGCGAAGCATGTCCTGAGCACGGCGTCGCTGCTGACCCAGGAGCGGTCGCTGCTGGGGACGCCTGCCTATATGTCACCGGAGCAAGCACGCGGTGAAAATCACGTCATTGATGAGCGGACCGATCAGTTTGCGCTGGCGCTGATTCTGTACGAAATGCTGACCGGAAAGCCGGCCTTCTATCGTCAGGGAGAGCCGGCTTTTGCGACGCTGTTTCGGGTGATCTCAGAGCAGCCTGCACCCCTCAACGATACGCAGCTTGATCGGGTGATCTTGCGTGCGCTCAAGAAGCGACCGGAAGACAGATATCCATCGCTGGCGGACTTTGTGGCATCCGTCGCTAGCATCTGCAATCAGTCGCTGGAGCTGCCGATTCTGCCGCAAAAAACGGTACGAACAGGAATGTTTCACAGCGTATTGACGGATCCGTCAATACGTCCAGATGCGGTGCTTCCTTCGCACAATACCCGTCGCGCAGGTGAGATCTTTCCGAACGTCAAGACGGCTTCACGCTGGGGTGTGCGACTGCTCAGCTGCGTAGGTGGCGTCACGATCGTGCTGGCCAACGGATCCTTTCGCCGGGTGGAACCGTCCTCGCTCCATGCTGTCCCCGCGTCTTCTGGGCCGGTGCCAGCAGCGGTGCAAGACGTGGCTGCGTTGCCTGCGCCGTCGACTGATGTGAATCGAGCATCGGTGACTCCTGCACAGTCACCGGACGTGGCGGGATCGAAGACGGAAGGTCAGCCGCAGCCTGCGTCCATTCCGCAGGGTCCGCAGTCTGCATCGTCTGACACTTCCGTCTCGCAGGACAAAGATCTGACTCATGCAAAGCCTTCCAAGTCAGGTGGACGTGTAGACGCTGCTCGCTTTGAACTGACGGTCGGCTTTCCCAAAGGAAGCGTGGGTGAGCAGTATGTCTTGGGCTGTCTTTTGCGAGAGCGTCGCGTCGCGTGGTCCCAGCTTCGCAACCGGGCCCTTCGTTTTGAAGGATCGCAGGAGCTTCGGTTGCTGACTCCGATGGCAGAGGCTCCCAAAGCGTCGCTGGAGCAGTGTCTGCGCGGGATTGTGCTGGAAGTGATGATGGTTCCTTCTGTGATCGAAGTGCGGGTCAAGTAGCAGGCGTAGCGCTGGCGCATGCTTCGCAAGTGCACTTTGTCTATGTAGCGCTGTTGAAAGTTGGTGGGGAGCTTCTGTCGTCGAACGCAGGGCCGTTGGCGCACTGCGGATGACTGGCAC
>CALMML010000508.1 GCA_937868485.1 uncultured Myxococcales bacterium | reverse complement strand
GTCGCCGGTGATACGTCGGCTGGCCATGGCAACGGACAGGGACAAGGGACAGCCGGGTCTTTTGGCGCGCGCGATGGACGTGTATCTGCGCGGGCTTCGGCTACGGCCACGGCGCTGGCTCTTTCTGTGGCTGCTGGTGATCGTTGGGTCGATCCATCCGGTGTCACAGCTGTCGCTTCGCACCGACTTTACGGAGCTGTTGCCCGCATCCCATCCGGCGGCGGTGGCGATTCGCGAGGTGATGCCTCGGCAGCTTAGCTCGACGAACCTGGTGGTGATCCTGGAGAGCCCGGATCGGGACGCGAACCGCCGCTTTGCGGAGTCGCTGCGGCCCAAGCTGGGGGCGCTGGTCGGCTCGCTGTTTTCGGAAGTGACGTACCAGCCCGATACCGAGGTGGCGGACGCGGCGGCGCTGTACAAGTGGCACTACGCCGAGCTTGCGGAGCTGCGGCAAGCGGAAGAGCTGCTCGAGCGGCTGATTGCCAGTCGACAAAACCCGCTGCTGATTGACCTGGAAGGCGACCCAGAGGCGGAGCTGCGCAGGCTGCGGGACGGAATCAGCAAGCGACTGCCACCGCGCGATGACAGCCCGTACTTCGAGTTTCATCCGCCAGGAAAGAGCGACGACTATCCCGACCCGAGCGTCTATCACCTGGGGATCATGCTGTGGCGACGCGGCAGCGGGCTGGCTTCGGCAGACGATGGCCAGATGCTGCAAGCGGTCGAGCGGCTGATTGCCGAGTCGCAGCCGACGCAGTTTCATCCGCAGATGCGGGTCGAATACAGCGGCGCGGTGGCGATGGCGCTGGCCGAGCAGCGCGGGGTGCAGTCAGACCTGACGGCGGCAACGACGGTGACGCTCACGCTGGTGCTGCTGGTGATGTACCTGCACTTTCGGCGGCTGCGCGACGTGGTGTTGTCGTGCATTCCAGCGCTTGTGGGGGTGCTGCTGTCGCTGGTGGTGGCGCGCTATGCGCTCGCGTACCTGAACGCGAACACGGCGTTTCTGATAGCGATCATCTTGGGCAACGGCATCAACACGCCGATTGTGCTGCTCAGTCGCTACCAAGAAGCGCTGCGGGAAGGAGAGCAGGCGCAGCAGGCCCTGCGGAGCGCGCTCACAAACACGGTGTGGTCGACGCTGTCGGCGGCGCTGGCGGCGAGCATTGCGTACGGGACGCTGCTCGGGACGGATCTGCGCGGGCTGTCACAGTTTGGGCTGGTGGGCGGCGTGGGGATGGTGCTGTGCTGGCTGCTGACGTTTGCGCTGATTCCGCCGCTTTTGCTGCTGCGGGCGGATCGCAGCGTGCCGCAGGCGAGTCGCGGGCTGGGTCGATCGGTGCTGGGGGCGGGACTCCATGGGCTGGGCGTGTGGCTTGCGCGCAGGCCGTGGTGGGCGCTCGGGCTGGTGATCCTGTCGCTTGTGGGCGTGCTGGGTCCGGCGCTGCGCTTTGCGCGGGAGCCGCTGGAATACGACTTTGCGAAGCTGCGGACGCAGGACAAAAACGTCGAGCGACGCTGGCGGCTGATGTACGACCTGGGGATGGGAAACCTGGGCGCGGGCTACATCGGACGCGACGGGGTGATGCTGGTGGAATCGCCCGACAAAGCCGATGCGGTGGCCGAGGCGCTGCGGGCGCAAGACGCGCGGCTTGGGGATCGGCATGTGCTCCAGTCGGTGCGGACGCTCAGCTCGGTGCTGCCGCAGGATCAGGCGCACAAGCTTGCGATCTTGCGACGAGTGAGCGAGCGGATCGATCGCTACAAGGCGCTGATTTCCGAAGAAGAGTGGGCGGATCTGCAAGAGGTGCTGCCGCCTCGGGATCTGAAGACGCTGACGGTGCGGGATCTGCCCCGGCGCATTCGTGAGGCGTTTACCGAAGTGGATGGACAGACGGGACGGCTGATTGGCATCGACGCGGACCCGGCGCGGTTTGTCGAAAGCGATGGCCGCGAGCTGATTCGGCTGTCGCGGTCGCTCCAGGTGACGGTGGGGGATACGCACTACGTGGCGGCGTCGCCGTCGACGCTGTTTGCCGCGATGCTGGAAGTGATCATGCGCGATGGGCCCAAGATCACGCTGCGCTGCTTGGCGCTGGTGGTGCTGCTGGCGGTGGGGACGTTTGGGCTTGGCGGGTCGTGGCCGGTGCTGCTGTCGCTCGGCGTGGGGCTTTTGTGGCTGCTCGGCGCGGTGGCGTACTTCAACCTGAAGGTGAACTTTCTAAACTTCGTGGCGCTGCCGATCACGATGGGCATCGGGGTCGAGTACGCAACAAACCTGTGGGCGCGCTGTCAGGCGGCGATGGGACAGCCGGGCGGACTGTCGCTGCCCGTGATCCTGCGTGAGACGGGGGCGGCGGTGAGCCTGTGCTCGCTGACGACGATCATTGGCTACGGATCGCTGTTGCTGTCGCAAAACCGGGCGCTTCAGTCGTTTGGCAAGGTGGCGTGTCTGGGAGAAGTGACGTGTCTTTTCGCGGCGCTGGTGGTGATTCCCGCGATTGCGAAGCTGCGGTCGCAGCCGGTGTCTCGCGGGCGGTAAGCGCGGCGTGGGGTCAGGCTGGCGGTTAGCGACAGGTATCGGGCAGGACGTAGCCGGGGCGAACCATCGACAGCATCTGCACGGTCTGTGGCACCTGCGAAAGCGCGGACTGGCAGCCCTGCGGATCGTTGCCTTTTACTTCGACCTTGAACTGACACTGCGAGCCAGGCTGGCAGAAGTCGCGGGCCAAGATGCCGTAACAGGCGATGAGCCGCGCACAGGGATCGCCTGACACGGGCGCGCCTTGGTTCATGGCGGCGGTGCCCTGGTTCATGGCGGCTGCGCCTTGGTTCATGGCGGCGGCTCCCATGTTCATGGTCGCGGCACCGACATTCATCGTCGCGGCGGCCATGTTCTGCATGGCTCCGACCAGCGTGCCATCGGGACCGGGCGTACCGGGCACCACCACGACCTGCTGCGGAGGCGGCATCGTCGCGCAGCCAAACAGCTCGTCACCCTTTTGCTTGGCGCTCATGGCGCGGGATTCGCGCTGCGGTTCGGGCACGGCCTTTCCGACGATGATGACCATGTTGTACTGGTCGCCCTGGATCATGTACTGAATCCAGGTGTCGGGATCGAAGCGGACGTTGAAGGAGTCCGAGTGCTCGACGGCTTCCAGGTGCTGCTGGGTGGCACAGGCGGCAAGCGGCGCAAAGGTGCTGCGAGCGGCATGGCCTGGCACAGGCAAGCGATACTGTTTGATGGTGCCGCAGCCCGCGCTGAGCACCGTAGTTCCGGCCAAGGCAATTGCCCACAGCCATGACGAAGTCTGCTTCATGGTTCCGTTCCTCTGTTAATCGCGACCGTACAGGGTCATGACGCAGGCGCCACCGAGCCCCAGGTTGTGCTGGAGCGCGATCTTGGCACCTTCGACTTGACGCTTGTCTGCCTGGCCTCGAAGCTGCCAGGTCAGCTCGGCGCACTGGGCGAGTCCAGTGGCTCCGAGTGGGTGTCCTTTGGATAGCAGGCCGCCCGAAGGATTGGTGACGTACTTGCCGCCGTAGGTATTCTGTCCGTCCCAAATAAACTGCTCGGCGCCGCCTTCGGGACACAGGCCGATGGCTTCGTAGGTGAGCAGCTCGTTGGTGGTGAAGCAGTCGTGTAGCTCGACGACCTGGACATCTTGCGGACCGATGCCGGCTTTTTGGTACAGCGCTTGGGCACAGCCCTTGGCCATGTCGTAGCCGATCATGCCAATCATGCTGTCGCCAAAGGCGCTGCCGTAGTCGGTGCTCATCTGCTGGGCGAGGATGCGAACCGCGCCAGAGATGCCCTTGCGACGGACAAAGTCTTCGGACGCGATGACGGCGGCGGCGGCTCCGCAGGTCGGCGGACAGCACTGGAAGCGGGTGAGCGGATCGAACACCTCTTCGGACGCCATGACTTCTTCGACGGACAGCGGCTGGTTGAACAGCGCGAGCGGGTTGCGGCTGGCGTGGGTGCGCGCCTTGCTGGCGATCTTGGCGAAGGTCTCGCGACGGGTGCCGTACTTCCAGCGATACTCGCGACCGGCACCACCGAACATCTGCGCGGTGGGCGGGGCCTGGTTAAAGCCCTGCGTGCGGTTCATGACCTCGACGTGCTTGTCCATCGGGTTGGTGCGGTCGGTCCACTTGCTGCCGAGCGCGCCCTTTTCCATCTGCTCAAAGCCGAGCGCGAGCACACAGTCTGCGTCGCCGCCCTGGACGGCTTGCCGGGCGAGGTAGAGCGCGGTTGATCCCGTCGAGCAGTTGTTGTTGACGTTGACGACTGGAATGCCAGTGAGCCCAAGCGGATAGACGGCGCGCTGACCACAGGTGCTGTCGCCGAAGACGTAGCCGGCGTAGACCTGCTCGATTTCTTTGTAATCGATGCTGGCGTCGGAGAGCGCGGCGCGGGCCGCTCCTTGCGCCATCACATCGTAGCTGTCGCTTGCGCCCGGCTTTTGAAACTTCACCATGCCGACGCCAATGACATAGACCTTGCGACCCATCGTGCACGACTCCTTTCGAGACAGCTTTTGCAGACGCTTCTACAGTCTTTTCTGGGTACACCAAAGAATCTGGTTTGTCACTGCCGAGCTGGTCGTGTCGCCGCCGCGCCTTGTGCCAATGCCGCTTGCTTGTGTCGGCTGCGGTTTTGTAGCCTCAGCGGACCATGACGACGAAGTCCTTGCCGACCCTGCAAAGTCGGATCGCTGCGTTCAAAGGCCGCTTAAACAAGCTTGCGACCAAGGCCCCGCCGCGTCGGGCGCGCTTTGCCACCGATGCCGATGTCGAGCTGTTGGATCTGTATTCGCCGATCGATGCGCCGCACACGCAGGCCGACGAAGCAGAGGGACGCAGCGACTACCTGGACGGACTGGGACTGCCCGGCGAGTATCCGTTTACGCGCGGTGTGCAGCCAAACATGTATCGCGGGCGGCTGTGGACGATGCGGCAGTACGCGGGGTTTGGATCGGCGAAGGACTCAAACCAGCGCTATCACTACCTGCTGTCGCGGGGGCAGACGGGGCTGTCGGTGGCGTTTGATCTGCCGACGCAGATGGGCCGCGATCCTGACCATGAGCTATCGAGCGGAGAGGTCGGTCGCGTCGGGGTCTCGATTGCGTCGCTGGCAGATATGCGGGTGCTGCTCAGTGGACTGCCGCTCGACAAGATCACGACGTCGATGACGATCAACTCGACGGCGGCGACGCTGTTGGCGCTGTACGTTGCGGTGGCCGATGAGCAAGGCGTGTCACGAAAGCTGCTCGGCGGGACGGTGCAAAACGACATCCTGAAGGAATACATGGCGCGCGGGACGTACATTTATCCGCCGCGTCCGTCGCTGCGCCTGATTACGGATCTGTTTTCGTTTTGTCACGCCGAGCTGCCGCAGTGGAACACGATCAGCATCAGCGGCTACCACATTCGCGAAGCGGGCTGCGACGCGGTGCAAGAAGTGGCGTTTACGCTGGCGGACGGCATTGCCTACGTCGAAGCGGCGATGGCGGTGGGGCTGAAGGTGGATGAGTTTGCGCCTCGGCTGTCGTTTTTCTTCAACGGTCACAACAACCTGATCGAAGAAGTGGCGAAGTTTCGGGCGGCGCGTCGGCTGTGGGCGCGGATCATGCGCGAGCGGTTTTCGGCCAAAGACGAAAAGAGCCAGATGCTGCGCTTTCACTGTCAGACGGCGGGATCGATGCTGACGGCGCAGCAGCCGCTGTGCAACGTGGTGCGCAACAGCGTGCAGGCGCTCGGGGCCATCCTGGGCGGCTGTCAGTCGCTGCATGTGAACGGCTACGATGAGGCGCTGGCGCTGCCGTCGGAGCAGTCGGCGCTGTTGGCACTGCGAACGCAGCAGGTGGTGGCGTATGAGTCGGGCGTGGCGGACCTGGTGGACCCGCTGGGTGGCAGCTACGCGGTCGAAGCGCTGACGGATCAGATCGAGCAGAGAGCGCGAGAGTACATCGCTCGGATTGATGAGCTGGGCGGGATGGTGTCGGCGATTGAGCAGCGCTATCCGCAGCGTGAGATCGAGCGGCGCGCCTACGAGTATCAGCGTCAGGTCGAAAACAAGCAGCGGATCGTGGTGGGCGTAAACGACTTTGTGATCAAGGAAGAGCCGCCCAAAGGACTTCATCACCTGGACCCGCAGGCGGAACAAGACCGGATTGCCGAGGTGCGCGCGTTTCGCAAGGCGCGGGACGAGCAACAGACGCAAGCGGCGCTTCAGTCGCTGTCACGCAAGGCGGGGCAGGCGTCGGACGGTCAAAACAACCTGGTGGTGGCGATCCTCGATGCGGTCAAGGCGCAAGCCACCGTGGGGGAAGTGGCCGATGCGCTGCGTCAGGTGTTCGGCGAGTATCAGGGATAAGCGCCGCAGGCGGC
>CALMML010000507.1 GCA_937868485.1 uncultured Myxococcales bacterium | reverse complement strand
CATGTCGTTTGATATCGAGCTTGCCCGTGCCGCCGAGCTGATTCGATCCGGGCAGCGCTTTTTGATTGGTGCCCACGCCCGCCTAGATGGCGATGCCATTGGCTCGATGCTGGTCAGTGCGTATGGCCTGCGCCTGCTCGGCAAAGAGGTCTTTCTCTACAACCCTGACCCGGTTCCTCGCCGCTTTCAGTTCCTACCGGGTGCAGCGGACATCCGCCGCAAGATTCCCGCTGGCCTGCGCTTTTCCGCAACGCTCATTCACGACTGTGGGGCAAGGCATCTGCTCGGGGAACACTTTCCGACTCCCGCTGTGACGGGACCGCTCCTTGTTCTCGATCATCATGCGGTCGTGTCTGAGCTGGGTGACGTGGTCCTGCGCGATCCGAGTGCTGGATCGGCGGGCGTGATTGCCATGCGGCTCCTTTCGCAGCTGGGCGTCACGGCGGATGACATTCCCAAAGAGCTAGCGACCGCGCTGTTTGTCTCGCTGGTCGAAGACACCGGCTGGTTTCGCTATCCCGGCACAAATGCAGAGGTCTTTGGTCTGGCCCAAGCCGCCATGCACAGTGGTGTCAGCAGCTGGGATGTCGCGCTCGCACTCGATGAACAGCTCTCGGAAGCCAGCCTGCGCCTGCTGACCCAGATCCTACCCAGTCTGGAGCGTCACTGCGACGGCAAGCTCGCCCTGTTGACCTTGACTGATCAGATGCTGCGCGACGCGGGCGCAACCATGGACGACATCGGCAAGCCCGTAAACTACGCACGCGCGCTCAAAGGCGTCGACGTCGGCGGACTCATCACCGTCAGCGACGATCGCATTTACGTCAGCCTCCGAGGCAAGGGCCAGGTCAACGTCGGAGCACTCGCCGCTCGCTTTGGCGGAGGCGGCCACCACAACGCCGCAGGCTGCACCATCAGCTACCGCGACCCCCAAGACGTTCCCCAAAGCCTCGCCGAAGCCAAGTCTCAGCTCATCACTGCTTGCCAGGAAGTGATGGCAAGTGCGTCCCGCGTGGGGAGCCGCGCCTAACCAGTCCCTGGCCCAAGCTGTAGGACAGTGCCTTCGCGCAGGCAGGGGATGGGACAGGTGTCGGGATCGAGCAGGTCGGGATAGTGGATGAGCCGCATCCGGCTGCGAACCTCGGTGGGCAGGTCCAGCAGCGCGGCCAGCGGGGTGTGGATGCCGAAGTTGGTCTCGTGAATGATGAGCGGCGCTTCGGCCAGCCAGCCAATCAGGTCGGGATCAAAGGCGGTATCGGCGCTGTAGGCAAGAAGCGGCCTGTCCTGCCCAGCGAGCGAGACGCGAATCGCCGTGGTCGGGATGTGGTGGTAGGTAAAGCGTCGCTCGATGCGCAGCGGTCCGATGTCCGTCACGGGCGCAAGATCGACGCGGTCCACGTAGTCGGACAGGCTGAGCGCCGAGGCATCGGACGGCCACTGTCCAAGCTGGTGCTGGGTGTTCAGGTCTTCCGCCGAGCCGCGCAGGCCCGGTGACTGAAGCCGCGCGTCCACTTCGGCAGGCGAAAAGCGCGGGACGCAAGCGGTCAGGTGGGCCATGCCGCCGCGAAGACGCGTCTCCCACAGCGGATCAAGCACTTCCTTGGCCCCGTAGAGCGCAGGCTTTTTCCGCACCAAGAAGCGCCGCATAAACAGAAACGCTTCCAGGCCGCCGCAGTGATCGCCGTGCAGATGGGTCAGAAGCAGGTGGTCTAGGTTCCAGACCGACAGATCCGCGCCGGTGCGCTGGCGGTGATCGGCCAAGACGCGCGGCAGGGCGGGCGGACAGTCGATGAGCAGGCGCAGCCCGGAGGAAGGCTCCTCGATGCACAGGCAGGCGTTCCAGTATCGCTCGGTAAACGCGTCGCCTACGCCCAGCACATGGAGCCTTGGCATCGGGGTGTCCTTCCTAGCCGTTGTGACCGATCGCAGCGCAGACGCCATCGGTGAAGGTCTTGGTGTTGGCCAGACCCCCGAGGTCTTTGGTGCGCACCTTTTCGTCGCGCAGGCACGTCAGCAGACCGCGTCGCAGCCGAGCCGCCGCTTCGTGTTGATGGACGTGAATCAGCATCATCTCGGCAGCCAGGGCCAGCGCCGTGGGGTTGGCAATGCCCTGCCCTGCGATGTCGGGGGCCGAGCCATGGACCGCTTCAAAGATCGCGGCCTTTTCGCCAAAGTTTGCACCCGGTGAGACGCCCAGTCCGCCGACCAGTCCGGCGATGAGATCCGACAGGATGTCGCCAAACAGGTTCATGGTGACGATGACGTCGAAGCGCTCGGGGGCAATCACCAGCTTCATGCAGGCGGCATCGACGATCACGTCATCGTGCGCGATGTCCGGGTATTCGGCAGCGACCTGCTTGGCCACTTCCAGAAACAGGCCGTTTGACATCTTGAGGATGTTGGCCTTGTGGATGATCGACACCTTCTTGCGCTTGTGCTTGCGGGCGTACTCGAAGGCGTAGCGGACGATGCGCTCGGAGCCCACACGGGTGATGACGGCGATCGACTCGGCGGCAGAGCGACCGGGGCCGACAAAGTGCTCGATGCCGGCGTAGATGTCTTCGGTGTTTTCGCGAACGGTGACAATGTCCACGCCGCTGTAGCGCGACGGCACCCCGTCAAAGCTTACGGCGGGGCGAAGGTTGGCGTAGAGGTCGAAGTGCTGACGCAGCGCGACGTTGACCGAGCGAAAGCCGCCGCCTTTGGGCGTCGACAGCGGTCCCTTGAGCGCGATCTTGTTCTTGGTGATCGACTGCAAGGTGATGTCGGGCATCGGATCGCCGTGGGCTTTGAGCGCGCCTTCTCCGGCTGGGATCTCTTCGTACTGAAGCTGGGCGCCGCAGGCTTCGAGCATGCGCAGCACGGCTTCGCTGATTTCGGGACCAATGCCATCGCCCCGAATCAGCGAGATGACAGGAACAGTCGAAACGGACATGGGAAAAACCTCTCTTTACGCGTCGGTATCGGCGGAGGCGACGAATACCGGGCCACGCTACGACTTGCCAAGCAGAAACTGATAGGCGGCTTGTAGCTCTGCCTTGGCCCCGGACCGCACCACCTCGCCGTGGGTGATGATCATGCGGTCGAAGTCCCATGCCAAGATTTTCTCGATGGAACGACGGGTGGCGGCGCGATCTTTGATCAGGCTGCGCAGCACCTTGGTCGCCCGAACCCCACCGAGCGCTCCGTTGAACCGAAGCAGCAGCTTCACGATGAAGGACGACACCTGCGTGACGTTGAACGCCAGGTCGGTCTGAATCAGCGTGCGGCTCTTTTTGTGGAAAAACACCACCTCGTTCAGCTTCGGCATGCCCAGCACCAAGTGCTGTTCCAGGTCGGCGGACAGTCCGGGCGGTGGCTGGTCCGACAAGATGCCATCGTGGCGAAGCTCAGGACGCTTGTCGGAAAGACCGGGAGGAACGTAGAGCTTGGCGTCGGGATAGCTCTGCTTGGCATCGCCCGCGTACAGGTGATGCATCAGGTTGGGCGCGACGATGTGACGAACCGGACCCAGCCGATCCAGCTCGGCCCGATCTTCGGCAGTCATCGCCACCGGCGACACCATCAGCAGCGAGCCATCGGACAGCTTCACGATGGTCATTCGCCCACCCAGGTCCACGCCCATCATCTTGAAGGGCTTGTCGAGGTACCACACATCGCTGTCCAGCTGACGAAACATGGTGTTTCCTCTCTGCTACTTCTTCGGGTCGCCAGACGATGGCTTGCCACCCGGCCCGTCTTTGCCCCAGACCATGCCCACCATCGTTGCAGCGCGCCGACTGGGCTCACGCGGACGGTTGCTCTGACTCAGCCAAGTCACCAGCACGCGCATGAGCGCTCGCTGAATTTCAGGATAGGTATCCAGCAGGGCCAAGAAGTCGTCGGCATCAAAGCGAAGGAGCACCATCGGCTCAATTGGCTCGACGGTCGCTGAGCGCTCAATGCCAGCCAGCACGGCCATCTCGCCGGTCGTCTCGCCGGGTCCAAGCCGCGCGATCTCTTGTCCATTTTGAATGACGCGGACCTTGCCCTTGCGGATGAGATACAGACAGTCGGCGGGCTCCCCTTGATAGAACAGCGGCTTGCTCACGTCGTCGCCCGCGATGTCGACACGCTCGGCCAGCCGCGCCACTTCGGCCAGCTGCGCGTTCGTCAAGGACTCAAACAGCGAGACGTCCTTGAGGAACAAGATCATGTCGAGTGAGACTGAGACTGCCATCGCTCGCTCTAGCTCTTGTCCTCTGAGGTTGCGCCGCTTTGCTCCGGCTGGTTGGTGCTACTTGACGAAGGCTGCGGGCCGTCTTTGCCCCAGACCATGCCAATGATCGTCGACGCGCGCGGCGCTTGCCGAGACTTACCGGTCTGCGCCAAGCGACGTACCAGCGACTTGAGCAGCGCACGACCGATTTCCGGGAAGGCATCGAGCAGCCCAAGGAAGTCGCGCTCCGACCAGCGCAACAGCTGACACGGCTCTAGGGTATCGACGCCAGCGGTGCGCTTGGTGCTAGCGAGCACGGCCATCTCACCGACGCACTCGCCCGGACCAAAGCGCGCCACTTCGTTGCCCCCGATGACGACGCGCAGCTTGCCCTTGCGAATCAGGTACAGGTAATCGGGCATGTCGCCCTGGTTAAACAGCGTCCGTCCCGCCGGCAGATCCACCTTTTCCGCCAGGCCCGCCACGTCGATAAGCTGCGCGTTGGTCAGCGTCTCAAACAGGCCGACGTCTTTGAGGAACAGCACCGCATCCAAGTGTCGCTCAATCAGATCCGGGATGGGCGGAAACGTCGAGGTCTGACGCGGACAGTCGGGATCGTACTTGAGCGCGGCAATCACCCACGGATCGGCGGTCAGCTTCAGCCACTCGACGGCACTCTCGGCGGTCTGCCCAGAGCCAATCGACAGCGGCGGCTGGAAAAACTCGGCCTGCCACGGCTGCGTCTCATCCAGCAGCTTAAGGCTCGCGTTTACGATCGGTCCTGGCTTAAACAGCGTGCGCAAAAGCTCTCTTGCCTGATCCCGGTGCGGAGAGTTCGGCGAGCGCAGCGCCTTGAAGATGTGAACCATCGTGTCTTTGGGCGAAAGCAGCGCCAGCGTCTGCGCGACACGCTGCTGCGCAGCATCGATCTGCGCCTCGATCTCGCGATACAAAAGACCGTTTGGACGGACGCGGTCCTTGAGCAGATCGCGAGCGCGCAGCATGTGCAAGCCCCAGCGCAGCTCCGACAGCACGAAGTTCTGAATCACATCCGCCGTGAGCGGCGGCAGGTTCAGCACGCGACGCAGCCGGTTGAGCGACTTGAGCGCCTCCAGCTGCGCGTTTCGATCGCTGTGACGGACATGATCGAGCAGACACTGCACACCCGACTGCGACGGAATCAGCCCAAGCGCACGCAGCAAGTGCTGACGAACCACCGAGCTGATGTCCGGCGAGTCGAGCTGCGAGATGATCTTGGGCACGATCGACTCACCACAGCTCGTCAGCGCCCGCACCGCGACGTGAGCCATCGCCGGTTCGTTTAGCGCCGACCACAGTGGCCGCCGCGCTCGCTCATCTTCAAACGCGGGCAGACAGCTCATCGCCTCGCGACGCACGGCAATGTCGGTATCCGCCAGCCGAGCGAGCACAGCCGGAAGGAACTCGCCAACTTTGTACTCGTGAACCAGCCGCAAGCCCGCCGAGATCTCTTCGTTGCTCTGGCTATTGAGCATGGCCTCGAGCGCCCGACGAGCCACCTTCTGATGCCGAATGTCACTGGAGCGCAGCAGCACCGCCAGCGCCGCCGTCCGCAGGGGAAGGTTTGGCACCGTCAGCCAGCGAGCCGTATCGTCGCCAATCAGCACCGCGCCCAAGCCGCCCGCCGCATCCAAGATCGCCTGCCGCTCGATGTCCGACAGGTCCGGCACCAGCCAGCGCTGCTTGACGTGTGCTTCTAGCAGCTGGTCTGGCTCGTCGGCCAGCCAGCGCAGCGCAGCAATGCGAACCGGCTCTGACTTGTTGGTCAGCCGCGTCTGCATCGCCTTGGCCACCAAGTTCGACCGCTGCGTCCGCAGCAGATCCAGCGCCAGCTCTCGCGATCGCGGAGTCCCTGAGTCGATGGCTTCGAGCAGCACCCGCAGACGCGGACCGTCGATCATCGGCACCAGGTTTTCCGCCGCTTCGGTCGTTCCCAGTGCTTCGACGCTGCCTTCTTCCAGCGTCTCGCGCAGCGTCTGGGCATAGATTGAACCCCAGCGCGTCGACAGCATCGTGACCAGCACCGCCAAGATGATGGCGACGCCCGTCAGCAGCGATGGATTGATCGAAGCCGTCTTGGCAATAAACAGCACCAGCGCACCGACGGCCTTGATAAACGGCGACATGATGCCGCCCAGCACAAGCAGCAGCGTTGGACGGATCGTTGGTGAAAGCGCAGCGACAAGACACGACTCCGCCGGACGATGCAGCGCCGGACGCAGTGTCTTATCCAAAAACAGCGCCACGACGATCACCCACACGGACATGTCCGCCGACCACTGGGCACCGACGGTCGCGTAGAAGTAGATACTCATGCAGGCGCCGATCGTCGCGGGCAGGATGGCCAGCGCCAGGCCGACGCCCCAGCGCTCCAGCACTGGCGTCGTTACCATCGTCTGGGTCGCCAAGCCGCCGATCGAAGCAACCGCCAGCAGCATCGACGTGATCGAGTTGATGGTCTCCTGCGGCCAGGCATCCTTCATCGCCGCATTCGACTCGTACTGCACCAGCGCGCCGGTCCAGATGATTCCGGCGGTGCCCAAGATCATCCAGCGCACCAGCGGCACCGTGAAGATCTGTCGCAGATGGCTCTGCTGGTTGATGGACGACCGTCGCTTGGCCGGAGCCCGCGCCGCATAGTCCATCCGCACCAGCGCACTCGCCAACAGCCACGCCAGCGCCGACAGCCACACCAGCCAATGTGACCTTAACTTCAAATACTTGAGCGCGAGTGGAACCACCGTACCCGCAACGAGACCGCCGATACTGCCCCACGCACCGAGCCGGGGCAGCAGCCAGCGAATCTGCGCCGCCTCCAGCGGGGCTTGGAAGTAGGTCCAGGTTGCGGCAACACCGACGGTGGTTGCAATCTCGACCAGCAGATACAGCGTAAACGTCGATGCCGACGTCTGCCGCAGGTTCCATAGCGCCGCCAGCGCCGTCAGCACACCGAGCGTCAGCAAGATGATCCGCAGTGCACCTGCCGCCGGTCGCTTGCGCAGCAAATAGTTCAGTCCCAGCGTCGTCAGCGCCGTCAACAAGCTACCGAACAGCATCGCCAGCGGAATGTCCGGTTTCTGATGGTTGGTCAGAAACATGGCCGTCTGGAACGAGGTCGATAGGACGACGTTGAAGATGATCACCGCAGCCAGCCAGCGCAGGCTGCGCTCCGTCTCCTTCAGTCTGGCGGCGGGCCCTTGCTGATCCTGGGTCATGAGCCTCTCCACCAGTGCGCCCCACAGCAGCCAACTACGCGCGAACACACGGATGACGATGCATCCAAGCGACCGTGCGTGAAGGCAGCTCTGGCCGGGGCAGCAGAGAGGTTACATGCCCAATGCGAGCAAGACATTCTTTACTAAGGCAATTTTACTGCTCTATCTCGGCAATTGGAAGCGTCGGCTCTGCGCACACTTGCGGCGATTTCACAAAGGGCCTAGGCCAGGGCCATGCAGCGCATGTATGCAGAAAACCCAGCACAAACGAACGGGACGAAGCGACGCACTGCGTTGTGGGGGATTCATGCTCATAAGACGAGCACAAAGAACGGATCAGCAGCGACGAGACGATAGGAGATTACAGCGAATCCACGGATTGAAGCAGTTCAGACTGAAAGCTGCTACGCGGGCGAACCAAGCTCTGATGGTGCGATTTGAGCCTCCCCGTAATCAGGTCTACATCAGGGTGCACCACACTACCTTCCACTTCATCTGCATCGAACTCGTACTGGGTACGCTCTTTGTAGGTAATGGTATGCGAGGAAGTGTCGGTTCCTGATGCACGCGGTGCTTCCGCTTGGTGGGTTTGTGCCATGGCAGAGGAAGCAACCACAGAAACCAACATCGCAGCCAGCAAGGTCTTGCGCATCGACAGGCTCCTTTTGTTCACGGGACATCGAGTACCAGCGACAGTGACGGACACGACTTCTAGGCGCGATCACCGTCCACGGCCCTTCTGATTGGCTGTCAACGCACCGGGCTAAAAAGGGATCTGCGGGCAGAACGATTCGGAGCGGGCGGGAAAAACGACAACAAACTCACAGGCAAAGGCTCGCCTGCCCGTGGACAAGCGAGCCGATCGCTCACGTTAGAATCGGGGATTCGGACGAACGCAGAGCTGCCACAGACCGGGAACGCCCACAGCATCCCACGCGCGATGAACGGCGGTAACTTCCGCACTGCACCGTCCGTACAGCGTCTGTGCCGACTGCGCCGTGATGTAGCGAGCCGTCTCAAACGTCGCGCCCGCAGGCAGCATCATCTTCTGGTTGGCCATGTAGAAGATCTGCAGCGACTTTTCGAGTCCGATCGCTGGAACCTCGACGGTGGTCTTGCTGCGCGGATGCTTGCCACCTTGGGTCAAAAGGACGTGGACCAAGTTCGGCAGGCCACTGTTTAGGTGAACACCACCGCGATCGGTGCCGCCCGGCATGATGCGCTCTGGATAGTAGTCTTTGCTCTGACCATCCTTCGTGGGGTTGTCCATAAAGCGCAGCGAACCTCCCGGCAGCATCGGGCCGGCCACTTCCTTGCCGAGCAGCCACGTCTCCGCCGAGTGCTTGAGCATCGTTGGGTTGCCAGCCGCCGTACCACCGGAAGCCACCCACGCTTCCACGCCCGAGCCCATGATGTCGCTCATCGCTTCGTTGAGCGCGCCCGACTCGTTGATATAGGTCAGGTTCGACTCACTGCTCGTCACCGCGTGGGTGATCTCGTGCGCCGTCACATCCAGGCCCAGCGTCAGATCCAGCAGCACCTTGCCATCGCCCTTGCCGTACGCCATCTGGAAGTACGGGCTGCCCAGCCACGCCGCGTTGTTCGGCGAGCAGCTAAAGCCCGACGGAAACTGAACGTTCACCGTCGCTTTCATGACCGCGCCCTTGTTGTCGTAGGAGTCGCGACCAAACATGTGCTTGTAAAAGTAGTAGGTCGATTCCTGATCGTTGTAGACGTTGTTCACGCCCGTGTCCGTCGAAGCAGGAGCCCCTTCTTTGCGCATCGCCGTGCCCGGCAGCATCCCCATCGCCGTGCCGATGCAGTTCCCACCGAGCGAATAGAGATCGCGGTTGAGCGCACCGTGAACGTGCGAGCGCTGCGACAGCACATCACCCGTCTGCACGGACACGAAGATCTCTTCGAGAGCCAGACCCTCATCCGACAGGTACTCAACGAGCGCGCGGTAGGCCAGGCGAACCGTCGCGTCCGGCTGTGCATCGGGAGAAACCAGTGCCAGCGAAGGGTCTCCGTGGAAGTGCAGCGTGCCCAGCTTGGCCGACGAAGCCAGCGCACGGCGAATCGACTCACGACCCACTGCGACGCTCTTTGCTGAAGCTGGAATCTCGATGCGAAGATCGGACTTCAGCTCACCGATGACGGCCAGCACCGCTCCCGAGCGGTCCGCTTGCATCGTCACTTCTCCATCCACAACCGGGATGCCCGCGTGAACCTGACGAAGCCGAAAGTAGCGATTCCCCGCTTCATCCGAGCGCTCTGCCGTCACTTCAAAGCGCGTCTCTGCCGACAGCCGATAGGCGGGCGCAAGCTGGCTCAGCATCAGCTGCGCCGCGCTGGAACCGTCCACGACGGCAGCATTCATGAGGCCGGACAGAAACAGCGGCGTCTTGTGCGCGGTAAGCTGTGCCGTCTCAAAACCCAGAGCAGCCAGCGACTTGGGCGATTCAGACGGTCCAGCCAGCAGGCTCAGGCCATCGTCTGCACCGGTTGCGGTGCTGTCTCCCAGCGCACAGCCGCTCAGGGCCGCGCCACAGAACAACAGGGCAGACAGAGAAAGCTGGCGGTGACGATTTTTTGCGCGAGACATTCGGTACTCCTTGGTTACAGCGGGTCGTTTGGTGTTGGGAACCTAACTGCCGACACCTATACCATAGGAACCATTTGGCACTGACAATGCGCCAGCGGGGCGACGCCAGCGCGATGCCCAGCCTACGGCTGCGATAGGTCTTGCGCTGGTGCTTACCGCTGCGACGCAAGCCAGGATGCTGGGCGTCGCGCCACGTACTTGCGAATGGCCTCTCGCAGGGACGCCGCGATGAGGACACCGGAGAGATCCACGTCACCTCGGCCCAGCACCTTTGCAATCTCGGCCCGCATTCCGGTCAGCAGCACCTGCGCGCCCAAGATTCGCACCGATTTGACCAGCTCAATCAAAGACACCGCCGCCGCCTCATCTACCTGTCCAATGCCTGTCAGATCCAGCAGCACGTAGCGTGCGCCCTGGGTGTGAACGCCGTCGAGGAGCGTCTGCTGGGCATACTGCATCCGCGCAGCATCGAGCGACCCGATGAGCGGCATCACCAAGACATCATCGCTCACCGGAATCAGCGGCGTCGACAGCTCAAGCATCCGCTGCGCTTGCTGTGCAATGGCCCGCTGAAGGCTCAGCCGCTCCGCTTCCGCATGCTTGCTCGCGGTGATATCGAGCGCGATGCCCCGCAGACAGAGCGCCCGCCCTTCGGCATCACGAAGCGTCACCATGTGGTGCGCAACCCACAGCTCACGACCATCGCGCGTCATCAGTCGGTGCTGTAGCGAACCCTCGCCCTCGTTTAGCACGCGCACAACATCTTGAGTCACCGCCGCACGGTCCGACGCTGGAACAAAGTGGAGCCAACCTGCATGCTCTTCTCCCAGCCAGTCCTCTTTGCCGTATCCGGTCAGGGAATGAACAAAGTCGCTACAGTAGTTTTGGTGTCGCAGCGACTCAGACAGCCAGTATTCCCAGACCACACCGGGCAGCGTATCCACAAGTGAATCCATCCGCTGCTTGAGCACTTCCATCCGCATCAGCGCTGCGATTCGCTCGGATTCCTGCTGCTTAAAGCGTGTCATGTCCAGCGTCAGTCCGTACATGCGAACCGGAACGCCATGCGCATCCCGCTCGATCCGCATGGTGCTCTGGACCCACAAGACCGAGCCGTCGCTGCCAATGATCCGGTACGGACCCAGTGGGCGCTCCGATTGGCCCGCAGAAGCCACCTCGCGGAGCACCCAGTCGCGATCATCGGGATGCAAGATGCTACGCCAAAATCCCGGTGTCTCAAGCCACTGCTTGGCGGAGTAGCCAGTGACGCGGAACAGATACTCGTTGATGTAGACCACGCGATAGGAAGACAGGTCGGGACTCACCGGACCAAACCACATCAGTCCGGGCAGCATCTGCGCCAGCTGATCGCGGTGTCGCTCGGCCAGCTCCGCTTGCTGCAAGCGCTCTGCTCGCATGGCGTCGGCTTCCACCTGCTCGGTCACATCTTGCAAACAAATCACAAGCTGGCGTGGGTCTACCTGGGAATCACCAAAGACATCGTCTGCTTCTCGCGGCGGAACGGCTGGCGCACCTATGTGGGCTTGCAGCCAGCGTTCTTTTTCTGTGGACCCAAACGGACTCACCCGGAACCGAACCGTAGCTGCCGCGTTCGCTGAACAGACCAGATCCCACGCGCAGAGGACGGATGCCAGATCGAGCGGATGCACAAACGCAAACAGACGCTGACCCATCAGCTCAGAGACCGAGCAGCCAAGCAGGTTCGCGCACGCACAGGACGCGACCACAAACTCTCCGCTCAGTCGATGTTGCGAGAGTCCTACCGGACAATGATCCATCACAAACGAAAGGGAATTGGCTGTCATGGTCTGCGCACCGACGCCCACGGACAGAGCCGTCCACGGTCCCTGTCCACAGCGCCCCCAAGCACCGGGCAGAGCTTACAATGGCTCGCAGCGCTGATGATATACTGATTGCGCCTGGCCGTACCGTCGCTGATTGTGACCCACTGTGGGCCCGACAACGGCTGATGTAGGAACGCATTTACGGGAAGGAAAGGAAGCTGTCTGCATGTCTGATCACATTCAATCGATTCAAGATCTGAAGGCCCGATACGCACGCTTTGCTGACGCGGTCTTTCGCACCGCTGGAAGTGCTGCAGCCGCGACGGCACTTGCTGACCTATTCACCCATGATGGCGTCCTTGATCTGGGTCCATTTGGACGTTACAGCGGACACGCAGAGCTCATGCATGCCTTCCAGACCATCTTGCCGGCGAGCACCGTCTGGAGCACGCACTACATCGTCAGTCCAATCGTCTCAGTGACGGGTGATACCGCGACCGGAGACTGGTACTTCCTGATTCACATGGTTCCCGCGTCCCCGGCCCATGCGCCGGTCGTGACCGTATACGGCAACTACCAGGACACGTACGAAAAAGTCGGTGGAACCTGGAAGATCAAGCAGACCTTGACCACGTACACGCCACCACCGACGTAAGCGCTCGCCGAAAAACGTCTATCGCGCTGGACGCTACGCACTGCTCGACTGCGCCGCCGCCGACTGCGGCACCAGCGGCTTCTGGCTGTCATCCAGTTCATCTGCAAACGCCTTGTGAACCTCTGCTAAGTGAGCATCCAGCGTCTCAGGTCGCCAGGCCTCCGTCGAGATCGCAGGCAGGATCTCAATCTTGAGGTTTATCGGCTGGAACATAAACGTGTGCTTGGCCCAGTTTTCGTGCGCGCGATGCACCACCACCGGAACAATCGGCAGCTTGGTGGCCAGCGCGAGGTGCGCAAAGCCCTTCTTTAGCGGCTGAAGCCGACCATCTTTGCTGCGCGTCCCTTCCGGCCAGATCCAGATGCTCAGTCCATTTCGGCGAACAAACTCTGCGGTGTCTTTCATCGCAGCAATGGCAGAGCCCCGATCGCCTCGGTCTATCGTCAAGTGCCCCGACAGGTAGTACAGCCAGCCGAAGAACGGGATGCGCAGGATCTCTTTTTTGGCCACGCCACAGCCACCAATGGGACAGATCCAGATGGCCACAAACGCATCCAGCGTCGAGACATGGTTCGATACATAAATGGCAGGTCGATACTGCTCGACGCGCTCGCGGTGATGAACAGTTGGAGTAGCTCCCGCCAGCCACAAGATCGCGCGACCGACGATCTTGCCGTAGTAGTTACACAGCTTGACCCGCGCGGGCCGCCACGGCAGCAGCAGCAGCGCGATGACCAGCGTCACCGTAGAGCAAAGTGACACCAGCAAAAAGCCAACCGTAAGCCGTAGCATCGAGAAGAGTCTGCGTCCCAGCACAGTCGCGCAGTATGACGCAGTTGCCTTGCGCGGTGACGAACTATTCGCTAGCGAAACAGAGCGACCAGCAGCAGCAGCAAGAGCACCAAGATCAGCACGCTGATGACCACGGCCAGTCGGAAAATCTGACCATCTTGCAGCGCACTGCGGATCACCGGCGGAAGCTTCTGCTCGATCGCAGCCAGGTACGGCGGCAAGGGCTCTTTCGCAGGGGGCGGCAGGGTTGGCACGGAAGCCGACGAAACCGGAGCCGGCGAGATCGGAGCAGGCGACGTCTCAATCGTTGAGGCCGCCGGGTCGGGCGTAGGGGCTGCAATCTGCGGAAGAATCCCGCGCGCCGGAGACTTGGCAGGCGCCAGCGCCGCCGCTGCGGGCTGGGCACTGGCCCCTTCGGTTCCTGGCAGCGGAGTCTTTGCCGCGACGACCCCTTGCGGCATGGCATCTGCGCTCACTCGCTGCCCACCCTGCGCACTCTTTGCGGGGAGCAGGCCCTGCGCCATCGCATCGCTACTGACCCGGTTCGCAGCAGGTCGAGCCCCCGGCAGCGGTGGAGGCCGCATTGCTTCATTCGACGAAGGCCGCTTGGCAGGCGGCTGCTTCAGCATGTCAGGCCGCAGCGTCCGCAGGCCCATCGTGACCGCCGCTTTGACACCGGGGTCTAGGACTCCGCCTTCCACCAGCATCTCACTTGGGTCTAGCTCGACCAGATCTTCGCCTTTGGCCACGCTGTGTGCCAGTGCGTTCTGTACATCGACGTGAAGGCCGCTCTCTTGCTCTTCCCAGCCTTGCGCAAACTGCTTGGCGTCCGTCGTCAGCTTCTTGACCCAGTCTCGGATGGTCTGGTTGTTTGTCCCAGACAGCGCCGGAACCGTATCCAGCACCCGAGTCAGCGCATCGGCCATCGCATTGCCATCGACAAAGCGTCCGCGCAAGTCGCGGCTCAGCGCCTGCATCGTCACATCGTCCAGCTCTTTGGGCACGCTTGGATTGAGGCTGCTTGGCCGAGGAATCTCTGCCTTGAGGACCCGACTGACCACCAAGTACTCATTCGAGCCGCCAAACAGCCGCCGTCCGGTGAGCAGCTCATGCAGCACGATGCCCGCCCCAAAGACGTCGGTGGCGGGCAGCACCTTCTGCGCAACCTGCTCCGGTGCCATATAGGCCAACTTGCCCTTGATGATGCCCGTCCTCGTCTGTGGTCCGAAGCCCCCCAGGGCCTTGGCCACGCCAAAGTCGATCACCTTCACCAGCCCATCTTGCGACACCATGATGTTCTCTGGCG
>CALMML010000506.1 GCA_937868485.1 uncultured Myxococcales bacterium | reverse complement strand
GCACAACGCCATGTGCAAGAGTCGAAACAGGCCCTGCTGTTGGTGATGGGTCTTTCTTGGTCACAGCTTGATCAGATCGGGGCACCGCGCGATGAGCTGCAGACGCTCTCGGTAGATGCTCTTCCCGACGCCTCGGAGCTGCCGCGGCTCATCGGCTGGAGCTTGCAGCAGCGCGCTGATCTTGCTGCGCTGGACCAAGAGCTATTGGCCGCCCAAGTGCTCACCCTGGCCGCGCGCCGCAACCGGGAACCGCGACTTGATGCACAGGCCGATCTTGGATACAGCGGACTCGCAGAGGGAGGCGGCGCCGCACCGTTTGTAACCGCCCCGTACCAGAATGTCGGAGGCGTCAACTTCTACGCGGGTTTGGCGGGACAATTCCCTGTGCAGAACCGAGCGGCTCGCGGTGCGCTGCTTCAGAGGCAAGCCATCGAAGCACGCCTGCGCCTCGGCCGCGACAATCTGAAGCGGCAGATTGGTGCGAGTGTGGCGCTGAGCGTATCGACGCTGCGCAGTGCACAGCAGGCACTGGCGAGCGCAGATGGCGCAGTGGGTGCATATCAAGGAGCGGTAGAAGACGAGCGCAAAAAGCTGCGCGCCGGTCTTAGTACCGTGTTTGATCTTGTGCAGGTGCAAGGTCGCCTAAACAGCGCAACGCAAGGCGCTCTGTCCGCCCGCGCTCGCTTGGCCAGTCTGCTTGTGCAAGCACGCTTCGAAACCGGGACGCTCCTTTCCGAAAAAGGCGGGGAACACACCGTCCATGCCGACGAACTACTTCGCTTCCCCAGCATCCCCTCACCCTAAGCACCATCGGTTCCTGTGGCTCCGAAAAGGAATCGGTTTTATGGCTGTTCCGGCGCGTCGAAGCGATAGCCGATTCCCCACACCGTGACGATCCGCGCTGCGCCACTTGGGCCGAGCTTGCGACGAATCCGTGCAACGTGTGAGTCCACGGTGCGATCGAATCGGTCGCCATCGACAGGCAGGGCGGCTTCAGCAAGTTGACCTCGGGAAACAGCACGCCCAGATCGTTCGACCAGGAAGGTGAGGATGCTGAATTCTGCTCCCGTCAAACTGATCGCGGCGCCCGAAACGGTGAGCGTTCGCGCGTCATGATCCAGCACGCTGTCATCCCAGTAAATCCGTCGCGGTGCCGGAAGCTGAGGCAGGGACAAACGGGCGCGGATGCGAGCCACCAGTTCCTCTACCCAGAACGGCTTTGAAACGTAGTCGATTGCGCCACTGCCGAATACACGCAGGCGTGTATCCAGCTCCGTACGCGCAGAGAGCACGATGATAGGAGGAAGGGAATGCCCTCGCCATCGATCGAGGATCTCGTACCCATCGATCTCAGGCAACATCAGGTCGAGCACGATCAGGGAGAACTTGCCGAACAAGCCAAGCTCCGCCCCTCGCATACCGGAGTTCGCTAGCTCGACGGAGAATCCTGCCGCTTTGAGACCGCGCACGATGCCAACCGCAATGCCTCGGTCGTCTTCGATGAGCAGAATCCTTGGCGCATCGCTACGTACAGTCGCGCTCACGTTCGCTCCCCCCAACAATTCTCGCTCATTCTATCGAGAAAGAGACACGGAACCTTGGCAATCGGAAACGGCTCAACACTTCCTCAACATCTGTGCTGCAGATTGGTTGTGGCAGGGGGCGTCCATGTTGCAAGCAGGGACCTATGGTGACTTTACTGAGCCGAATGACGATCCTGGGCTGGAGGGACTCACCATCGTTTTTTCACCAACATCGAGTTCGCTCAAAGCGCGATGGAAGAACAACAGTCTCTCCGCGGACTTTATGGGCGACTACTTTTCGACCTTCTGTCCGGTTGAACAGAGCGAGCTGCCGAGTCGACGAGACGAGGTCAAAAGTGCGGTCAGCTATATCGCCAACGAGCTCCTTGAGAATCACCGATGTCGATTCCATTCCGATCGTCATACAACTGACCATGCGACCGGGAGAGCTGCTGTTCTGCGCAAAAAATGGGGCATCGGAAACCAGCGCCAGTAGGTATCAGGCGTCGGTGCAGGCACTGATCACCGCTGATCTATGGGCGGAATATGAAAAGCGCGCCGCCGCCACTGGCAAGGGGTCCGGAATGGGTCTTCTGTCCATGCTCATCGACTACTCGGCACGCATCGGCTGGCACTTCGCCAATCACGACGGACAGCGCTACATGATCACCACCACTGTGCGCATCCCGCTGTGAATCACTCCGCGCACGGCCCGCAGCTCCCAAGTGGGCTGCAGAAGAACCATCTGGTTTGAACGAGGGAAACATGGCCATTCATGCGATCTCGCAGGATTCCTACACCGCGACTTGGAACACCCAGCAAAACGAAGTCACGCTGCGCGGAGAGCTGCGCCTAAACGATACGACAGAGTATGCGCCCATCGCCCAGCTCTTAGAAAACGGGATGGAAGCAGGTCCGCTGGTGGTCGACTTGCGCGGGCTACAGTTTCTGAATAGCTCGGGGATCTCGATGCTGATGCGACTTGCGATAAGAGCCCGCGACAGCAGAGGTTCTCTGCTTCTGCGCGGGTCCAAGAAGGTGCCATGGCAGAGCAAGTCTATGCCGAACCTCCGGCGCATTTTTTCGGAAATCCGTATCGAGATCGAGTAGCGCGAGGGCCGCTTTGGCGATGTGTTTTTTGGTTCGCTCTGTCCGCAAGCGTTGATCCATTCCGCTTCTCGCAGCGAGTCGGATCAGACCCCTCTTTCACCCGGCGGTAACACTGCGCATCTTCTTCCGAGCAGGAGCAAGACAGAATCGGTCAGGGGTGTCTGATCACCACGACGCTGATGTCGTCATGGATTCGCGCATTCCCGATGAATTGGAATAGGTCGCCAACCGCAGCCTTGCTAAGATCCGTTGCATCTTGATGGCTCTTCTTCTGGATACTCTCACACAGGCGCTCAATCCCGTAAAATTCACCTTTTTCATTCGTGGCTTCGGTCACACCATCCGTGTATAGAACAATGGTATCGCCTTTTCCGAACACAAATTCCCGAGTACCGATGTAGGTCGAAATATCAGGCTCCATTCCGACTGCGAAACCAAGCTCACAGGTATCAATGCGCTCAATCGTATTGTTCCCACGGATAAGCACA
>CALMML010000505.1 GCA_937868485.1 uncultured Myxococcales bacterium | reverse complement strand
CAAAAGGAGTCGAGTCGCTGCCTTTTTCCCCTGCGGTCTAGCACACCCAGCGCGCACAGATCTACCGTCGCTGCAGGGCCGTCTGCTCAGCTCGCTACTCAGCTACCTACAGCATAGAAATTTCTTGGGGCAGAAAGCAAAAGCAGTCCCATCCGTTTGGCGGAAATACGATCAGCGGAATCAACGCTGGTACGCCACACTAACCGGCGAAATATCTATAGTTTCTGACCGGCGGCGACAGACCCCGAAAGAGTCCAAGTTGACCTGAAGCGCAATGAATTACTGTGACTGTGATGGTGGTGAAGCAACCTCAAAGCGAGGAACCTTCAACCCACTGGGAAGCGTGGGAAGCGTAGCTGGTGATGAACCAGTATTTGGAACAGGCTTCGATTCCGTTGGGTCAGTCGGAGTTGGTACACAGTTCTCAATCTCATCAGCCAATGCGTCCTGATTCTGTCTGCGCAGACGCTCCACTGATCGATTCCAGAGCCGTGTTAACGATGCTCGCTGCATCGGATCTTGACCAATAAGCAGCAGCTTGCAAGCAGCCGTTCCAACGATCCATGAACACTTGTGCTTCTTCGCTCCAGACTCTTCACAGTCGCTTCCCAGTCGAATCGCTTCCGCGTATGCACCAGTCTGTAGCGATTTGAACGCTTCGCGCCACGCTTCTGATGCACTCTTGCTTGGCACATCTGACGTTGCACTCTTTTCTGTCGCTACGATCGGATGTACCTCTTGCGCGCTGGGATGAGCAGGTACGCTCGCATGCCTGGGTAAAGCGCCATCGCCCGCAACGGACTTCTCTGAATGAACAGGCTGAACAGACGGCGCGGATGTACCGGAAACCAACTGTTGACTCATTGGAGAAGGACGTACGGAGTGCTGGCGACCAGTGTTGGCTAGCCCAACGTAGAGAGAGAGACCGAGCGCCAACAAAGAGACGCTTCCTACTAAGGCAGATGTAAGGAATCGAGATCGTCTAGGAGTCTGCCGCTGTCCAGTCGTGATGGTGAGCGTGGTGTTTGTCTGTCGCACCTCTGCGCCGACGCTTGCGACGTTCACATCAGAAGGAGTTCCTGCGAAAATCGTGTGCGAAGCCGAAGCTTGCGCGGCGGAATGCAGCGCATGCGACTGAAACGATTCTGTGATGCGGTGAGGTTGTGAGGGAATCGCTGAAGGAGTAGCGTGTGGTCCTGTATCTCCAACCTGAGTTTGCGCCGCTGCGAGCAGTGAACAGAGTCGCTGCAACTCCTTCGCAACCACTTCCATGGATGGACGTGCGCTTGGTTGCTTGGCCAGCAGTTTATGAACAAATCCAACGACATCTTCATGTAACCAGGGACACTGCTGCGCAAGTGGCGGTGGCTCTTTCATCATCTGCATCGCCATCACGTCGCCTGCATACTCTCCTTGAAACGGAGGGTGACCCGCTAGAACTTGATACAGGATCACTCCGAGTGAGTAGACATCTGAGCGGTCGGTGGCAAGCTTCGCTTCTCTGCACTGCTCAGGCGCCATGTATGCTGGCGTTCCCATCAGCATTCCTGTTCGGGTCTGTTCCGCCAGGCCTTCGGAAATCTTTGCAATTCCAAAGTCGAGAATCTTTACTCGCTCACCGCCCACCAGCTCTGCGTCGCGGATCAACATCAAGTTATCAGGCTTGAGATCCCTGTGAATCACAGAACGAGCATGTGCGGACTGAAGCGCAAGCGCCACTTGACGCAGCAGTCGAAGCGCATCAGATACATTTAGAACACGTTGACGGTCGAGTCGCTGCCTAAGGGTTTCCCCTTCCAGAAACTCCATCGTCAAGTAGGCGATTCCTGATGAGGTGTAGCCGCAGTCAAAGATGTGCACAATTCCAGGATGAGCGATCAGATTGGCTGCGCGTGCTTCACTGAAAAATCGCTGAGTTGTATCTTCGTTCGACGCGATCTCTGGACGTAGGACTTTGATCGCGGCACGACCTCCGATCCCTTCATGGACCGACTCGTAGACCATGCCCATGCCGCCCGTCCCAAGCAGTCGAATAAGTCGATAGTTACCGATCTTCTGCCCCAACATGCCGGTCTCCCCACCTGAGGCTCGAAAACAGACAAAACCAACAGCTATCCTACCCTGGATGCTTGTTTGGGTCTAAGTGTATCTGGCTCGTGACACATTTTCTGCGCACGAATCCCGACATCACCGAGGTGAGCCCATCCGTGATCTGGTTGTCTCTCGTTGCTACGAAACGGTGCTGTTAGTCGACGATTCTGTAGGTATCTGGGATGTCTACCTGGCCACCACCGTCGGGGTTGGCAAAGAACCGCTGTTTGACATCGTTCATACGAAGGGTCTGACGCTTGGCTGCTGACTTACCCTGCTTGCGATCAGCCTGCAACGGAACGAGTACTTCATGCCGTTGAATGCTAAGTCCTAGACGAGGCTTGAGATGTAGGACTCGATCATGGAAGCCAGGCTTCCTCAGCAGGAGCCAGAGATCTCCTCTCTCTATGGAAATCGGCTGGCTCCATGGCGTTGTACCCATGGCTTGCTCGCCTTCCGCATCGAAGACTTGAGCACCAGATGGAGTGCTATCCAGTTCAATCGATGCGGAAGCAGCAACCGGCGCATTTTGTGGACCAAGCTCGGAGTGCACAGGAGTGGGCGCATGGCTTGTCTGCGCAGCGGCAGGCGCCTTGACTCGGGCCTTTCGGATTCCCCAGAACAGTCCCAACGCAGTGACCGCCAAGGTCAACGCGACTAGCAATCGCTGACCGTGGTTCATCACAGAGAGCTTCTGACCGAAACCAGCAGCGAGTGTTCCGATCGAAAACTTCGGTCGCGGATGTGTCGGTCCCACCGCATCCATCGCAGTCAGGTCTCCGCTTACCCTACGGGACAGAACCAGATGCTCGACCGATTGAGATGCGCCAAGTCGCTGCAAACTCGAAACGACTTCCGCCATGGATGGTCGCTCTGCCGCCTTCTTACGGAGCATCCTGTGAATCAGCTCTGCAAGTTCATTGGGAATCGTTGGGGCCAGTTGCCGAAGTGCGGGGGGCTCAGAGGACACCTGCATGTTAAGCAGCTCAAGGTCCGAAGAAGCAGCAAACGGAGGAACTCCTGCCAGGACGATAAACAAAATGATCCCAAGCGCATAGACATCGACTTTCCCGTCGATACGCTCTGCGCCTAAGCACTGCTCCGGGGCCATGTACGTCGGAGTCCCAAGCACTGCACCTGTTCGTGTCTTATGCGATGAAACTCCCGCACTGAGCCCAAGCTTTGCGACACCAAAATCCAGGATCTTGACACGTACACCACCCGGCATAATTGCGTCTTGAATCAGCATAATATTGCTGGGCTTCAAGTCGCGGTGAACGATTCCCGCTGTATGTGCAGCGCTGAGCGCGGATGCTAGTTGCCA
>CALMML010000504.1 GCA_937868485.1 uncultured Myxococcales bacterium | reverse complement strand
GTTTGGACGTTGACCGTTTAAGCGGCGACGCCATTGTATCGATCAGTTTTGCCTCGCTGTCGCGCTCTTTTGCGATCCCTGTACGGACGATTCCGAAGACCTTCTGCGAACGACTGCACGCGGTGTTTTGTTTTTGTTATAGATGCCTTCATGAAGGGTCGATGGATGCACCGGAACGCGCTTGTTACTCTTGGCCTTGGACTCTGTTTTTCGACGCTGAGTGGCTGTGCCAAGCGCCCGTATTACAGCGGCTTCTACTTTGACTCTCCGCCCCTTGTGGAGACCGATCGCAGCATCATGGTGCGTCACCTGGACGCGGTGCTGGAAAGTCAGAAGCTGAAGAAGATCACGATGGTGACGCCGGACAAAGGTGTCCAGAGTCTGTATCCTCGCGATGAGACTTCGCCGGGCACGACGGACTGGATTCCGTTACCGCTGCTGTTCACTGCGTACTTTGTCCTGGATGCCAAGTATCGCGGACTGGAGATCGATCTGTGGGCAAAGACAGAGGCAGAAGGCTTTACACCGGTCTCTGCAATCCATGACCTCGACGGTACGGTCCGACTGGAAATGGGAACGCCGGTGCGCGAGCTGACGCCTTCGCCAGAAGATCTTCCGACCAAAGAATCGCTGCGGGCGCGCTATCAAGTGGGTCCGATTGATGATGGTGATCGCAGCTGGCAGCCGCTGGAGCTGTATTCCCTTGCGCAAGCGCTGTCACTGCTTCATCCCGACGAGCTGGCTGTGCTCAGAGGCGTTCGCTTTGTTCGCAATGCGCGCTCGCTAGACGCCAGCAAACGAGGGTCCAAGCACAAGATTCGCGCCACGTACTTTGGAACGATACGCGGAGAAGCTGCGAAAAAAGATGCGCGCGAGATACATCTTTTTGATGCAAACGCAGCGTCGGACAGTGCGCTGTTTATTGGTGAACCAAGTCGTCCTCTCCCGATTCCTACGATGGTGCTGCTGCATGAGATCGGTCATGCGATTGCGGACTACGTTCGGATCGATGCCTACCGCACCTACAATGAGCTGACGGATTCCTACAACCTGCAAGTGGACAAATGGAATGCGAGCCTGCGTGATCCGAACGTGACAGAGTCTGCGCGCACAGAACAGTCCGAGCAGTTTGAGCTTTCCAAAAAGCGAATGAAGGAATCCAGCGAATACCTGGCAATGGTCAAGCAGCGATACAAGCAGGACTTGGGTCCGGTTCTGACGGCATTTCAGACCGTACGTGGACCCGATAAGGGACCGACGGACTACGGACAGACGGATCTTGAAGAGTCCTTTGCAGAGTGTTTTGCGCTGGCCAAAGCGGATCCGCAAGCGCTGCGCAGAATCTATCCTGCGCTTCCTGATTGGTTTGCGACCTACGAACATCTTGGTCCCGTTCGATCCGTGCTGCGTCAGGGTCCGTAGGCTGCGTCTCTCCCTCGCTTCGTACAAGATGTTTCCGTCGCTGAATGGAGACAAACTGCACCCTGCCAAGGGTTTGTGTTACACAGTGTTATGACCCAAGGCGCTGAACGTACTGGAATCGAGAATGTGCTTCACGGCCAGGTTCGCAAGCTGGGAGAGCACGAGGTTCGGAGAGTCCTTCCCGCGATTGGACAACGATCCGTGGGTCCGTTTGTGTTTCTGGATCACATGGGTCCACAGACGCTGGCTCCCGAGCAGGGCTTTGATGTGGGACCGCATCCGCACATTGGTTTGGCGACCGTGACGTATCTGTTTGAAGGAACCGGACTGCATCGCGATAGCTTGGGAAGCGAGCAGATCATTCGTCCGGGCGAGCTAAACTGGATGAGCGCAGGACGTGGAATCGTTCACTCTGAGCGCAGTCCGCAAGACTTCCGTGCGCGCGGTGGCATGCTGCACGGACTTCAGTGTTGGGTTGCGCTTCCGAAGGAACAGGAAGAGTCCGCACCGACGTTTCAGCACATTCCTCGTCGCCAAATCGAGACGCTCAACGTCGCAGGTGTTGATGTGTCGTTGCTTGCAGGAAGTGCGTACGGTTCGCGCGCAGCGGTGTCGGTTCTGTCTCCGCTGTTTTTGGTGGAAGCGTACCTGTGTGAAGCAGAGCAGCTTGTCCTTCCCGATGAACATGCGCAGCGCGCGGTCTATGTGATCTCTGGAAGCGTGGCCCTTTGGGGTCGCAGCTTCGACGCTGGAACGCTTTTGGTCGTGGCTCCTGGTCCATGTACGCTGTCGTCTCTGTCTCGTTCGCATGTGATGCTGCTCGGTGGAAGTCCTCTTCCTGAGCCGCGCTATATGCGCTGGAACTTTGTCTCTTCGAGTATGTCCCGTCTGGATCAAGCGGAAGCAGACTGGCGCGCGGGACGCTTTGCTGTCCTTGCGCATGATCCAGGTGAACCCATTGCAATGCCGTAACCCAAGAGGAACCTGATGACGATTGCCATCCAAACAGAGTCGGTCGGAGCCTTCCGTCAAGTCATCCGCGTGGATGCTCACACAATGCATGCTGACGTCGCTGCGGCGATCGGTGGCGCGGGCTCTGCTCCTGATCCGCATGATCTGTTTGATTCATCGCTGATTGCGTGCAAAGCGCTGACTGCACATGTCTATGCAAAGTCGCGTGGCTATGCGCTGGATCGGGTCGAGATCACCGTTGATCGCGACACGTCCAAAGAGCGACAAGGAACCTATGCGCTGCGGGTATCGATCGCGCTGTTTGGCCCGCTCTCACAGGACGAAAAACAGAAGGTCTACGATGTGCTGGTGCGCTGTCCGATTCACAAGCTGATGACGACAACCACCGTCGAGATTGAGACTGCTCCACTAGTGTCCTCTCCCTGATTCCTTCTACGCAACATGAAGACAGGCTACAAAGTACTGACCGCGCTGCTCGCTGCGTCGGTGTTGCTGTGGGCGGTGACCACGCTGCTGACTCCATCGATGGATCGCTGGGGCGCAACGGATGCAGAAGTCCGCGCGCACTTCCCGGGCGATGAGCTTGTGCCGAGTCCGGCTCGCTTCATGAACCGTGCGATCAGCATCGCTGCAACACCGGAACAGATCTATCCGTGGCTGCTTCAGCTTGGTGCAGGGAAGGGCGGTCTGTATAGCTACACCACCGTCGAAAAGCTGATCGGTTGTCCCCTTCAAAATGCAGAGCGGATCGAACCCTCGTGGCAGCATCTGCAGGTTGGGGATCTGGTCAAGATGTGTCCTTCGGAGCCTGCTCCGCCGCCGTACATCGTCGCGCAGCTGATTCCCAATCGCGCGCTGGTGATGGGACACAGAGAGCACGATCGCTGGGTCGATCTGTGGCAGTTTGTCTTGGTGCCGCAGCCTGAAGGGGGAACGCGGCTGATCTTGCGGACTCGGACGATGATGGTCGGTGGAATGTGGGATGTGATTCGTCCTTTCGTGTTTGTGATGGAGCGCGGACTGCTGCGTGGTGTGAAGGAGCGCGCCGAGCGTCTGGCTTCCGGGCGGAGTGGCGAACACGCACACCTCCCCAGCGTGCATACCGATCCCTCCGTCGCCAATGTAGGCGCTTAGGAGCCAGTTCATAATTCTTCTAGACGTCCGCGGCTGCCAAGTGCGCCGGATTTGATCCAGCAGGGACGCTGATGAGGCTCTCGGTTCCAAATGCACCGGTTCCTGTCCCAAGGACAATGCTGATGGCATTCCCAACCGGAGCCGCAAATGCCAGATCCATTTTCCCATCTGCATTCCAGTCTCCGTACACGAGCGCAGCGGGAGCCTTGCTTAGCGTTCCGTTTGCCGCGGCTGCAAAGGTTCCATTGCCATTCCCAATCAGAACGCTGTAGCTCGATGCAGTGGAGTTTGCCGTCACCAAATCGAGCTTCCCATCACCGTTTACATCGAATGCGACCACGTCCTGGGTTCCGTTTGCTGTCGTGACATTTTGTGCAGTGGAAAAGGTTCCGTTTCCGGTTCCTAGGAACACGCTGACGTTGCCAGCCATGTTGTTGGCAGTGATGAGATCGAGCATTCCATCTGCATTGATGTCGACGAGCTGCGCTCCCTCTGGACCCATTCCGGTGGTGAGCGTGGTCGGATTCCCAAAGCCACTTCCTGTTCCAAGGTGAACGGTTGCGTTGTTGCTGGCCTGATTGACCACCACCAAGTCGAGCTTTCCGTCTTTGTTCAGATCCGCGTCAATGAACATGATTTTTTCGTCGCCGTCTCCTTAACTAAAGGGGGTCCATGGGGGCTCATTTTTATCGATTAAGCGTAGGTTTCAGTACGTTTCATCGGGCTGCTGTGTGGTCGAGAGAAGACTATCCGTCCGTGCGGA
>CALMML010000503.1 GCA_937868485.1 uncultured Myxococcales bacterium | reverse complement strand
CGATGCGCTTGCGCTCTGCTTGTAGCTTCGGCACGTCTTCTTCATCGACCTCGCTCGCTTCGGGAAGCAGCTTCTGTGACGCTTGCAGCTGCGCTTCTGCTCGTCCCGGCTGACCGAGTCCGATCCACGCTTCACCCATCAGCGTGCGCAGCTTTTCACGATACGGAATCAGATAGAGCGCGAGGTCTCCGAACTGCAGGACTTCTTTGAAGCGCTTCTTTTCCGCGTACTTTTCCACCAGATCGAGCAGGATTTTGTCGTCGGAAAAGTCCAGCTCTGCGGCTTTTCCCAGCTCACGCAGCGCTTCGTCTTCCTTTTTGTCCTGTTCGTAGAGCGCAGCCAGTCGCTCATACGGCTCGCTGCGATCGGGATCGAGCTGCTTTGCGCGCTCATATTCCTTCACCGCTTCAGGAATCTTCTTTTGCGCGGCATACAGATCCCCGAGTCTCTGTCTGGCATCAAAGCCATCTCCACCGACGGAAAGTAGCTCTTGAAATAGCTTCTCTGCTTCTGCCTTTTTCCCCAGCTTTTGATGCAGCTCTGCATCCGCCAAGATCGCTTCTTTGCAGCGCGGATCCAGCTTGCGAGCCACCGCCACTTCACCCGCAACTTCCGCTGGATCGCCTCCCGATCGAATCATCGCCACCGCCATCAGTCCGTGCAGCTTTGCCGTCTGTGGAGCGTTGCGAATCTGAAGCTTCAATCCGTCCATGTCCGCGTAGTCCGTGGGCCGCACAAAGAACGTTCCTTCATACGCCGAAAGCTGCTTGCGCAGATCCGCGCGGAACTCTTCATCCAGCTTCGCAATCGGAACACCAGAGATCGTCTCCAGCACTTCTTTGGTGCGCTTTCCATCGCCAAACATACGCAGCGCTTGCACGATCTTGGCAAAGCCGTACCGTCGCGCCAGATAGCCAATCGACAGCGCCGCTTGGTGATACGCAACGACGATGTGATTTTGCGATCGCGCGCGCGTAAACCCGACGTTCAGATCCGCCAGCGACAGCAGCTTTCCGTCTCGCAGCGCCGCCGCCACTTCCGCGTGCGTTCGCCGACTCCACGATGGATGAAGCTGCTGCGTTTCCCACTCCGAAAGACCTTCGGTAAACCAGCGCGGAACCCGACCTTTCGACAGCTCCAGCGCGAAGACGTGACCCAGCTCGTGCCAGATCATCAGACCCCACGGAATCTTTCCTTGTCCCGGCGATCGTCCCGTCACCACGCGACTGAACGTCACCCCGAGCATTCCCGGATCTGCCGACGGAAGCCCGAAGGTTCGCACTGAAAAGTTGTCCGGTTCTTTGTACAGCTCCAGCGAAATCGGAAGCTTCGGAGCAAAGCTGTAGCGACGAGAAAACTCGATCCACTCCGCCTGCACGAGCGGCACCAGAATCGGCAGCAGCAGCGCTTCTTCGTCTTTGTGAACCCGCAGCCGCAGCCCGCCTTTGCCCGGCTTGTTTGGATCGATGTCGACGGTGACGACCTTGTACGACTTTTGGTGATGCTTTTCGTACAGATCGAGCAAGTTGAACGTCCGTCGGTTGTAGCGATCCCCTTTCCACGCTTTGAGCAAGGTCTGATGACTGCGTTCATCGTCGCCAAGCTGCGCATAGGCTCGTCCCAAGTCTCCGAGCGCGTAGAAGTCTTTCGGGTTTTTTTGCACCGCTTCTTCCAGCAGCGCGACCTGATCTTCGTAGCGATGCTGAACCTGAAGACGCTCGGCGATGATGCGATAGAACTGGCTGTACAGCGGGGACCGACGCAGCGTCTCGGCTTTTTCGTCCTCGAAGTCTTTGCGTCGATCGAGCAGCAGCAGCGCTCCGGCTCGCAGCGCCCGCGCCGCCAGGTCGTAGCCATTTTTCGCAATCTGCGGCTCGACCACCGCCAGCGCTTCTTCGTACTGCTCGTTGTCGATGAGGATCTCGGCCCGAAGCTGCTGCGCGAGCGGATGAATCGGATTCACCGCCAGCGCTTCATCGATAAGCTCCGTCGCTGCCGCCACATCGTTGCCCTGTTCGAGCTTGATCCGCGCAAACAGCGCTTTCGCATCGGGATTCTGTGGATCGCGTCGCAGCGCTTCCTTCACCGACACTTCCGCATAGCCGACTTCGTACTTTTCGATCCGCAGCTCCGACAGATCCAGCGACGAAAAGACCAGCTCATCGATGCGCTTTTGATCCTTGGCCAGCTCGATCGCACTGCCCAGCTGCTCATACGAGTCTTGATACGAGCCCAGGTAGTACGCCGCCTGCCCGAGCAGTCGCACCGTCCGACAGTCCTTCATGTCCAGCTTTTCCGCGTCATGATCGTCGAAAAAGCCGTTCCAGATCGCGCGCTCTTTGTCTCTTTGCCCCGTCAGCTTGTACGCTTCCCCGAGCGTCATCCGACTCGCCAGCGCCATCGGGTCTTTTTGAACGTGCGCTTCCAGGCTCGCCATCGCTTCCTTCATCTGGCCTTGACGAAGCAGGCTCTCACCGATGAGCGACTCGATCTCGTCCCGTTGCTTGGCGTCCTTGGTCGAGGTCCGCAGCTTTTCCAGCAGTCCTTTGGCCTGCTGCGGCTTTCCCTGTCGAAGCAGCGAGAGCGCCGGTCCCAGCGGTCCTTCGTAGCGAAACGGCGGCACTGCCGGTTCCGTCGCCTGCGCTGGGTCCACCGTCTGCGGTTTCGTCTTGTGCGGCGGACTTGCCGTCGCTTGCGTGACCGTTACAAGCCACAGCCCGACAATCGAGACGCCGCGCTTCGCTCGGAGCAAAGACAACATGCAGCCCAGTCTAATCTGAAACTGCTGCGCTTAGCGCTGCCGAAGACGTGTCCAGATCTGCTTCGGTCCGACGGGAATCAGCAGCGTTTTGAGCGGAATACCAAAGTGCCGAGCAAACGCCGTCGTGATGCACAGCGCGCTCACCGTATACGCGCCCGTCGATGCCATCGCTGCTCCGACGATGCCGTAGCGAGGCAGCAGCCACAGGTTCAGCCCGACGTTGGTTAGCAGCGCCAGGCTCTGCGCCCAGATGACACTCGGCGGATAGCCTCGCACACCCGACAGCGTTCCCGCGAGCGGTCCCGAAAAGCTCAGCGCCGCGCAGCCAAGCAGCACCAGCAGACACGGCACAAACGAACCCGCAAAGCGCGATCCATAAAACAGCACAAGCAGCGGCTTTCCGACGAGCAGCATCGCCAGACAGCCGAGCAGTCCCAGATACAGCCCGAGCTTTGCTCCAAGCAGCGCCTGTTCGGCGACATCCTCTTTCGCCGCCGCTTTGGCAAACAGCACCGCGTTGAGCGTTCCCGGCAGCATCAGCAGCAGCTCTGCGACGCGAACCCCCGCTTGATACAGGCCCAGTTCGTGCTCCATCGACGCGCTCGGCAGCAGCCACTCGAGCAGATACACGTCGATCCGAAACAGCAGCATGTCCGGCAGGATGTGCAAAAAGTTTCGCATGCTGATCGAGTACAGCCGTCGCACCGTCGAC
>CALMML010000502.1 GCA_937868485.1 uncultured Myxococcales bacterium | reverse complement strand
CGGTCGCCCCCAGGCTCTTTTGTCGGGTTATTTCACGATGACGGTGCCCGGCATCGCGCGACCGTGGATCGCGCAGCCGTAGTCGAACGTGCCCGCTTGGTTGAACGTGTGCTCGTAGGTGCCTTGCGCCATCGTGTCGCTCGCTGGGAAGCCCATGTCCCACGGGAACACCCCGTGCTGAGACGCCGCCCGGAACACCCACCGAACCTTGCCGCCCACCGGAATCGTCACTTCCTTGGGCGAGTAGTAGTCGTCCTGCACCGTGATCACAGCCGATGGCGTCAGATCCGTGATGACCGGTCGCAGGTCACGCACGGTCATGTCAGCCCCTTGATCGCTCGGCTGTGGGTCCGTACACGACAGCCACACCGCAGTTACCCCCAAGGCCATCACAAACAGCGCGCCGAATTTTCGCATGGTGAGAGCTTATTTCATCGCGTGCTCACCGGGAAGCAGCTTCCGGGCGCGCAGCGTCACCCCGCCCATGGACTCCGCTTTCGCCAGGTCGCCGCCGTCGTACCACTCCCACGGCATTGCTGCCACCTTCGGTAGGTAGCGCCGCACGATGCTCGCCGTAAAGCCCGGTAGGTACTTGGTGCCGAAGCCGAACACCGCGCCAAACCAGCCGTCCATCCGGTCGTGCCGAGGACAGACCTTTTCGATCACAAAGCCCGCGCTCGCCAGTCGCACAGACAGCTCGTCCGCCCGATAGCGGCGCTCGTGCCCCATCACTTGGTCGTAGTACGTCCAGTAGTCGGGGTTACACGGGCACGACATAAACAGGTGTCCGCCGGGCTTCATCACCCGCGCAATCTCCACAAGCAGCGCTTCGTCTTCCGTGACGTGCTCCAGCACTTCAAACAGGCAGACCAAGTCGAACCGCTCATCGCTGTAGGGCAGGGGAGTCGTCGCCACCGCGCACAGCCCACCTTGTCCCGACAGCGCCCGCAGCGCATGGCGAGACAGATCGACAAAGTGCGTTCCCGCGATGGGGACGTGCGGGAACATCCCTGGCCCGATCTCCAGCGTGCGGTCGGGCTGATAGAGCGGCTCGATCTCGGCCCAGGCGTGGGCCCAGCCGCTGTGGGGGAACAGCTCGTAGTGGGTCCACAGGTCTTCGTAGATCGCGTGGTTGCGCTCTCGGTTTTGCGTTGCGGCGGCGTCCATGGCGCAGACTGTGCGCCAAGCGTTTGCCCCTGACAAGCGGCCACAAAGTCGCGATACGATGTGACGTTGGCGAGTCCTGTCGAGGGCTCACCTGGGGCTGGGGGGCCATGAGCAGACAAGGCTTTATCTTGCAGTCCAGCATGCGGCTTTGGGCTGGGCTGCCGGTGCTGCTGATCTATGGACGGCTGTCTTCGGGCGAGACGTTTGTCGTCAAAGACGATCGCCAGCGGGCCTGCTTTTACGTCCGATCAAGCGACAAGGACGACGTGCTGCGCATCGCCGGGACGACCGCCACGCTGTATCCCGAAAGCAGGCGCACCCTGGCCGGGGAGCCGGTGAGTCGCGTCGAAGTGACCACACCAGCGGTCTTGGCGGCGCTCGTGCATCGGCTGCATGCGGCAGGGCTTGTGACCTTTGAAGCCGATGTCAGCATGGTCATGCGCTATCTCATCGATCGCGGCATCTTCGCCAGCATCGAGATCCACGGACCGGAGCGGCCCGGACGCCTGGCCGAAGACGGCGTGGACCTGGTCTTTGAAAACCCGGAGCTTACGCCGGGGTCGGCCTTGCCCGTACTGTCGTGCCTGACCTTGCGAGTCCAGGCCGCGCCCGATGGCACACTGCTCGCGGCGGCGCTGGCTGATCGGCAGGGCGTGCTGCTGTTGCAGCGGCAGCTTGGGCCCGATCCCGTGGTCGATGCGACCGTCTTTGCCGATGAGCGCTCGCTGCTCGCGGCGCTGATTCAGCGGCTCGTGACCAAAGATCCCGACCTCATCATCGGGTGGAACCTGCTTACAGAAGATCTGTCGCTGGTACGGGAAGCGGCGCGGCGCTGTCGGATGTCGCTGCCGCTCGCACGCGGACCGGGCGACCTTCAGTATCAGCCGGGCCTTGGTCGCACCCAGGTGCCGCGCGCCGTGCTGTCCGGGCGGGTGCTGTTTGACGTGGCGCCGCTGTGGCGACACCTCAAGGGCTCCGGTGGGGATGACTCGCTGACCGCTACGTTAGAAGGGGATCGCAGCCCGACCGCGCTCGATGACGGCTTTTTGGGGCGCGCCGCGATCGATCGGACGCGGCGAGAAGCGGGCGATCTGCTGCGGCTGGTTACGTCGTCGGGCCTTACCGATCTGGCGATGCAGCGCAGTCGCCTCACCGGCCTGCCCATGGATCGCGCCACCGCCAGCGTGGCTGCCTTTGACTTCCTGTATCTGGTCGAGCTGGGCCGACGCGGCTACGTGGCACCGTCCTTTGAGCGACCGAGCGAAGCCGGTGAGCCCGTGGTCGGGGGTCAGATCCTGCCGCCGCTGCCCGGTCTTCACAAAAACGTCTTGGTCTTCGACTTTCGCAGCCTGTACCCGAGCGTGATGCGGACCTTTCAGATCGATCCGCTCGGGCTGATCACGTCCGATGGCGATCCCGAGCCCGATCCGATCGTGGCCCCAAGTGGAGCGCGCTTTCGTCGGCAGCGCGGCATCTTGACCGTGATCTTGGACAAGCTCCTGCCGCTGCGCAGCGCCGCCAAGAGCCAAGGCAACGAAGCGCAGAGCCAGGCGATCAAGCTGCTGATGAACTCGCTGTACGGCGTGCTCGGCAGCCCGTCCTGTCGCTTTCACCGTCCCGAGCTGGCCAATGCCGTCACCAGCTTCGGTCGAGCGCTGCTGACGTGGACGCAGGCGCGCCTAGAGCACTATGGCCACCGCGTCTTGTATGGCGACACCGACAGCCTGTTTGTCCTTAGCAACCTGG
>CALMML010000501.1 GCA_937868485.1 uncultured Myxococcales bacterium | reverse complement strand
AAAACACCGCAAGGAGTCTTGGTATGACGGAGCCAAACATTCAGCCGTGGAGCCAGAGCAGAGTACCTGTCGTCTCTCTGTTGGGCTTAAAGAAGATCAATACGGTGCTGTATCCAATGGCATTTACCATGCATTCTCTCTATGGATGCACTGCGCGCGAGTTTCTGGAAAAATTCGGTCCAATCGTAACCTATATTGGTGCATTGGTGTATCAAGCAGATCAAGAGGTCGAAGAAGCACAGCGAGGTGAAGCGCAGTATCACGGCACGTCGCAATGGGACAAACGGAGACACGAGATCAAGCTCCTGTTCCAAGAGCTGCTCATCTATGATCCCGTTGCTGAAGAGCTGCTGGATGAAGTGGGAACATACTGGGAGCTTGAAAACAAGCTCAACTACAACGGAATCATCAGCAAAGAGCTACTTGCGCAAACGATCGCGCTACGTTCCAGTGATCTACTTGCCTATCATCATATCTGTCTGCATCTCGCAAAAGTGCCAAACCGCGATGAGATCTTTGGTGTTTTGATTCCATGGCAGATTTACATGGAACTATTGACTGATATCTTAGAATACCCCAAAGATGTGGCCACAAAAGATTACAATACATATCGCATGCTTGTGAAGCTATACGGTCCGTCCGCGAAAGGTCATTTGGCCCATGTGATTGCGGATTATCGAAGGCAGTACGAAAAAAGAATGTCTACCATTCCGGTCCAGTTACAGCTCCAGCTCACTGGCATCTTCAAGTGCATACTGGCTGATATCGGTGGAATCCCAGTGATTCCTGAGCCGATATTGGAGTTCTAGGCTCACGGTTCACGGCAGACCTCGACCCTCGCGCGAACCCTCGTCCCCTCGCGTTCAGCGCTTCGGCTGGCGGGCCGTTCCCTCGCAGCCTGTTCGGCACATCCCTTTTTGCACAGACAAACCCTCGCGCAGAGGGTCTGGCGCTACGGAAAGACCCAGGCGACAGAGCGACTTCCCTCTTCCTTCCGCAGGGCACTGAAAACCAGCCATTTCTCGACGGAAGTGCGAGGAATGAATCCTCAGCCAGAGAACATCTTTTTGGTGGAGCAGACGGGGCAGAAGGACTTCGTCAAGATCGTCGACTTTGGCATCGCACTGCGAGCCAATCAGGCGCTGCGTCAGGAGCAGATCGAGCAGCTCACGGCGGCACAGCGAAGTGGTCGCAGCGACAACAGCTACAGCGGAAGCGGGCGACTGACGGAAGTGGGGTCGGTGCTGGGTACGCCGCTGTACATGTCGCCGGAACAAGCGTGCGCGGCAGAGGTCGATGCGCGGGCGGATCAGTATGCGCTCGGCTGCATCTTGTTTGAGATGCTGACGGGACAGCTCCCGTTTGAAGGCGCGACACCGACGAGCCTGATGTTCAAGCATGTCTCGATGCCGGCGCCGACGCTGCACAGCAAGCACCCGAAGCTGAAGATCACCAAAGCGCTGGACATGCTGGTGATGAAGCTGCTGGCGAAGGCTGCTGACCATCGCTATCCGTCGATGAAAGAAGTCATCGCGGAGCTGGGCAAAGAAATTGAGCTGCTACAGATTCAGCGGGGCGAGCGTGTGGTGCTCGGCAAAGACGCAGCGAAGCTGTTGCAGAGCGGCTTTCGCGGGCTGTCGAAGGAAGCCAAGCAGCGCGTGTTCCTTAGCTCGGTGATTGCGGCGACGTCGGTGCTGGTGCTGGCCAGCGGCGGTCTGTACCTGGGCAGTCGCTACCTATCGAACCAGCGCAAGGCCGCGCAGCTTCAGCTTCGTCCGAGTGAGCTGGCCGAAGCCCGAGCGCAAGCAACGGCGTTCTTGGTGGGCGAGCTGCGCGCGTCAGATCCCGAGCTGCGTGCGTCGGTGCTGAGCGAGCTGGGCTGGACCCACGACCTGAGCCTGCTGCCGAAGCTTTTGCCGCTTCTTTCCGACGGAAACAGCGAGATTGCAGCCCAAGCCGCAGCGGCCATTGGCGAGCTGGGCGATCGACAAGCGATTCCTCGGCTTCAGATGCTGATCGATCAAAAGTCGGCACCAAATGTGCAGATTGCGGCGGCGGCGGCGCTGTCTCAGCTGGGTGATCCGCAGGGTCAGAAGCTGCTGATGCAAGCGCTCGACGGCAGCGACCCGATGGCGCGACAGAAAGCGGCGTACTGGCTGAGCGAGCAAGGGCACCCGAAAGCGATTGAGATTCTTCTCGGAGTGGCGACGATGTCGGGCACGTCGGAAGAGCAAGCGGTGAGGCTGCTCGGACGGCTGGCGCGTGGCGGGGATGAGCAAGCGAAGTCGCTGCTGCGACAGCGACTGACCAGGCCGGGACGACGCGAGCACAAGCTGCTGGCGGCGGGTCGACTGGCAGCGGTTCACGACGAGGTGGGACGACGATTTCTGACGGAGCTGGCCGCGCAGCCGGGGGCAGAGCAGCTGTTTGCGGCGCGCCTGCTGACGACGCCGGAAAGCCCGGTGGGACTCGATATGTTTCGCAAGGTGGCAGAGGCCCAAGATGCCACGCTGGCATCGCGACAGATTGCGATGGAAGGGCTGGCGCTGTCGGGTGTCGCGACGGATGTGCGGCTGCTTGCGTCGATCCTGAGCGGCGATCCGTCCCAAGAGCTGCGACATCAGGCGGCGATTGCGATCGTCGACATTGCGGCCCGCGAGCCGACCTCGCTATCGGATCAGAGCCTGACCTGGGCGCGTCTGGCGAGTGACGACGACGACTTTGCGCTGCGAGCGGATGCGGCGGGCGTGCTCAGCGAAGACCGCTCGGCGCAGGCAGAGACGCTGCTGCTGCGACTGACCAAGGACAAGGTTGCGAGCGTCCGACGCAGTGCGATGCGGGCGCTGGGACAGCGGAGTGATGCGTCGTCGCTGGAAGCGCTGCATCAAGGTCTGTCCGACGAAGCGAGCGAAGTACGAAGCGAAGCGCTGCGCACGCTGGTGAAGGTGACGACGCTGCTGTCCAAGCTCAAGCAGAGCGACCTTGTGGGTCAAGTGCGCTCGTGGCTGACCGACGTGCTGCTGCGCGGGGAGCAGGCCGATCAGATCCTGGCGAGGATTGGGCTGGAGCGGCTCGGTGACACGTCGCAGCGACAGCAGCTAAACGAGCTGTACGGCAAAGCTGACAACGAGCAGCGACGACAGATCATCGATCGCGAAGACGGGGACCGCGAGCTGTGGAAGCGCGCGCTGTCCGAAGAGAGCTGGGCGCTGCGAATGGCGGCGGCGCGACGGCTGGCCGAGGCGGGCGATGTGCGGGCGGTGCCGGTCTTGCGGGAAGCGCTCGGCAAAGGGGGCAGCGCGGCGGCCACGGCGTATGGGCTGCTGCTGAAGCTGGGCGAGCACGTCGATCCGCCGAACCTGCTGTCACAGCTTTCGACGACGGTGCCGGTCGAGCAGCGCGTCGCGGTGGTGGAAGGACTGCTGCTGTCGCCGCTGACGGTGAGCCTGCCTCTGCTTCAGAAAGCGGCGCGTGATCCATCGGTGCAGGTGCGAAGCCAGGCGGCAGAGGTCGCGGCAGAGCTTCCGCTCATCGACGGCAAGCCCGCAGGTCTGGGAATCTTGCGACTGCTGTCCGACGATGGCAATGCGGTGGTGCGAACGCGAGCGGCGGCGCTGCTGCTGCGCTTGCTCAATGTGTCCGCGAGCAGCTCGGCGCTGGCGCTTCCGATGCCACAGCCGACGAAGCTCGCGCCGCAGAAAGCAGACGACAAGACGACGGCACCACCGCGTGAGCCAAGTCCTAACGACAGTGCGCCACCGACGGGATCGACTCCGATTGCGAGTCCGAGCGGAACGGAAAAGACCACGCAGGTGGCAGAGCTGGCACGGCGCGGTCGGCACGCGCTGGACACCAAAGACTTCGCGGCGGCAGAGCAGCTGCTCGGAAAGGCGCGACGGCTGTGTACGCGGTCGGAAAAGACGCCGGGCTGTGCAGAGCTGTCGTTTGAGCTGTCGGTGCTGCTCGGACGCGCGCACGAAGCCCAAGGTCACACGGCAGAAGCGATGACAGAGTTTGAGCTGGCGATGAAGCTCAGTCCGAAAGTGTCGGGGAAGGCGGAAGAAAAGTCGTCGACCCAAGCCGCGATCCTGCGACTGGTGCCTCAGCTTGGGGTGGTGATGGTTCCCAAGTTTTCCAAAAAGTCGTGCGCGCTGCTGCCGCTGTGGATGCCGCCGGGAAGTCATCAGATCACGATCGAAGGAAAGCCGCAGACGGTGGTGGTGAAAGCCACGCAGACGGTGAAAGCAGGAAGCTGTCCATGATCGTGAAGCAGACTTCGCGGCACAACCAAGTGCTGCTGCGGCTCGGTGTGCTCATCGCGCTGTCGCTGGGAATCGATCCAGTGGTGCGTGCGCAGCCAAGCACAGTCGATGTTCAGCCAAGCGGTGAAGTCGAGGTCTTTGCGGAGCGCGGAACCCAGATCTCCGTCGACGGCGAGCCGACGCAGCAGCTTCCTCTTTCGGCTCCGCTGCTGCTGCGCGCGGGACAGCATGTGATCACCGCAACGCAAGGACGCAGTACGCTCAGCGCGCAGGTGGACGTTCGCGCGGGTCGTGCGCAAGAAGTTCGCTTCAGCTTCAGCGTGCAAGCGGTGTCGATTACGGTGCCTCCGCATGCGCTGCTGCTAGAGCAGTACGAAGGGATTCCCAAAGCAGCGGAAGAAGAGCTGGCGATTGCGACGGTGCGCGCGCTGTCGAAGCAGAGACTGACGCTGATTCAGCTTCCGCGCGATGCGCTGCCACCCGCTTCCTGTTTGACACAGACTGCGTGTCTGTCCGATCAAGCCGCCAAGCAGCAAGTCGATTACACGGTGGTGTTGTCTGTCACTGCGAGCGCAGGACCGAGTGATTCAGCAAGCGTGCGTAGCTATGCTGTGCGAGCGCAGGTTGTGGATCGCAGCGTCGGACAGCAGGCCAGTGCGATCAGTGAATCCTGTCCAAGCTGTAGCGTCGAGATGCTAAAGGACAAGCTGTCGCAAGTGCTGTCTCCGCTGGCCAGTGCAGCGCTGACGCGCAAAAAGGGATTCCTACGCATCCAGACAGAGCCTTCCCAAGCAGAAGTGCTCATCAACGGAGAGCGAGTAGGAATGGCTCCGCTACAGCGCAGAGTCTGGGCTGGCACCGTCGAGCTTCGTGCAAGTCTGCCTGGATATCGTGAGCTGCTGCAGCGTGTCGATGTGGCAGAGAGTGCAGAGTCCAGCGTGACCCTGAAATTGGAACCGGCGGAACAAGAGTGGAGCGAGCAGGAAGCGGCGGCGCGCAAGCGTCGCGTGATTGTGCTTGATGGCAGCAAACCCAGCGTAGAACGATCCCCGCGTCCGCGCTGGCGACTCCTAGCGGGAGCCGCAGGAATTGGTGTGGGAGGAGTCCTTCTGGGAATCGGTGCAGGCGCGCTGTCTGTCGACGGTCAGTGCATCACCGCACCGGAAGGATCCGCGCGTCACTGTGATGCGCTCTATGCCACGCGTCCCCTGGGACTGGGTCTTGTCACAACGGGTTCCGCGCTGATTCTGGGAGGCGTCCTGACGATGGCTTGGCCCGGGAACGTGATTCCCCCCAAGACGCAGCCCTCGCAAGGAGTAGGCAAGTGAGACACCGCGCAGTCATCGCACGCATGCTGCTACTCGGAACCGCGCTGACCGGCGCAAGCTGTGAAGCACTGTTTGGCGGACTGTCACAGTCGAATCCAGCAAGCTGTGTTGCAAATATGCAACTGTGTACGGAACCGGACACAATCTGCAACCAGCTCACAAGGGAATGCGAACCCGCGCTGCGGATCGATTCCCTTTCCCCCAAAGCGGCTCCGTACGATCAAGAAGTTCTGCTGACGATCAAGGGAAAGAACTTCGTAGAAGGAATGACGCTCACCATCGGGGGCAAGCCAGCGACGAAGCTGACTGTGGTGTCGAACTCGCAGATCACGGCAATGGCGCCCGCGCAGAGCGGAACCAAGCAAGCGATGGAAGTGCAGCTGACCGCGCCTTCGGGACAAGTCCTTTTGGCAGGAAAGCTGTTTCACTACTATCCGTTTCCACAGTTTGCGCCGGTGATACAGATCAGTAGTCCTTCCACCGTTCGGATGCTGCGCTCGGCGGACTTTAACCAAGATGGACGTCCTGATCTGGCGCAGTCTGCAGATGCGGCCACGCCGGTTGCCATCTTCTTGGGACAGCAAGACGGAACGCTGCGTCAGATCGCTCCGATTGCGTTTTCGGCCCGTCCGATCTCGATGGCAGTGGGCGACGTAAACAATGACGGAAAACCCGATGTGGTGGTCACTGAATCGGGTCCACAGCCGGTGGTGGAAGTGGCGCTTGGAACAGGGGACGGAACCTTCACGGTGGTCGGTTCGCTGCAAGTTCCCGTGACGGTGGGCGGACTGGCTCTGCTGGATGTAAACAGCGACAAAAACGCCGACCTCGTGCTGGGAAACGGAGCCAATCTGTCTGTCTATCCCAGCTTGGGAACCGGGATGTTTGGCACGCCAAAACAGTTTCCGCACACGCTACAGCTGCTGGACGCTTCGTCGCAGATCACGACCGGAGACATGAACGGAGATGGACGTTCGGACATCATCCTGACCAGCGGAAAAGACACACGACTCGGGGTCTTTCTGAATCAGGGAAACGGATCGCTCGGTAGCTCGTTTTACAGCATCTCACAGCGGTCCCTGCTGACCCCGGTTGCCGCAGATCTGAACCATGACGGATTGCTGGATGTGGTTTCATCGGTGTCCGGTGCAACAGAGCTTCAGCTGTTTTGGGGCGATGGAACGGGAAACACCGTCGCTGGACAGCGCTTCGATAGCTTTTCCAGCGATGAGTGCTGTGGTGTCGCGGATCTGAACGGAGACGGAACAAACGACATTGTCGCCCTGGATTACAATGCCGCAGCAGAGCGCTTTGAAGTTCATGCAGGAGACGGTGGCGGAGTCTTTACGCGAAGCGCAAACTATCCTCTGGAGTCGTTTGCGCTGGCACGTTCGATCTACGTAGGAGATCTCACAGCCGACGGAAAGCCGGATGTGGTGATTGCGCAGCGCACCGGAAAGCTATCGCTGTTCAAAAATGTCACGCCGTAATCTGCATCGTCCGCGCAGCTTGTGCGTCAGTCGCTGGATGGCTGTCTCTGTCGTGCTCTCTGTGGCATCGCAGGGATACACCAAAGGAGTCCGCGCACCGCGTCCGCAGCCTGCGGTAGAGAGTCCTTCGGAGCGCAGCGCGCAGCTTGTCGCGCAAGGTGTGCTGGCGCTTGTGTCACGCAACTTTGCGCAGGCGTACGCAGCGCTCTCTGAAGCGTATCTGCTCGACCATCGTCCAGACACGCTGTATCAGCTGGGAATCGTCGCTTACACCGAAGGACAGACCTTCCTTTCGCAGGATCTGCTGCGGCGTTATCTGGTCAGCGCAGGTCCCGGAAATCAAAGTCCGCAGCAGCGCGCAGAAGCAGAGCGAATTGTCTCGCAAGGACAAGGATCAAGCGGCGATCTCCTGATTCAAGGAGAGCCCGAGACGCAGGTTTATGTCGACGACAGACTGGTTGGCATGTTGCCACTTCCTTTGCCGCTGCTGCTCGCGGAAGGAAGTCACAACATCACGCTCACACACGGAGACAGTCGACAGACAGTGACCGTCTCTGTACAAGCGCATCGCGCCTATCTCTTGAAGACAGACACTGCCGCGAATCCGTCGAGCGCGCCGGTTCTGTCGCAGCTTCCGACCGCGCTGCTTCAAGTGGAACAGGATCTGTATGTTCGCACGCTGAGCGCGCAGCAAGACTCACACGCACCGCTCCTTTCGCGACTGGAGCAAGCGGGTCTGTTTGTGATCTCTGCGCCTCCGCATGGTCGAGAAGACTGCAAGGGAGACGCGCGCTGCATCCTGAAGCTGACCGATCAGTCGTACGCAGACTATCTGCTAACCGTCTCTGGTCTGTCGCTAGATCCAGCGCAGTCTTCCGCAGCACAGTCCACAGAAGCGCGGCTTGCGCTCCACGATCCGCAGATTGGGGAAGTGGCCGCGCAGCTTGCGGTGCCGTGTAGTCCCTGTACGGAAGCCGCAGTGACAGAGTCCGCAGCCTCGCAGCTTCCGCGCTTGATTCACGATGCGGTCACACGCGGTCGCGGCACACTCGCACTGCAAACCGAGCCCGCAGGTGCGCTGGTGAAGCTACGGAATCGCAGGCTGGGAATCACTCCGCTTCGCATTCCGCTGTTCGCCGGAGACATCGAGCTAGAGATTGTGCGTCCGGGATACACCGCGCAGACCGTTCGCAATGAAGTGAGGCCAGGACAGACAACGCAGCTTGCGATAAGCCTCCGTGCAGAAGAGACAGCACCGCTGATTGTGCGACTTCCTCCCAATCGGAATCCGCGTCCAAAGTGGCGGATTGCCACCGGAATTGCAGGCATCGGAGTCGGTCTGGGACTGGTCGCACTGGGAGCCTCTGCACTCGCGATCTCTGGTCAGTGTATCGAGCCAGCAGTGCCACCGATGGCTGTCTGTTCAAACCTGTATCAAACGACTCCCGCTGGTGCTGCACTCGTCGGAATTGGATCTGCTTTCACCGTCTCGGGTGCGCTTCTTTTGGCGTGGCCCGGACCTCGCAATGCCAGTCGTCCCGTGATTCCGCCCGGACAGCTTGAGTCCGCCGGACCATGGGCTCTGATTCCCTAAATCGATTCGCTTCTTTGAATCAGAAAGGCGAACAGCGCCAATGAAATCATCTACTTTTCTCGTCGCCACATTGCTCTGTGGATGCCAGTCTGTTTGGGGCAGTCTCAGCATTCCCAATCCAGAAAACTGTGTCGCAAGTCCTGATCTGTGCTTGGCCGATGAAGTCTGTGATCCGCAAGATCAGATCTGTCATCCTGCACTGGCCATGTATGCGGTGAATCCCAGCCTGACACCGACGAGCGGTGGTGGCTCTGTTCGCATCTTGGGAGAGCGATTCCTACCCGGCGTAGAAGTGCTTTGGCAGGAACAGAAGATTCCTGATGTGCAGTACGTATCTTCGATCGAGCTGTCGTTTTCGCTTCCTGCAAGCAAAGACGGATCCTGGTGGACGCCTATTGCGCTGCGCAATCCCACCGGACAAGCGGTCAAACGTACGGATCTGTTTTCCTACTATTCCGAAGCCGCACGTTTTTCAATTCAGCGATACGGAGAGCCGCGAAGCGCACGCAGGCTCGCCATCGGAGACTTCAACAGAGACGGAAAGCTAGATGTTGCATTCGTCACCGGCAATGAGCCCGCGATTGCAGTCTGTCTGGGACAAGGAAACGGAACCCTGCAACCCGCAACGTATCTGACGCTGGGCGACTCCACACAGAGCGGACAAGACATCCAGTCGGTGGACGCAGACGGGGACGGAATGCTGGATCTTCTGGTGACTACCGCAGGCTTGATTCAGACGTTTCGTGGCGACGGAAAAGGAAGCTTTGTCGCGGGTCCATCCATCCAGACCGGAACCCGACCTGAGCAGATCGTCTGGACCAAGCTGTCCCCGAGCCCGCAGCGAACGCTGATGGTCAGCGATGCAATGGATCGAACCCTGTCTCTGTTGACGCTCAAGAGCGACGGATCGTATGAGCGCAGCATGGTGATTTCGACCGGAACCTTCATCGCAGAGTCCGCAGCCTGCGACACCAGCGGCGACGGAACCGATGAGCTGTACTGGGTCGATGGTCCCGGCGAGCTTCACGTTGCTCAAAAAAGCGGAACCGGAGACTTTACCCAGAGCATCGTGCCCGCACCGGGATGTGCAGCCGCTGGGCTGACGTGTCGCGATCTGAACCAAGATGGTCGTCCCGATCTGCTGCTGACGTGTGCCAAAGGACTGCTTCCCATCTACAACACGAACAGTGTCTTGGCGACGGGAAATCTGCTGGAAGCGGGACGGTCTCCGTCTGCTCGTGTGCTGGCCGAAGACATCAGCGGAGACGGCTGGCCCGACATCATCTTTGGCGACAAGACGCAGAGTGCTTCGCTCGTGATGCTGTCGAATCGACAAGGCGGCTATCTAAGTCCGTCGGTGATCTATCCAGAAAGCGTCGGTGTCGGCGTAAACTCGGTGGTCTATTACGCCACGGACATCGACGCAGACCACAAGCCGGATGTGCTGATTGGGTATCCGTTCGCGCTGTCACCCTCTACGATTGCGATCGCGCTCAATCGCTCGCTGTAGCTGCCCTGTGCAATCCGACGGGTGAGCACGCACAAGCCCCGCTATACTGCCGGTATGCGACTGTTCGTGGTGACTTGGGCCATCGTGGCGCTCCTGTTTTGTCCGTCGGGACACAGCGCCGATGTACTGCCCGGTCCGACGGGAAAGAGCAAAGTCCAGCAGCTTGCGCGGCTCAAGGAAAACGCCAAGGTGCTGTATTACGCGGGACTGAAGCACCGTCGGCGCGACCATCCAGAGCGAATCAGCATGACCCAGACCGCGATCTCGCTGCTGCAAAAGGCGCTGGTGCTGGAACCGAGCGATGTCGAAGCTCGAGTCTGGCTGGGTGAGTGGATGTCGCGGCCAGAGCTGGGCAATCCCGCGATGACGCAAGCGATTGCCGAGCTTCAGCTTGCCCGCAAGTTCGACGACACAGGCAGCTGGGACTTCGAGATCGCGACGCAGCTTGGCATCGTGCTGTCGCACCTGGGTCGCTTCGAGGAAGCCGTCGCTGAATACGATCGCGCGCTGCGACTGCTACCGGGAGAGCCGGACTCGCTGCTGTTTCCCAGTCGGCACCAGCAAGCGACGCTGCTGTCAAACTCGGCGGAAGCGCTGATGGCGATGGGCAAGCTGGACCAGGCAATCCGTCGCTACAGCCAAGCCGAGCAGCTGGATACCGGCGATCAGAGCGCGCTGCATGCGCTGGGTCTGGCGGTGGCCTACGATCGAGACGGACAGGTGCAAAAAAGTCGGGAAGCGCTCGGACGCTCGCTGGCTGCTGATCCCGGTCTGCGCATCTATCAAGGCGATGAAGTCTTCTTTGTTCCCGACGGAGATCGCTTCTATTACGACGGTCTTCTGGCTGAAGCGCTCGGCAATCGTGATGAAGCGCTGCGATCCTTCCGTCAGTTCGTCGTCGAGCTTCCCAAGAGTCGCTACACGCCGCGCGCCAAAGAACACCTGGAAGACTTGCAGAAGCTGCCGGGAATTCCCGTCGCAGAGCTGTTCCGCGCCAACGTCGTCGTGGGCTCACCGCACTTTGCGCCCGAAGACAGCAGCGGTGGCGTCGAAAAGCACCGCACGGAAGAAGACATCCACAAAGGTGTCCGCGACAAGATGCTCGAGCTGCGTCAGTGCTACGCCCAAGGACTGCGACGCGCACCAAGGCTCAGCGGCGACATGCTGGTGGCCCTGATCGTCGATCCGAGCGGCGCGGTGCTGCTGGTTCAGCCGCTTGATAACTCGCTGGCGGATCGTGGATCGTGGAAGCCGACGGGAACGCAGACCTCGTCGATGCCACCTGCGACAGAGCTGCTTCGCTGTGTCCAAAACGCGCTCCAGCGCTTTCGCTTTCCGCCCGCCGCCGCTGGCAACGATGACAACGACGAGCTGGCGCTTCCGATTCACTTCGAGGCGCGATGAAGCGAAGTCTCGGGCTGATGCTGAGCATTGGGCTGCTGGGCTCGACGGTGACGCGAGCGGATGAGGCAGCGAAGCCGGACAGACCCGCCGTCGGAGCCAAGACCCCCAAAAAGGTGGTTCGCGACTGTGCGCTGTCGCTGTGGGGCTGTCCCTCGCGAGGCGGAGCCACCGACAGTCAGCTCTACGAACAGATCATCCACAGCGCGCGCAGCCAGCTTCTGTTTGGACAGACGGCCCCGGGAGCTGACCTCGGTAAGACCGTCGCTGACTTGCAAGATGCGACGCAGACGTTTCCCGAGCAGACCGAGTCCTGGCTGCTGCTGGCCGTGACCTACGCCGAGCAAGGTGCCTGCGACGTCGGACTGTCGCTGATGGAGCGGATGCTCAGCGCGCCCCCGTCGTCGCCCATCGAGCATCGCTTGCGTGATCGACAAGCGCTCCAGCTTGGCATTGCGCTGTGTCAAACCCGACGAGGAGAGCTGGACATCGCGATTGCGCAGTATCGTCGAATGCTGATCAGCGACGGACCGAGCCATCGTGTGCTCTATCGTCTGGGCGACGTGCTGATGGCGCAAGGTCGGCTCGACGAAGCGATTCCGCTCTACAGCCAAGCCTGCTTGGACTTGCCGACGCTACAGCCGCTGGTAAACGTCGCGCGAAGCTGTGCAGGACTGCTCGCAGCGCTGGATCGCAGTCGTCGACAAAGACCGCTCAAGCTGATGACCCAGCTTCGTCGCAGCGATCTGAGCCTGCGCTTTCTGAAGATGAGCGACTTTGTTCCGACGGCAGATCGCGACTACTACGAAGCGCTGCTGCGTCCGCCAAGCTGTGACCGTGTGTCGTTTCTGACCAGCTATCTTCAGACGGCTCCAGCGACGACACCGCGTGCGCATCTCCGTCGAGCCGAAGAACATCTGGCCGAAACCAAGAGCCAAGTTCCGGGCTGTGCTTCGTCGCCAAGTGCCCCTTCGGCCCCGAGCCTTAAAGACACGCCGCCAGTCGCTGACTCACCTGGGCTGCCGACGGACGGGCTGTAGGATCGACACAGAGCATGTCCGCGATCAGCGCACGCAGCGACGGACCATGCGACCCCAGCGCAGCCAGCTGAGGATGAACGCACGCGAGCAGCACGTGAGCCCCAATCGCTTCTTTCTTCGACGGAACCAGCACCTCGGTCACATCGCCACAGAGCAGCTCGCACAGCACCACTGCGACGGAAAATACATCGGCTGCAGGCGATGGCGGCGATCCGGCAAAGCGCTCCGGCGACAGATATCCAGGCGTGCCAACACCGACGGCACCAGGCTCTTTCCGCAGTCGCGACAGCCCAAAGTCGGCAATCACCAAGTCTCCGAGGGATGACTCGGACTCCGGCAGCGCAAACCGACCCCGTCCATCGCCCCGAAACAGCAGGTTTTCCGGCTTCAGATCACCGTGCGACAGCGAGCCCGCATGCAGCTCCGTCAGCGTCTCGCACAGCTCACGCGCACGACCCAGCGCAACCGCGACGGGAAGTCGCCCGCTGCGCAGCCGCATCCGCAGCGATCCGCCCCGGCACAGCTCCATCGCCAAAAGTGGCAGCTGCCGCGACGAGTCCAGCTCGTCCCCTTCGACGGCATAGAGCGCGACAATGCCCGGATGTCGCGCCGCCGACAGCAGCCGTGCTTCATGAAGCGCCCGCACAAGCGCATCGTCGTCGTTTCGCTGTCGCAGATGCGGATGGAACACCTTGAGCGCCAGCTCGCAGCCCAGCTCTTTGTCGAGCGCCCGATACACCGTCCCCGTCCGTCCCGCGCCCAGCTCTTGGAGCAGCGCATAGCGACCACCCGTTTGCATCGCCACCGTCGGCAAAATTGCTCGCTGCACCACACCCAGCACCGCGCCTTGCGTGTTTGCTCGTCGCGGTTCCGTCGCAGAAGACGAAAGCGCCCGCAGCGCAGCTTGGGCCTCGGGAAAGCGTATGTCGATCGAGACAATTTCGGCCAGCTGCGCTCGCGCTTCGCTCGCTTGTCCCAGCTCTCGATGCGTCGTCGCCAGCAGCCAGCGAATCGGCAGTGCGTCGAGCGGAGCAGTCAGCGAAAGCACCCGCTGAAGCGGCTCAATCGCCTCGGCATGGCGACGAGACGACAGCAGCAGCTTGGCCAGCAAAAGCGCCAGCGCGGAATCCGTCGGAATCGCTCGAGACAAGCTCTGCGCGATGCGAATCGCGGCATCTTCGCGACGAAGCGAGCAGAGCGTCTCCAGCGCCGTCAGCACCGACGGTTCTACCGACGAAGGACGCGCGGTCAAGTGTCCAATCTGGCGACTGTAGCGCTGAAGAAGGGCAAGCGGCTCATCCTCGGCAGACAGCGGCAGCAGGGGACGACCGACGGCAGGCAGCGACGCTTCCGACGATCCCAGCAGGAGCGCACGCAGCCGCTGCCACAGCGTCATCTCGACAAGACCTCGCAGCGAAACGCCTGTGCCTCGACGACATCACCGACGACAAGCTGCACACCTGACGCCACCCGCTGACCGTTTAGACGCAGTCCCTCTTCATCACAAAACAACAGCGGCTTTCCGTCGGAAAAGCGGAGCCGCAGCGGGCCAGCTACGATCAGCTCTTTCGTCGCCAGACGCACCCGCAGGCCTCGTCGCATCCCGGTTCGCAGCTTCAGCGACAGCTCATTGTGCTCGACGGTAAACTGCGCGCGAACGTGAAGCCCCAGGCCCAGCTCGCCCACCTGTCGCAGCGGCAGCCGTGCGCCCTGCCCGACCTGCATTCCGTCGAGAAATGTCCCGTTTTTGCTGTCCAAATCGACCAGCGAAAAGCCCAGCTGCTCGTCGAACTGCAAGCGAACATGCTGACGCGACACGCCCGGATCACCGAGCACGACGCCACACTCTTCCCCACGACCCCACAAAAGCGGCGGCAGCGCACACAGCACGCGATCTTCCGTACCACCATCGACGGAAGACGACAGCCGCAGCTCGATCTGACCGTTGTTGAGCATCCGTCGGGAAAGATCGTCGCACAGCCGCTGCGGTTCACGCTTGTCTTTGGCGACGGACACAAGCTGCCGCAGCAGCGACAGCGCCTCGTCTCGCCGACCCAGCCGCTGTGCCGACTCATAGCTGGCCGTCAGCTCACGCTCGCGCTCGGCCTGCTCCCGCTCAGACTGATGCCCGGACAGCAGCTGCTCGACGCGCTCGACTTCACCGGCCAAAGACAGAAGCTCGACGGCGCGATCGACATCTCCGACGCGCTGATAGGCTTCTGCTGCCAGCAGTGGCTCCCCGGCCCGACGCAGCACCTGCGCAGCCACCGTCGCCAGCTCTCGGTCACTGTCGATGAGATCGCGACTTCGCACAAGCCGCAGCAGCGCTTCCCCGAGCCGTCGCAGCAGCGCCTGCGGAGCCGACTCATCGTCATGCAAAAAGTTGGCAGCAATCAGAAGCTCTGCCGCTGCGCTGCCCGGAACAGCCCGTCGAGCTGCTTCGAGGATGTGCATCTCCGCGACCTTGTGTCGCTCCTCGCACAGTGCATACGCTTTGGCTGCTTCCAGGTAGTCACCCGCCGCTTCGGCAGCCACAGCCATCCGATACGTCGTCGACAAGCGGCGCAGCCAGCCGCTCACTGTTTGTCCCCGAGTCGCGTCCGCTCGCGCTGATATTCCGTCAGCACCATCTTTACGTACTGCTGCGTCGTTTCATACGGAGGCACGCCATCATATTTCATCACAGCGCCTGCCCCAGCATGATATCCGGCAATTGTCAAGACCAAATCACCACGAAAGCGATTGGCCAGCACCCGCAGCAGCCGCGAGCCACCGAGGATGTTCTTGCGCGGCTCGAACACGTCGAGCACCTTTTGCTCCGTCGCCACGTCGGGCATCAGCTGCATCAAGCCCTTGGCCCCGGCGCAGCTCACGACGCGCGGATCGTAGTCCGACTCGACCTTGATGACCGCTCGGATCAGCGCTTCGGGCAGCCCAAACACCGTCGCTGCTTCGGCAATATGACGATCGTAGCGATGGAAGCGATCGGGGCTCTGATCTTGCGACGGCACCACGTCGGCCCGCGAGCGCTCACAGCCGCTGACGCCTGACACCGTCTGTGCCTTGCCCGGTCCACTGCGCGACACGACCGACCACCTGTGACCATCGCGTCCCGACGGAGGAATGTTGCTAAAGTAGACCACTCCGTCGTGCTCGTAGCTCCACAGATCCGCTCGTCCGTCGCTGCAAATCAGCGCTATCAGCGACCCACAGACGAGCTGAGCCAGGGACCGTGAGCCCCGACCAAGCCATCGAATCTGTCGCCCAAACCGTGCGCGCTGCATCTTCTGTCATCGTAGCCAGTGGCCCGAAACTGGCAATGCTTCCAGCCGCTTTACACCCGCGCTGCCGACGTGTTACGGCGACGTCATGCGTGCCGTGGTCCAACGTGTCAGCCGCGCCGAGGTGCGCGACCAAGACTCAGGCGAAGTGCTCGGAAAAATTGGCGTCGGACTGTGCGTCCTCCTCGGCATCGGCCAAGGTGACAGCAGCAAAGAGGTCGATCTGCTCGTCGATCGCATCACCGGCATGCGCCTGTTTCCCGACCCACCCGGCAGTGTTCCCGAGGGTCGCAAGCCCGGCAACATCAACCGCTCACTGCGCGACGCCCATGGCTCGCTGCTCGTCGTCAGTCAGTTCACGCTCTACGCCGACACGAGCAAAGGCCGTCGACCATCGTTCCTTTCAGCGATGCCACCCAGCGACGCCATTCCGCTGTATGAACGCTTCATCGCGGGCTGCAAAAACGCTGGCTTTGTCGTCGAGACAGGTCGCTTTGGCGCGATGATGGACGTCGACATCTGCAACGACGGTCCCGTCACCATCTGGTTTGACACCGCCAGCCCACAGGCCAGTGCCACATGACGCGCGCCGCCCGACTGCTGCTGGGGCTGACGACGCTGCTACCGAGTGTAGCGTTCGCGTCGCTGCCGGATCTGATCTCACTCGGTCCGCGCTCCGCAGCGATGGCGGGCACAGGCATTGCGGTCGCCGACGACTGGGAAGCGACCTATCAAAACCCGGCAGGCCTGTCGGCGTCGAGCAAGAAGCTCTCGATCGGCTTTGTGTACGGCGGCTACCGACTGCGCATCGACGATCAGCCGATCTCGCTCAGCAATCCCGCTGGCGTTCAGATTGGTGCGAGCGTGCCACTTCCGCTCGGTGGCGTCCTTGCGGACCGCATCGGCATCGGCCTGGGACTGTATCTACCCGCCGGGGTCGTCAACCGCGTCAGCGTTCCGTATCCCGAAGTGCCGCGCGCCGTGCTCCTCGACTCCCGCACCGAGGTTGTCTCGGTTCTCGTCGGAATGGGCGTGCGCTTGCCCTTTGGCCTGCGCATCGGTGGTGGCGTGCTGGCGCTCGCTGCTCTCGTCGGTGACATCATCATTCGACCTGACGGAACGGGACGCATCACGACCATCTCGGAAGAGCAGCTGACCGTCGATTACGCGCCGATTTTGGGCATTCGCTGGTCGTCGCCCAGTGATCGCATCCAGCTTGGCTTGACCTACCGAGGCGCATCGCGCTCGTCGTATCTGCTGCGACTGCACACCGAGCTGGGCGACGCGATTCCGCTCGGACTGCCGCTGATTTCGTTTGCCGGGATCGCACAGTACGATCCGCATCAGCTTGCTGCCGAGGCAGCGCTGCATGTCTCTTCGTCGCTGACCCTGATTGCCCAGCTCGGCTGGAAAAAGTGGAGCGACTATCGCTATCCGATTGAAAAAGCGACGGCAGATTCGCCCGCGCTGCCTGAGCCCGGCTTTCACGACACAGTGGTGCCGCGCGTCTCTATGGAATATCAAGCACCGACGACAGATGCGGTGCGTGTCATGCTGCGCGGTGGCTATTTCTTCGACTGGACACCGACGCCACAAGTGCAGCCGCAAGACGATGCAAAGAGCCTGCTCGATGCCAGTCGTCACGTCCTGACCGTCGGTCTGGGCCTGAGCCTGCGCAAGAGCGTTCCACTCGACATCGATGTGTTCGGACAAGCGCACCTGCTGTCGCCGGATGGTCGCTTGAGCGGTCAGCTCTTCGTCGGTGGAGCGACGCTGGGGGTGCGGCTATGAAGCGCGTTGTCTTGGCAGCGCTGGTCGTCAGCGCACTGGTCCGTCGAGCCGAGGCCAATCCCATCGACGCTTTTGGCTACGGAGCCCGCGCCGCCGCGCTGGGTTCTGCGTATTCTGCCGTCGCCGATGACAGTGCCGCCAACTACTACAATCCCGCCGGGCTCGCACGGACGACGGATCTGCGCATTGATGTCGGCTATCAGTTTGCGCGTCCGCTCGTCGAGGTGTCGGGTCAGCGTCAGCCGCTCCTCGATACGCGCGGGCTCACCGCCGGAGTCGTGCTGCCCGGAACGATCGGTCCTGTGCGCTTTGCCTTCGGGGTTTCGCTGTTTTTGCCCGACCAGCATGTGACCAGGATTCGCGTGCTCAGCTTCGATCAGCCGAGGCTGCACATGTACGACAACCGAACCCAGCGACTGTATTTGGCGGCCAACTTGGCGGTTCACATCTATCGTGGGCTGTACGTCGGTGGCGGTCTGGCGTTTATGTCGCGCTCGTCGGGAACGGTGTATCTGCGTGGGCGCATTGGCATCTCGGACCCCGAGCGAAGTGAGCTGACCCCGTCGATCACCCAAGACCTGCTCGCGATTCGCTATCCGCAGGTTGGGCTGCTGTTTGCGGCGACGCCGAACCTGTCGCTCGGGCTGACGTATCGACATCGCTTTGCGCTCGATCTGGAACAAGGCTTTCAAATTGATGCGCAAGTGGCCGATCCCGGACAGCGTCCCGTCGTCGAAAAAGGCAGCCTCAAAGAGCTGGCGCGCTCCGTCGATTTGTTTCAGCCTTGGCAGCTTGTCGCCGCCGCTGCCGCTCGCTTTTCACGGGTGCTGGTCAGCGTCGACTTGACCTATGCGCGCTGGAAAGATCAGCCACCGCCCGCCGCTGTGTTTACGCTCGACCTCGACATTGGACAGCTGACGGATCTGGTGAAGCTGCCCAAGTCCAAAGACTATCCGCCCGTCGGATTTCGCGATCTGCTGATTCCGGCGGTCGGTGTCGAGTGGCGAGCCATCGATGCTGCGGGCCCCGTTTCTGTCGACGCGCGCGCGGGCTATCGCTACGAAGCCTCGCCCATTCCCGAGCAAGATGGCGAATCCAGCCTCGGTGACAGCGACAAGCACATCTTCAGCGTCGGACTCGGCGTCGAGCTATCGGGAATCACCAAGGTGCTGCCCCGTCCCATCGCCTTCGATGGCTACGTCGGCCTGACGTACCTTCCGACGAGATCCTTCCGCAAGTCCGATCCGCGCTCCGCAGTCGGTGACTTTACCGTCGCAGGCAACGTGGTTCAGACCGGAATCCAGACGCGCCTATCGTTCTAGCGGCGGACCCCGGGGAAGCTGTGCTAAACCCCCACCTGGGCATAGGTGTGTCCGCATTCCCTACCCGCAATTTTGACCGCGAACCCATGCAAGGAGTCCAAACGATGTCTCGATCTCGACTTGCGCGTGTGTGCGGCCTTCTGCTGGCGCTTTGGACGATATGTGGCTTCGTCCAGTCGGCCAGCGCGCAGAAGGCTGCCATCGTCACCGCAACCCGCTCCAGCGAGAGCGCGTGGTGGCAGTATGTGAAGCAAAAGATCCTCGCCACCGGGCTGTACACGGCGGTCGATCAGATTGATTCGGCGTTTAGCGATCCGACGCTGACGCAGCTTCAGAACTACAAGCTGGTGGTGGTGCTGTCGAGCGACTACGGCCTGTCGAGCGCCGACGGTGTTGGCAACGCGCTCGGAGACTACATGTCGATGGTGCCGGGCGCGGCGGTGCTGATGTTCCAGCCGAACACCTGGCAGACGGGCCTGTTCGGGGCACCGGCCATCGCGGGTCGCTTCCTTGCAAACTACGCGCTCACCTCGCAGAGCGCCACCAATGCCACGTCGGCCACCAAGCGTGGCACCGTGCTAAGCAACGATCCGCTCGTCGAAGGTGTGACGGAGTTTTCGTGCGGCTCGAACTGCCAGCGCGTCACGGGCACGGCCCTGCGAGCAGGTGCCACCGCCGTCGCCTACTGGGCGGACGGAACCCTGCTTGCGGTGCGCGGCAAAAAGCGCGTCGACCTGAACATGCTGCCCGGCGACGAAACCGCGATCACTGGTTCGTGGGGCGGCACCGGCGGAGAGCTAATCACCAACGCCATCCTGTATCTGTCGGCCCCGATGCTGCAAAGCCCGCGCAAGCCCAGCTTCCCGAGCACGGGTCTCGGTGGTGCGAGCGCTTGGACGACGGTCACGTTCCGCAACATCTCCGACGCTCCGATCGATGTAACGAGCATTGGCATCGACGGCGCAGGCAAAGCGCAGTTTGTCTCGCGCAGCGACTACTCGCCGAGCGCCGCTTCCCCGCTGACGCTGCCGATTGGATCGTCGCTGCCGGTGCAGGTGGCGTTTAAGCCGCAAGTGCAAGGAACCCACCGCGCGACGCTGTATCTGACGCTAAACGGCCTGCCACGCATCGAAAGCGTGCTCGAAGGAACCAGCAAGGGAAACCTGTGGATCTCGCTGTCGCCCATCGACTTCGGTGGAAATCCGACGGGATCGACAGCAGGCCCCGTGACGGTGCGACTGAAGAACGCGGGAACGTCGCCGATTGACCTGGAAAAACCAACCATCGGTGACACCACGCACTATGAGCTAAAGACCTCGCGTCCCGACGCCAAGATCACGATGTTCGCGGGCGCGACCTACAGCTTCGACGTCAAGTTCACGCCGGGCATGGACACTGGCGAGTTTTCGACGAGCATCACGGTTTTGTCGACGGATGCAAGCAGCCCGCTGGAAATTCCAGTGCGTGCGCTGGCCGGTCCGCCCAAAGCCAAGCTGCCGTATACGTCGGTGCTGATGCCGGATGTTCCGACGGGAACCAAGGGCATTCCGATCACGATCAACCTGACCAACGAAGGCTATTCGGACCTGAGCGTGCCGTCGATCGTGACGGACAGCGCGGACTTTTCGATTCCGAATACGCCGACGGCGATGAGCCCGCTGGTGGTGCAGGCGCAGCAGACCAAGACCTTCCAGATTGTGTTTTCTCCGACGGTGAATGGTCTGCGTACGGGCAAGCTGACGCTGTCGAGCAACGAGCCGCCGGGACCGCCGGGCTCGGACAAAACGATTGATCTGGCGGGAACAGCGACGGAGCCGAAGTTCAAGGTGAACGTCACCTCGCTCGACTTTGGCTCGGTGAACATTGGATCGACGTCGGCCCCGAAGCTGGTCGAGCTAAGCAACGATGGCGACGGTGATCTGTTGGTGAAGGAAGTGGCCGTTGCATCGGGAATGGGCGCTGACTCATTCGTGGTATCGACGCTGGAAGCCACGCCGTTTGTGCTGCGCGCCGGAAGCAAGGTGAACGCGCAGGTGTTGGTTTCGCCCAAGTCGGCGGGCTCGCTGTCGGCGACGCTGCGGGTTGTAACGGATCTGGCGACTTCAGGATCAGCGACGGTGGCAATGAAAGCGGAAGCCAATGGTGCCGTCGGTCAGCTCGATGTAGCGAAGGTGGACTTCGGCGATGCCAAGGTCAAGCAGACGGTCTCGAAGGTGGTGAAGCTCAGCAACACTGGAAACAAGGATCTGACGATCCTCAAGAGCGCGATTTCCCCGATGGTGAGCGTGTTTTCAGTGAACGCACCTGTCGACGGAACCAAGATCCCGGCGGGCGGCAGCGCAAGCTTCACGGTGAACTGCATTCCGGCGATGGTCGGAGTGGCGACGGCGAAGCTGGACATCACCACCGACGATCCGGCGGTTGCGGGCGGAACCAAGTTCTCGCTGCCTCTGTCGGTGAATGGCGTGGTGGCGAACGTCACCGTCGATCCGGTTGTGCTCGACTTCAACACCCCGATTTACGTCGGACAAAAGAGCGAGATGAAGGTCGTGAAAGTGACCAACACCGGCTCGGTGGTCATCGACAACCTGGCGGTGAAGCTGTCGGGCGATGGTGCGGCGGACTTTACCGTCGTGACGGGCTACAAGACCAAGATCATGCCCGGCGAGAGCAGCGAGATCGGCATCACGTTCGATCCGCGCACGGCGCGAGCGGAAATCAAGGCCGTGGCGGTGGTCGAAGCCGACGGTGTTCAGGTTCCGATGACGGTGCAGATCAAGGGCTCGTCGATGTCGGCGCTGCTGACGGTTTCCCCGACGACGCTGCGCTTCCGTCCGGTCTACGTTGGAGATCAGTCGAACCCGCTGTCGATCACGATTGCCAACGACGGAACGACGCCGCTGGAGCTGGACGTGATTGTGCCTCCGGGCGACGAGTGGCTGGTCGATCTGTCGCAGGTGAAGCTGGCACTCGGTCCGAGTGAAGCAACCAAGGTGCCGGTGGTGTTTGCGCCCAAAGGCACGGGCAGCAAGTCGGAGCTCATCGACATCCGCATGAAGGGCACGGTGGTCAGCTTGGCTCAGGTCAGCGCCGAGGGCGACGGCATCAACCGTCCGATGCCGATGGAAGAAGCGAGTGGCTGCTCGATGGGCCAGCGATCGGTGGGTGGACCGCTGACGCTGCTGTCGGTGCTGGCGCTGCTGCTGCTTTTGGCGCGTCGACGCAAGGCGGGGACGCTGTAGTCGCACATGGCGGGCTCACACGAGCAAACTCGTGGTCCGCTGTGGCTAAGGGCGCTGCCGTTTGTGTGGGCGGCGCTCTTGGCGATGGCGATGGCGTCGCTGCTGGCTCGACTGTACGGTCAGAGCCCGCTCGGCATGTATCGGCTGCTGCTCGCCGGTACGTGGGGCAGCATCTACGGCATCGGTCAGGTTCTGTTTAAGACCACACCGCTCGTCTGTACCGGGCTGGCGGTGGCGGTCGCCCTACGAGCCGGACTGTTCAACGTCGGTGCGGAAGGTCAGCTCATCGTCGGAGCGCTCGCTGCGGCCTTGTGCGGAGCCTATCTGCCGGTCGCAACTCCGTCGGTGCTGGCGGTTCCGCTGTGTCTTGTGGCTGCGTTTTGCGCGGGCGGGCTCGTCGGGTCCTTCGTCGGACTGTGCAAGTGGTTGTGTCGAGCCCACGAGGTCATCGTCACCATCCTCTTGAACTTCATCGTGCGCGCCGTCATGGTCGGCGTCGGTGGATATCTGTTCTTACGGGAATCGGTACACACCGCGCCGGTCATTGACGCAGCGAAATTGCCGAGGCTGTCGACGATCTTGCCGCAGCTTCATGGCTCGGCGGTCAATGCGGCGCTTGGGCTCGCGCTGCTGCTCGCGGTGATGGTAGAGCTACTGCTGCGTCGAACCAGGCTCGGCTTTGCGCTGCGCGTGGTCGGTCAAAATCCCGATGCAGCGGCGGCGGCAGGTCTGCGAATTGGCTGGATTCAGACGCTGGCGCTGACACTGTCGGGAGGACTCGCGGGGCTCGGCGGTGCCAACTTCGTGCTCGGCTACAAGTACTACTACGAGGACGGCTTTTCAGCGGGCGTCGGATACTTAGGCATTGCCGTCGCGGTGCTGGCTCACAACCGGCCTCTGTGGGTGCTGCTGTCGGCGCTGTTCTTCGGAACGCTCGCGCAAGGCGGTCTGGCCGTCAACGCGATGGTGCCCCGAGAGCTGATCGACGTGCTCAGCGCGGTGGTGATCCTGGCGGTCGCAACAGCTTCAGCGGAAGTTCGCCGCCTGCTGCCGCGCTTTCAGCAGCCGCAGCGCGACGACGACAGCAGGGACGCTCGACCGTCGAAGCCACCGAGTCGGGAACCGGAACCGACGCAGCTTCCAGAACCGCCGCTGGACGAACCGGAAGCGACCGACTCTGTCTCTCCGTGGGCTGCGAGGTAGAACGTGGACTCTCTGGCTCTGTTTGGGCTCTTGTGGGCGATCCTGCGCATCTCGGTGCCCTATGTGATGGCAGCGCTGGGCGGAACGGTCTGTGAGCGCGCTGGCGTCATCAACATCGCACTCGAAGGCATCTTGCTGGTTTCGGCGCTTGGAACGGCGCTCGGCGCACCGTATGGCGCAGCGACGGCACTTGTGTGTGGACTGACTGCGGGCGTTGTCACTTCGCTGCTCTACGGACTGCTGGTCGTCGTGTTTCGCGGCGATCAAATCGTCTGTGGCGTCGCGATCTTCATGCTGGCAGACGGGCTGTCGCGCGTGCTGCTGAAGGTGGTGTTTGGCTCGACATCGAACTCACCTCGGCTGGATGCGCTGGTTGGCAGTGGTCCGCTGTGGCTGCTGGGAGCGATGTTCGCGTCGGTGATTCTGCTGCACGGGCTTTTCCATCACTCGGTGCTGGGACTGCGGCTGCGCGCGGTCGGCGACAAGCCAGCGGCAGCACAAGCGCTGTCGGTGTCGGTGCTGAGCGTGCGGATGTGGGCCGTCGCTCTGTCCGGACTTTTGACGGCCATCGGCGGCGTCTACTTGGTCTTCGAGCAGCGACAGTTTGTGGCACTGATGTCAGGCGGACGCGGCTTCTTGGCCTTGGCAGCGATGATCTTCGGCGGCTGGCGACCCGTGTGGGGAGCCGCTGCTGCGCTGCTGTTTGCGACGGCGGAAGCGACGGGAATCTTTCTTCAAGCGCGCGGCCTGCTGATTCCGAACTGGATCTTGCAGAGCGTGCCGTACGTGCTGACGCTGCTGACGCTGATGCTGAGAGGACTGCTCGGCAAGAACCACAGCACCGCGCCGCTTTCGCTGGGTGTTCCCCGTCTGTAAAAGCCAACCTTCACGCGTCCGCGCAGACCCTCCCCGCAACGGACGCCCAGCCTCTTACAGCTCGATCTGAGCGCCCATTTCCACCACGCGATTCGGCGGAATGCCGAAGAACGACGTCGCGGTCCGCGCATTTCTCGACAGATAGCCAAACAGCGTCTTGCGCCAGCGCGCGAGCCCGCTCTTTCCCGTCGTAAGCAGCGTCTCTCGCCCGAGGAAGTAGCTGATGTCCCCTTCGGCGGTCTTGAGCCCCGCGTCTTTGCAGCGACGAATCACATCGGGCACGTTCGGGCTCTGCATAAAGCCGTAGTGCGCAATCACTTGGAAGAAGCCTTGGCCAAGCTCTTTGACGCTGACGCGACGCGACGGAGGCACTTCCGGCACACGATCCGTCAGCACCGACAGCAGCACCACCTGCTCGTGGAGCGCCTTGTTGTGCTTGATGTGATGCAGCAGCACGACGGGCGCACCCTCGGGATTGCCGGTCATAAACACCGCCGTTCCCTTCACCCGAGGCAGCCCTCGCTCTTGCAAGTCACCCAGGAACAGATCCATCGGCAGGCTGGCGCTCTGGACAAACTGCTCCAGCGCCGCGCGACCCGCTTTCCACGTCGTCATGATGATGAAGATGCCGACCGCGACCACCAGCGGAATCCAGCCTCCGTCGGCAATCTTGGCGACGTTGGCCCCGAAGAATGACAGATCAATCAGCAGAAACAGCCCGACCAGACCGCTGATCTTGAACCAGCTCCAGCCCCAGCGCTCATGCGCGACCACGCCATACAGAATCGAGGTAATCGCCATCGTGCCCGTCACTGCGATGCCGTAAGCCGCCGCCAGACCGCCCGAGCCTTCTCGACGGAATGCCAGCACCAGCGCCAGACAGCCGACCATCATCGCCCAGTTGATCTCGGGCACGTAGATCTGACCTTCTGCATCGCCCGAGGTGTGCACAATCGCGACGCGCGGCCAGTAGCCAAGCTGCACCGCCTGTCGCGTCAGCGAAAACCCGCCTGAGATCAGTGCCTGCGAGGCCACAATCGTTGCCATCGTCGCCACCAGCACCATCGGTCCACGCAGCAGCGACGGCACAATCTGGAAAAACGGGCTGAACATCCCGGTGCCTTTGCCGTGTGCCAGCAGATACGCGCCCTGACCGAAGTAGTTGAGCAGCAGCGCCGGGAACACAAGCGAGTACCAAGCCAGCCGAATCGAGCGCTGACCGAAGTGTCCCATGTCGGCGTACAGCGCCTCACCACCGGTTACACACAGCACCACCGCGCCGAGCGCCAAAAAGCCATGCAGCTTGTGGTGCGCAAAGAAGCGAATCGCGTGAATCGGATTCACCGCCGACAGCACGTACGGGTTTTTGACGATGCCAGCGATGCCAAACAGCGCGATGCTAATAAACCAGACCAGCATCACCGGGCCAAACAGGGCTCCGACGCCCGCCGTGCCGCGCTTTTGCATCAGGAACAGCACCACCAAGATCGACACCGTCAGCGGAGGCACGAGGTTTGCCGTGGAGACCGCCCAGGCTCCGTGTCCCAGCGTCGGCGCATACACCTGAACGCCTTCGACCGCCGAATACACCGAGATCACCGGCGTAATGATTCCGTCGCCATACAGCAGCGCGGCACCAAACAGACCCAGCATCACCAGCGACAGTCGTCCGACGGCTCGCTTGTCAACATTGCCTCGCGGCGCCAGCACCGCCAACAGCGACAGGATGCCCCCTTCGCCATTGTTGTCGGCACGCATGATGTAGGTCATGTACTTAAAGACCACCACCAGCGTCAGCGACCAGAAGATGAGCGACAAGATGCCAAACACGTTGGCGTTGTCGACGGGAACTCCGTGCTCTCCAGCGAAGCACTCTTTGAAGGCGTACAGCGGCGACGTACCGATGTCTCCGTAGACGACACCGAGCGCCGCCAAGGACACCTTGAGCAAGTCGCGGGTGTTTTCGATCTTGGGACCGTGGCTGTGTGCCAGCGATTGGGGTTGAAAGGAACCAGAAACACCAGGAGACGAGGAGCCACCGAGTGATCGACTCGAGGGCGTTCCCGTCGGGGATCTGCCCGAAACAGGCAGTGAAGACGGACTTTCTTGCATGAATGTGGTTACGAATTAAGCACAGTTTCGCGAAATTTTCCCGCCGCCTACTTTCCGTCGAGAAATTCCCCATCTTTGCGCAAATCTCCGACGGAACAAAAAGCTGGTCCAGCCTGCGCTCCAGCCGTCGCCATTCGCCGATAACGAAGATCCATCCACCGAAGGAGCATCCGATGATCCGAACCTGTCTGCTCTCCGCACTGAGCCTGCTTGCACTTGTGACCGGCTGTGACACCCCAACCAAGCCGATTCCGATGGGTCGCTGCGCCGTCGAGCAAGAGTGTCAGCCCGTCGAAGGTCCGTGCCTGTCGCCCGGTGCGTTTGCTGGCTGCGGAATTTGCCGTCGCCCACTTCCATCCGAAATCTGTCGCAGCGATGCCGACTGTAGCGCGCTCGGATCACCGTACATCTGCGCAAGCAGCCCGACGCTGTGTCTGTGCAGCAGCGAGACCGTGTGCATGAAGGGCTGTGCTGCCGACAGTGAGTGCAGCGAAGGCCAGCGCTGCGGCGCAAGTCACCGCTGTGAGCCCAAGGCCTGCATCGCCCCGAGCGACTGCCCGACCGACTTTCGCTGCGACGGTGGCCAGTGCCTCCGCAAGTCCTGTACGACGAGCCGAGACTGTAGCGGCTACTGCGTCGGCAGCGCTTGCTACAGCACGCCCGGAACCTGCACCCTGCCTCGTCCGTAGCGCAAGCTCGACGACGATTAGTGGCTCAGCTCTCGAATGGCCGCATCAAGCCCGTGGAGCGTCATGGGAAACATGCGACCACTGACCAGCGATCGCATCATCTCCACCGACTGATAGTGCTGCCACGCAGCCTCGGGAAGTGGGTTTAGCCACACCGCATGCGGATAGGTATCGAGCAGCCGCTTCATCCACACCACACCCGCTTCTTCATTCCAGTGCTCGACGCTGCCACCACGCTGGACAATCTCATACGGGCTCATCGCTGCGTCCCCGACGAAGATCAGCTTGTAGTCGTCGGGATACGTGCGCAGCACATCATGCGTCGGCGTCCGATCCGAGCTACGCCGCACGTTGTCTTTCCATAACGACTCATAGACACAGTTATGGAAGTAGTAGTGGATGAGGTGCTTGAACTCGCTGCGCGCTGCCGAAAACAGCTCGGCGCAGGTCTGAACGTGATCATCCATCGACCCGCCGATATCGAGCAGCAGCAGCACTTTGACGGTGTTGTGCCGCTCGGGAACCAGCTGAAGATCCAAAAATCCGGCATTTTCTGCCGTCGCAGAGATCGTTCCCGGCAGATCCAGTTCCGTCGCTGCACCTTGGCGGGCAAAGCGGCGCAGCCTGCGCAGCGCGATCTGGATGTTGCGAATCCCCAGCTCAATGTCGTCGTCGAGGTTCTTAAACTCGCGCTTGTCCCAGACCTTCACAGCCCGACGGTGACGCGAGCGATCCTGACCGATTCGCACGCCTTCGGGATTGTAGCCATACGCACCAAACGGCGACGTGCCCGCCGTACCGATGAAGCGATTTCCGCCTTGGTGTCGCTCGTGCTGTTCCTTGAGCAGCTCGGCCAGTCGCTCCATCAGCTTGTCAAAGCCACCGAGCGCCTGTATCTGCGCCATTTCCTCGGCAGACAGTAGCTTTTCCGCCAGCTTCCGTAGCCACTCCTCGGGAATCGCCGCACCAGTCTGCGGATCGGCCAGCGACTCCAGACCCGAAAACGTCTCGCCGAAGATCCGATCGAAGCGATCGAGATGCCGCTCATCTTTCACCAGACACGAGCGCGACAGAAAATAGAAGTCCTCGACGCTGCCAGACACGACCCTTTGCGACAGCGCTTCGAGCAGCGTCAGGTATTCGGTCAGAGACACGGGCAGCCCGACCTCTCTCAGTCGGAAAAAGAAGCGAAGCAGCATATGCGGATTATGCGCGACGAGCCTTGTGACTCAAGCGCAAGACGCGCAGCAGCCCGGCCCCAGCACGCAAAAGCGCGCAGCGAGTCGGTCCCGGCATTTGTCGCTCCGGCGGATTTTGCAATAATGGCGGCGTTGCGTACTCGTTTGCATTCCCTTGTGCCGCTCGCCCTTGTGGCTTCGCTATCGCCGATCGCGGCGTGTCACAAGTCTGGCGCGCCCAGCCCGTCGGCATCGTCCGCATCTTCAGCAAAATCGGATCACAGCGACGGAAAAGCAGTCGCGCAAGCGAACCCAAAGCCTGGCGATCCACAGGATGGCAAAGCGATCCACGCAGCGGGCCATGACGATCACAAACAGCCGACGGTGCTGCGTCGCTGCTTTTCGGACGATACCGCGCTGTCGCCGCATCGATCGATCGATGAGCTGGTTCACCGCGCCGCCGATCGCTTGGAGCAAGCCGCACAGCAGCAGCGCGTCTGTCAGGACAAAGACGGTCCACAGTCGCCCGAGCGGCTGTATCAAGAAGCGCTGGCTTGTGCCGAAGAGTCGCTGCGTCAAAATGAAGCGTCGGTGGAAGCGCATCACAACCGCGCGCTGGCACTGCTTGGACTGGGACAAAAAGACGATGCGAAGCAGGCCATCACGCACGCGCTCGCCATCGATCCAGATGATCCCGAGACGCTGCTCGGAGCCGCTGAGCTGTACATTCATCAGCTCGCGCCGACGTCGGACAACACGCTGATCGGCCTGGCCTACGTGCGACATGCCAAAGTGGTCCTGCGTCGCAGTCGCTCGACGGACTTGCACAAAAAACGTCCGGTGTCCGCGCTGCCGAGCCTGCCTCGGTCGACAAGTCCGCGCAGTCCGGGCGGGCCGAGCCACTCCGACCGTCCGCAGCGTCAAGCAGTGAAAGCCAGCGACGATCGCGCGATCCTGTCTCGGCTGCTGCTGCTGGAAGGTCAGGCGCTGAGCGATCTCGGACGGGCGGCGCAGGCGCTGACACCGCTCGAAGAAGCGATCGCGCTGTCGGATAGCGATCAAGCGCGCTACGAGCGAGGCCTGGTGCTGTTCGATCTGTGTCGATTCAAGGATGCACAGCGTACATTTGCGGAGCTAACTCGCCGGGTTCCCGACGACGCCTGGTCGCATCATCAGCTGGGCCTGGTGCTGGAAATGCTGGGCGAAGCGCAGGCAGCGGAAAAAGAGCTGGCGACGGCACGAAAGCTGGCTCCGAGTGACTTTCCCGAGCCACTGCCGGTGTCGATGACTGAGTTTTCGTCGCTGGTTGACAAAGAAATACGAGCGCTCCCCGTCGGACTTCGATCGGATCTGAAGCTGGTTCGGCTGGAGCTGAGCGAGCTGCCGGACGTAAGCGATCTCACCGCCGATCAGCCAACGCTGTCACCGACGATCGTGGGGCTGTTTCGTGGCCTGCCGCTCGGCATGCCGGACAGTGAGCCGCGATCGATCGTGCTGTATCGAAAAAACCTGCTGCGCATCGTCACAACCCGTGACGAGCTTTCGGCGCAAGTGCGCACCACGCTGATGCACGAGCTAGGACACCTGCGCGGCGAAGACGATGACGAGCTGCGGGCGCGTGGACTCGAGTAGGACATCACGCCGCATGCGCCGGATTTCCGTGAAAAAACAGGCAGTTTGCCGAGTCAAGGCAGCGCAAAGCGACAGAATGCAAAGTCGCTCAGCTTGGCCAATTGACCGTGGATAGGCAAGAAAGGTAAGCTGAGGCGGCTGTGAAGACTTGTCCCCAGTGTCAGATCAAGTACCCGGACGTGCTTGAGTTTTGCCCGCGGGATGGGTCCCCGTTGCCAAACACCTCGGCCGCCAAAGAGGTCGAGACAGATCCGCTGCTTGGCACCACGATTGATGGTCGCTATGCCATCGAATCGAGGCTCGGCGAAGGTGGTATGGGCGTTGTCTACAAGGCGCGCCACGTACTCATCGACAAACCGGTGGCGATCAAGATCTTGCGCAAAGAAGCGGCGCAGGACACAGCGGCGGTGCAGCGCTTCATTCAAGAAGCCAAGTCCGCATCGAAGATCGGCCATAGCAACATCGTCGACATCACCGACTTCGGTGTTCTCCCCGACGGACACGCCTACTTCGTCATGGAGTTTTTGCACGGCCAGACGCTGGCGCAAGCGATCCAAGAAGGACCGCTGGAGCCGGCGCGGGTCTGCACGATCGCGGCGCAGATGGGACGAGCGCTCAACGCCGCGCACCAAAAGGGCATTGTCCACCGCGACCTCAAGCCGGAAAACATCTTCCTGCTCGAGCGTGAGGGACAAAAAGACTACGTAAAGATCGTCGACTTCGGCATCGCGAAGGTGGGCTCGGGTCAGAAGCTGACGCAGGTCGGCATGGTGCTCGGAACGCCCGAGTACATGTCGCCTGAGCAAGCAACCGGGCAAGAAACCGATCACCGCGTCGACCAGTACGCGACGGGCTGCATCATGTACGAGATGCTGACCGGCGTGGTGCCATTCCTCGGGGATCGTCCGGCGCAGACGCTGACCAAGCACGTCTTTGAGCCCGTCATTCCGCCTCGGAAGCGCAAGCCTGAGCTAAAGATTCCAGCCAGCCTCGATGCGGTGGTGATTCGCGCCATGGCCAAGAAGCCAGAAGCGCGCTTCCCGTCGATGAAAGAGCTGGAACAAGCGCTGACGCAAGTCGAGCAAGAGATGAAAGGCGGACGGATCGTCATCGATGATCCGAGCATGGTGAGTCAGCCCGCGCAGCCCAGCCCGCAGGTGCCAAGCGCGCAGATGCCTGGATATCCGCCGCAGCCAGGCTTTCAGCAGCCCATGGCCCAAGGGATGGGCGTTCAGCCCGGCATGTTCTCGCAGCCGATGGCGCAGTTTCCGCAAGCGATGGGCGTGCCGACGCCGCCGCGTCCGACCGGAAAGAGCGCAGTACTCGACTCCGGCAAGGGTCTAAAGCCAGTACTGATTGGCGTCGCCGTGGTGCTGGTCGCGGTGATTGGCCTGCTGCTGTTCTTCCTGCTGTCTCAAGATCAGCCGAAGCCGACGGTGACGACGCCGCCTCCGCCGAAGCCGATTGTGAACAAAGTGGACCCAGTGACTCCGCCGCCGCAGCCGACCAAGGTCGCGGAAGCGGGTCCGGTGTACCTGATGATCACGACCAAGCCTCCCGGAGCAGAGGTTGTGGTCGACGGTGAAGTGCGAGGCATCACGCCGCTACGGATCTCGCAAAAGAAGGGTCAGCCGATGCACTTGGAGCTGCGACGCAAAGGCTTCGAGTCGTACGCGGAAGACATGCAGCCTGAAAAGGATCAGGACGTGGATGTGCCGCTGGAAAAGACCGGCGGTTCCGCTCGCAAGTCGCGTCCTGAGTCGAAGAAAACCGAGACCAAGACCACGGACAAGCCCAAGGCCGGAGACACCAAAAAGCCCGCTGGCAAGTCTTCGCCAACCTCGCTTCCGACTGGGCTACGCGATCCGTTCTCGCGCGGTAAGTAGGCAACCTACCCCACCGCTGACCGCGCTTTGGCACACCATCCGTCGCCGAGCAGCTTCGGCAATGGTTCCTCCATTCCGGTTGTGATAACCTAATCCTACAGTGCCAAATCCACCCAAACTCGACGACGCATCGTCGCAGCCGGGCGCGAAGCTGGGAGCGAAAGACTCGTCTCCTGGCAGCGCCCTCGATGCGCGCGAAGCTGCGGTGCTCAAGCAGCTTGCCGAGTTTCAAGATCCGTACATCGGAACGCTGCTAAACGATCGGTACAAGATCATCAAGAAGCTCGGCGCTGGCGGTATGGGTGCGGTGTACCTCGCCGAGCACGTCATGATCGAGCGTCGAGTGGCGATCAAGATCCTGTCGCAGGACTTTGCCTCGAAGCCGGATCTGGTGCAGCGCTTCATTCAGGAAGCACGCGCCGCCGCTCGGATTGGTCACGAAAACATCGTCGAGGTCCACGACTTCGGCGAGACAGCCTCGGGCTCCGTCTTTTTCACGATGGAGTATCTGGAAGGCCACGATCTGGCACACGCGATCACGGGAATGGGCGCGATGCCGGTTCCTCGCATCCGTCACATCATGGGCCAGCTCTGTCGAGCACTCGCAGCGGCCCACCAAAAGGGCATCGTCCACCGCGACCTCAAGCCGGAAAACATCTATCTCGTCGAAAAAGAGGGCAAGTCCGACTTCGTGAAGATCCTCGACTTCGGCATCGCCAAGATGACGACGATGGAAGCGGGCGGCGGCGGACCCGGCGGACGACTGACCCAGAGCGGCATGATCTTCGGCACCGCCGAGTACATGTCCCCGGAACAAGCGCGCGGCGAGACGCCGGATCATCGCGTCGATATCTACGCACTGGGCTGCATCCTGTACGAAATGCTGACGGGAAAAGTGCCGTTCCACGCCGAGACGTACATGGGCACGCTGACCAAGCACATGTTCGAGGCACCGGAGCCGCCGAGCCGTCGCAACCGCAGCGTGCCGCCCGATCTGGAAGCCATCTGTCTGCGGGCGATGGACAAAGACCGGGCGCGACGCTTCCAGACGATGACGGAGTTTGCGCAAGCCATCGACGGAGAGCTGGCAGTTGCGCCGGTGATGCCTGCGCCGATGGCAGATCCCTCGATGTCGATGCGCGCGGGAGCCTTTCCACCGGGCGTGATTCCGATGGGAATGGGCGCGCCTGGCTATGCTCCGCCGATGATGATGCAGCCCGGTCCATACGGTGTTCCAGGGCAAGTGCAAGCGCAGATGGGCATGCACCAGAGCGGAATCATCAGCGCACCGATGACCATGAATCCGTCGGGCATGGTCAATGCGCCGATGGCGATGAATCCGTCGGGCATGATGTCGGGCCCGATGGTGAGCAACATGCATCTTCAGCCCGGTGGCTACACGCAGACGGCACCGCCGGCGTATGAAGTGGCTCCGTCGCCGAGCAGTGGACAGCTTCGTCGCTTGGTCTTCATCTTTGCGGGCGCTGCGATTGGCGTCGCGGTGCTGGCGCTGCTGCTGCTGTGGCCGCAAAATACGGTGCCGCAAAATCCGCTGCCTCCGACGACAATGCCAGCGACGCAGCGACCCAAGGGACCGGCCAAGCTGACGGTGCGAGCGCTGCCAGGATCGCGGGTGTCGATTGACTTCGTAGACATTGGCGTGGTGCCGGGCAGCGGCGAAGTTCAGCACGAGCTGACGTCGGCGACAGGCGCTCCCGAGTGGTCGGTTTCAATCCACGTCACCAAGAACGGCTTCGAGGAGTTTGTCACACGCCAGACCATCCGCGCCGGACAGAACGCGCTCATCCAAGCCAGTCAGTCGTCCCTCAGCGGCGGCTCCAGTCGATCCAACAAGTAACAGCGAGCGACTTCTCGTTGCCCCTGTGCGAACCCGTGCGTAGTCGATCTGTAACGCAGCGAGGCTTCACCATGAAACGACCGACCCATCCTTGGGGACTTGTGGCACTGCTTTGTGCCCTGCCCTCCGTGACTCACGCGCAGCAAGATCCGCAGTACGGAAACTACCCGCAGCCGAGCTATCAGCCACCGCCAGGCGCTCAGCCGTATCCGGGCCAGTATCCGAGCGCGCAGCCCTATCCAGGTCAGCCTTATCAAGGTCAGCCTTACCAAGGTCAGCCTTACCAAGGTCAGCCTTATCAAGGTCAGCCTTACCAAGGTCAGC
>CALMML010000500.1 GCA_937868485.1 uncultured Myxococcales bacterium | reverse complement strand
TGGTGCTGATGGGCAAGCTCGCCGCTGACAACGAAGGCAACGATGTCGGACAGCGCGTCGCAGCGATCCTCGGCTGGCCGCAAGCCACGTTCGCATGCAGCATCCAAGTGGTCGATGGCGGCAAGGCTGTCATCGTCGGTCGCGAAGTCGATGCGGGCGTCGAGCTAAAGAAAGTTCAGCTTCCAGCCGTGGTGACGGTCGATCTCCGCATCGTGTCGCCGCACGCCGTCAAGAACGGCAAGACCAAGCCCGAGTTCGCGTATCCCGATGGTCCGCGTTACTCGTCGCTCAAGGGCATTCGGGCCGCCAACTCCAAGCCATTTGAGCAGCTGACGCTGGCTCAGCTTGGCGTGAGCGCGACGCCGAAGACCAAGGTGCTCAAAGTCGAGACCCCGCCAGCTCGTCAAGCTGGTAAGAAAGTGGGCTCCGTCGCTGAGCTGGTGGAGAAGCTGCAAAAAGAAGCCAAAGTTCTTTGATGAGGTGATGCCATGGGCAACGTACTTGTATTCCTAGAACAAGCCGATCGGCGTCTCCGTCCCGCTGCGCTTTCGGCCATCAGCCTGGCGCGGGCCATCCACAAGTCGAACGGCGGAAAGCTGCTGTTTGTCCTCATCGGTGAGTCGGTGGCGGACGCGGCGAAAGAAGCTTCGCAGTTCGGCGCTGACGCGATCATTACCGTCGAAGCTCCGGCGCTAAAGAACTACCTGGCCGAGACCTACGCACCGATCCTGGCGCGTCTGGCCAGTGAGCAAGGCGCGAGCGTCATCGCGGGTTGTGCAACCTCTATCGGGAAAGACCTGCTGCCACGCGTGGCGGGAATCATCGATGCGGGCATTGCCCCCGACGTAAGCAGCGTCGTGTCGGCCAAGCAGTACCGTCGAGCCACCAACGCGGGCAACGCGATCCAGACGCTTGAAGTGCTGTCGGATGTCGTGGTCGTCAGCGGTCGTCAGACCGACTTCCCGCGCGCTCAGCCGTCGGGTGGAAGCTCGCCCATTTCGGCAGCGGCTCCCGGAACCATCAACGCTGCGGGTGCAAGCTTCGTCGAGCTTCAGTCGCAAAAGCGCGATCGTCCCGACCTGACCGAAGCGCGCGTCGTCATCTCCGGTGGTCGCGGCATGAAGGAAGGCAAAAACTTTGCCGTCCTTGAGCAGCTCTGCGATCTCGTCGGTGGTGCGCTGGGTGCCAGCCGCGCCGCATGCGACGCCGGAATGGTCCCGAACGACCTGCAAGTTGGACAGACCGGCAAGGTGGTTGCGCCGGATCTGTACGTCGCCGTCGCCATCTCGGGTGCAATTCAGCACCTCGCAGGAATGAAGGGCAGCAAAGTCATCGTCGCCATCAACAAAGACCCCGAGGCACCGATCTTCCAGGTTGCCGACTACGGTCTGGTGACGACCTGGGAAAAGGCTGTCCCCGAGCTGCTCGCCGAGATCAAGAAGATCAAGTCGGCGTAGGCTCCGAAGTCCTTGCGTAGGCGACCGGGGGGCGTCTACGTTCCGCACCTGCCATGAGGCGCTTACGGATAGGCCCCAAGATCCTTCGCGTTCGCGACGAACCAGAGCCATCACCCAGTCACGCCGGAGCGCCCACGCCGCTGGTCTGTATCCACGGTGCGGGCATGTCCGGTGTGGTGTGGATGAGCTTGGTGCGTCAGATAGCGCCCGCCCGTCGCATCATCGCGCCGGACCTTCCCGGTCACGGACAGTCCGATCCTTGGCACGAACAGAGCATCGATCTCTATCGCGACGCGGTGGGGACGATGTGCGCGCAGCTGAAGGTGCCACGGGTGGTGCTTATCGGGCACTCGCTGGGCGGCATTGTGGCGATTCGCTGTGCAGCGTCGTGGCCTGAGCGAGTTGCGGGCCTGATTCTCGTCGCCAGTTCCGCAACCATGGATGTTCCCGAGGAGCTGTGGCGCAGTCTGTCGCAAGAGCTACCGCCCGGAGATGACACGGAAGTGCAGACGATGCCACCGTCGCTGGCCGCGCTATCGTTTTCACCCGCGACGCATCCCGATGTTCGCGCTCGCTGGCAGTCGGTGGTGATGCAAGCGCGTCGTCAGGTGGTGCTCGGAGACTTCGCACTCTGTCGTCAGCTCAACCTGCTGTCTCAGCTAGAAACAGTACGCGCACCGACGCTCATCATTGGTGGCAGCGACGATCTACTCGTCTCGCCGCAGCAGCTTGCTCAGACCCAGCGCGCCATTCACCAAGCGGAGCGGGTCCAGATTTCCGACGCGGGACACCTACCGATGCTGGAACAGCCTGCCGCGTTTACGGCTGCGGTGACGAAGTTCTTGGCCACACTTCCGAGCTGAGCGACGGTCGATCCCGATCAATCAGCAGGCTCTCGGCCATACACAAAAGGCCGACCAAAAAGAACGCTTCTTGGTGAATCGTCCTCGGCTGCGCCCCCGCAAGTCCCACCAGCAAGATTCCCATTCCTCGCAGTCGCAGCGCACCGTGACGGAACAGCAGCGAAAACACCGCCAGCGACCACACCGCCAAGCTGCCCATGTAAATGCCCTGCGCGAGCGGCTGATGCGGAAGTTGCAAGTCGAATGCGATGTAAATCAGTCGCGCCGCCGCCGCCGGAGCCGCGAGAAGCAGCAGCGTCATACAGCCGACGATGATCGACGTAAACAGCAGCGCCAAGCTGTCCGTCGACCAGTTCCAGGTACGCCGCGTCAAAAGCAGCAGCCCGGCACCGCCGAGAGCAGCCGTCGCCAGCGTCGGACCGTACAGGATCAAGACCAGGCTCACACGCTGCATCAGCTCGCGACTGGTCAGAAGATGCCACTGGTTTTCCAGCAGCAGCACCGGCGGAACCAGCAAGAGCATCATCGCCAGCTTGTGCCACAGCGTCGCCGTATGCCGAGGCAAGACCGCCAGCGCCAGCAGCACCGACAGACACAGGCTCGAGGTCTGCATCAGCCACTGCGCGCGCACCAGACCGATCGTCTCAGCGAGCAGCTTCGGAAACAAGATCTCCAGCGACGCGAGCGACACGAAGAACAGCGACATCAAGCCGAGGCCAAGCCGACCGACGGGATGCGAGGCAATTCCACGCTCACGCATCGCGACAAACAGCAGCGCCAGCAGCGACGCGAGCGACAGCAGCCCGGAAAAGTGCGCAAAAAACGTCCCAGCCGCCAGCAGTCCATTCTGTAGCCAGCCAGGAAGCAGCGTCGGAGCCGCTCGGAGCAGAGGCTGAAGCAGCCGAAACAGCAAAAACTCCGCGACCGCTGACAGCGACAGGATCGCCGGTAAGGACAAGCCTCCAGCGAGCAGTTTGAGCAGCGAAATTCGGGTTCTGTCCGACGGCAGAGAGCTCACTGGTTACACGGTACTTGTCCGCCCCGGCCCGAGGCAAGCAAAACCCTCAGCACACCGGAACGATAGGCAAGCGAGCGAAGCTATCCGTCGCTGCTTTCGTCCTCTTCCGTCACAAGCGGCTGCCCATCTTCGTCAATCTCTCGGTAATTGACGCCTTCGACTTGATAGTACTGTCGAGGCTGCGTGTCTTTGAGCAGCGTCTTCCACGGCTGCGCGACAAAGCGATTGCGTCGTCGCTGCTCGGCGCTAACCAACAGCACGCTCGATTCAATCGTCGGAAGCGGCTCTCGGTTGAGCGCTTCTTTGGCTTCACGCAGCGCCTGCGCGCCGGTCCGATCGGGCTCGGTTTCCATCGGCTCCAGCACGAAGTCAAACCCGGTCGTGGGACGGAAAATATCACGCAAGATCGACTGCGGAACGCACTCTCGCAGATCGCGATGCAGCTCGTGTGGAAGCTCCATTTCGTCGTGTACGCGCAGATATCCGACGTGCCACTGATGCAGCGGATCGTCGAAGTGCGTCGACATGTCGCGCATCGCTCGCGGCAGAGATCGCGGCCTTGGCACCATCGGATGCTGCTCGATGCGTCGAATCCGCGCCAGGATGCCCGGATCGGCGTCGCGACGAATCCGATCGTTCCACTGCTCCATCTCCGAGCGGTCTTGCGGGGAAACCGGACCCTCACCGCCGAGGATGAACTTCATCATCGCCTAGTTCCAGATGACGTGAAGGAGAAACCCGAACGACACACCGATGAGCGCCCAGCTCACCCAAAACAGCGGCTTGGGCATGCCCGATTCCACTCGACGAGGCTTGCTCGCCAAGATCTGCTGTCGCAGCGCCAGCGCTTGCGCCGAAATCGTCATACCGCCTGCTGGACCAGCGACAAACATCGTCGCATGACCGCCATCCATGCCTTGCGTGCGTCCCGGACCCGGCATGCTGGCGGGCGGCGGGATGAACGGCGCGGGCTGGGCCAAGATCGTTCGCTGCTCCGCGCCCGTTGCGATCGGCGGAGCCGCTGCCGCACCCCCAAATGACGATCCTTGGGGAACCGACGTCGGTGGAGCCATCGGCGGCGGAGCCATCGGCGGCGGAGCCATCGGCGGTGGCGGACCCGATCCAAACGACGTCGCTGCCGCTGGCGGCGTAAGCTGTGGCACCGGCTGCGGAGGCACCGTCGGAGCTTGCATGCTCACACGCTGCGCTTCCGTCACCGCGCTCATTCCCGCCGTCGGAGTCTGCTTCGGATACAGCGTCTCTATACACTCGACGCACTCGCGATGCAGCTCGTCGGCGCTCTGTTGTCTGCGATCCGGCGTCTTTTCCAGCGCCTTCATCACCACGCGAACGATCGGCTCCGGGAAGCCCACCAGCGGCGCGGGCTTTTGCCGAAGATGCATCATCACGACTTCCATCGGCAGCGCGGCTTCAAACGGCGGCTTTCCCGTCAGCATTTCGTACAGCACGATGCCGCACGCATACACGTCCGACTGAGGCGCCAGCTTCACGCCGCGCGCTTGCTCCGGGCTCATGTACGCGGGCGTTCCGAACACCGTGCCAGCGCGCGTCAGCTGTGCGTCGGGCGTATCCATCTTTGCGACGGAAAAATCGAGCACCTTCACGAAGTCGCCCGATCCCTTCATCTCGACGAGAAACACGTTGTCCGGCTTGATGTCGCGGTGAATGATGCCCTGCGTGTGCGCTTCCTGCAGCGACTGACACGCCTGTGAAATGATCCGCAGTGCGCGCTGCGGCGGAACCTTGCCAAGTCGCGCAATCTCGTCGGACAGCGGACGACCATGGAGATATTCCATGGCGATAAACAGCAGCCCTTCCTTCGTCTCACCGAAGTCGATCATCCGCACCGTGTTGGGATGATCGAGCCGAGCCGCCGCTCGCGCTTCGTTGTGAAAGCGCTTGACCCACTGCGGGTCCGACGAAACGTGTGCCCCCAAGACCTTGATCGCGACGGTCCGATCGACGGTGATTTGCTTGGCCTTATAGACCACGCCAGTTCCACCTTCGCCGATTCGGCTCAGGATTTCGAAGCGATCCGCCAGAACCTTCCCAATCAGCGGATCGTGCTGCGCTGGCGTGCTCATCCTCGCGACTCCTTGCTGCGCCTGACCACGGTCTTACTTGAGGAACAACACCACGCGGTTGTTCTTACCAATCGAGCGCACCGACGACTGCGCCTTGCTGGTCGAGTCGTCAATGACCTGAATGATCTTGAAGGAACCTCCGTCGAGCGGCTGACGACCCGACTTGCCTTCAAGGACCGTTCCTTCGGTGCCTTCATGAACGCCAGCGGCAGCGCCCTTGTCGACGATCATCACCATCTGCGAGCTGTCTCGGTACGAGGTCTTGATCCGACCCTCGGTGCCCTTTTCGACCTTTTCCTCAAACGTCTCGGCCTTCGCTGGCTTTTCCGTCGGAGGCTTCTTGCCCGGACGCCTCGGCTTGTCCGGCGTCTCTGGCGCGGCCACTTCTTCTTCCCAGCGACAGATCACCGAAAAGTCCGACTCGTCTTTCGGCATCGCCGCCTGGAGTCGCACAAAGTACGTCCCCAGCTCTTCCAGCTTCACCGCCAGCTTCTTGAGCTTGTTCGGCGCTGGACCCGGCGTAAAGCCAATCTGCGTTCCGAGGCTGTTAAACAAGTCGATGTTCAGGTCGGCACCCGTGTTGTCGATGCGCAGCTCGCAGTCGAGCACGTTGTCCTTGCCCGGCGTCGCGATTTCCAAGCTCTTCCACTTGGTTCGCTGCAGCTTCGGCCAGCTCACCGAGTCCGTCTCGGGACGGTTGATCTGCATCGGCTTGGCCCCACCACGCTTGGCGTCGACACCGCTGTTGGTATCGGGGTCCGGACCGTTCTTGATCTTCTTGTTCACATCGTCGTTTTTGCAGCCCGATGCGGCCATCACCACCAAGGCCGATGCAAACAAGGTCCGCAGGAGTTTCGCTCGGAAAGCCATCAGTTATTGCCTCGTGCAAAAAGGGAAGAGGTTCGTTCGTTTCTGTCCCAAACGGGCCGTTTCTGTGCGTTGCCTTACTTTGTCTTCAGGATCATGAAGCGGTTGTTGCTGCCGAGAGACTTGCCATAGTCCGTCGAGCCCACCGCCTGATTGTCCCCAAGAACCTTGGTGACGGAGAACGTGCCACCGTCGAGCTTCTGGCCGCCTTCCTTGCCCTGCAAAATGCTGCCCTTCATACCAACGCGCAGCTTGGACTTGCTGCCCTTGTCCAGATACAGGATTCGCTTGCCGTCTTCGACGGTCGACTGAACGATGCGACCGACGATCGCGTCTTCGGGAATCGCCGACGAGTCACCGCCGCCCGCACCGCCCGCACCAGCTGCTCCCGCTGCTGGAGCCGCACCACCGGCGCCCGGCATTGCACCTGGCATTGCGCCCGGCATACCACCCGGCATTGCACCTGGCATTCCGCCCGGCATCATGCCCATCTGTGGGTATCCGCCCATGCCACCTGGCATTGCGCCCATTTGAGGATAGCCGCCCATCTGAGGCTGTCCCGGCATTCCACCCGGTTGTCCCGGCATTCCACCTGCTCCCGGGGCTCCTGGCGCGCCTGGAGCGCCACCCGCAGCACCTGGAGCCGCTGCCGCAGCCGCTGCCGGATCTTCTTTTTTCCCCGAGACCGACGTCGGCTTGGCCAGCGCCGCATTTTTGCCGGTCTTGAGCACCACCGTATACACCGACTCTTTCTTCGGGTAGTTCGACTGCAGCGTCAGACGAGCGTAATAGATGCCTGGCGTCAGCACCCGCAGCGGCACGTTCTTCTGCGGCACACCGGCGCGACCCGGCGACTGAACCACCTGCGCACCGACTTGATCGTAGATGTCGAGGTTGATCTCCGCGTCCGGCTCATCCCAGTTGAGAACAAACTCCACCCACTTGCCCGCCGAGATGCCCGAAAGGTCGTACGCCTTCCAGTCGGTCACATCGAACTTGCTCTGGTTTAGCTCGTCGTTGACCGGCTGGTTTAGCTTGCTGCTCTTGGCCTGAAGACGCTTGCCATCTTCGTCTTCCTTGTCGCCCGCAGCGGCGGCACCGCCCTCGCCTTTTTTGCCCATGGCCTTGTCGACCTCACCCTTGAGATCGGAGCCAAGCTGCTTGGTCGAGTCCGCAGTGGACTTGGTGCTCTGTGCCGTCGAAAGACCAGTGTCAACGCCGGTCTTTGCGGTGGTTAGGGTCTGACAGCCCACTCCGACCGCAGCCAAGGTCAGCGCGGCAGTCAGCGACAGCGAGAGGCGACGGGAACGACGAGCGTTTGCACAGTAATGCATCGAGAGACCTTTTTGGGGATGCCGTCTCCACAAACCGTTTAGGTATTGGAGAACACCGTAAAACATTGTGCAGATCATATGCTAGGCCGCCATCCCCTTGCAACCAGCCATTCAGCGACGGAGCATTTAAACATTGATCGTCGACGCCAATGGCCGCCACGGTGCGATCCGCAGCATATTGAAAAGGTTGGCTGTTCCGTCTCAACCTTGGACACGAAACCTTGGCCGGGTGTTTCCAGATAACCAGTTGGAGCAGCTCGCTGTAATTTCTGACAAGCCGTTTACGTAGGCCATGTTACATTTGTAATCTGTCTCCGTGCCGACGAAAACATCGCCTCCTCTCCGCAGCGATGGAGCGACGGCTACCCCGCTGCCGCCGGAAGGACTGCCCGTGCCCGGCGTTCGCCCAAGCGACATGGCCAGGCCCAGCAACCCACCTGGTGCGTCACGCAGCACGATAGATGGAAGCGGCGCACCGTCTGGGTCTAGCGGAGCGCAAACCCCAGAGCGTTACGGCAAGTATCACCTGCTGGAGCGAATCGGCATCGGCGGAATGGCCGAAGTCTGGCGCGCCAAGACGCTCAGCACCGAGGGATTTACCAAAGACCTCGTCATCAAGCGCATCCTGCCCAAGTTCACCGGCGACGAAGAGTC
>CALMML010000499.1 GCA_937868485.1 uncultured Myxococcales bacterium | reverse complement strand
TCCTGAAAGTTATGCCAGGAAGCCAGCACGCGGATCCATGCGCTGCTGATCGCTTCGCCAAAGCGTCCGCCCGGCGGCAGGTGATACGCATCGGGCGTCAGGCCGGGTAGATCTTTGTCCTGCGCCGCGATGCGCTGCAGGATGTCGATGGGAAGCAGACCGCCCTCGCTACGGACGGTCTGGAAGCTCTGCTGGGTGCGGGCGCGGCTCATCGGCAATCCTTGGCGTGAAGGCGGCTAGGCAGCATCGGCGGGCAGGTAGACATAAAGGCCCAGGACATCGGGCCGGCCGTGGTCTTCGACTTTCTGTGTCTGAATGGAAGTGCGCGCAGCCTTCCGCACACGGCGATGGGCGTCTAGCAAGGCCGCAGCCCGTTCCGATGCGGTCGCCTGAATCCGGGGCAGCAGCGATTCAAAGGTCTCCGTGACCCGCAATAGATGCTGCGTGGCCACATCGGGACCGATGTTGGCGTCGGGGGTCACGGCAAGCAGCGCCTCGGATTCTTCGCGGGTCAGCCAGTCCGCGTTTTCTGGGCTACCGCGATAGCCGAGTAGCGCAACATCTTCAGCCAAAAGCGGCCGGGTGATTCCTTCCCGATCTTTGGTGACGATGTGAAAGCGCATCCGCAACAGAAAGAGGGTCGTGCGCGTCCCGACGGCACGAGTACGAATCACGCCACACCGCTTGCCTGGTCCGCCGCCATCCAAGGCGCACTCCAGTACGTGCGTGGCCAGACCCGCGACAATTGGATGGGTCCGGGTCAGAAGCTCGGCATCGGCAGGCGGACGGCCGCGAAACACGACCGTGAAGCTGTCGTCTCGGTCGATGGCATCGCGCAGGGCCGAGGGAGCCTCGCGCACGTCGACCTCGTGCGGCGGGTTCGCCGAGACCGTCGCGCGCAGACCGCGCAAGGCGCTCAGCGCGAAGCGCTCGACGTCGGCTTCGCCGCCAATCGCGCGCCTGACCTCGGACAGCTCGCGGCCAATCTCCTCTGTGACTGCTTTCTGTAGCTGGTGTTGTGCGAACAGCGAGCGACTCTTCTTTTCGCGCTCAACCGCCGTATCCCACTGCAAGTCCATGGCGCGCTGCTCGGGGATGATGCCCGTCAGCGACAGCTGTTTGGGATCGCGCCGCTCACGCAAGATGAGGCCTTCATAGATCGCGCGCTCAACCACCTTGGTATCCAGCGGAATGGGGACAGCGATCCCTAACTGCTTGCGAATAGCCTGATGCTTGCGGAGCAGGACTTCCAGGACAATGCCGTCGATGGGATTGTCCGCGCCGTATAGCGTCAGTGCGCGAACTTTTTCGCGCTGCTGGCCGTAGCGGTCGACGCGGCCCTCGCGCTGCTCGTGGCGGGTGGGGTTCCAGCTCAGGTCGTAGTGGATGACGGCGTCGAAGCGATGCTGCAGGTTGATGCCTTCAGACAGGCAGTCGGTGCAGACGAGGACGCGCCGGTCGTGATGACCAAGTTCTTCGACGCGGCGCTCGCGCTCTTCGGGCGGCAGCTCGCCGGTAATGGCCTCCACGGTTACGCCCTTCAGTTTGGCGCGCAGCGCTTCGGCCACATATTCGACGGTGGGGATAAATCGGCAAAATAGGATGGGCGCGCAGCCTTCCTTCAACAGTCCCTGCACCAGCTCTTCGGCTCGGCGCAGCTTCGCATCCTCGCCGCCCCTAAGCGCTTCGACCTCATTCGCCAACGCAAGCAGGCGTCGACGCTCTGCGGACTCTGTACCGTCGGATTCCGGGATGCTGCCTGGGACCACGTCCAGGCCTTCGGCGCTCTGGTCATCCAGGTCCAGGACGGCTCGCCGTCCCTCTTCGTCGATGGCCTCCTCGGTTTCTCCACTCGCGGTCACCGAGCGATTGCGCAAAGTCGCGGCTGCGGCTGCCGGGCTAGAAGCAAGGGAGCGCAAGAGTGCCAAGGCGGACCACCAGCGAACCCGCTGGTGCCTGCGTTGCTGCAGCGCTCCAGCATCATCCGCTCTCGCGGCGATAGGAAGGGTCTGCTGTCCACTTACTGCACCGCTGGCGGCAGGCGAGGCCGTCGATTCCACAACCGTTTCGCGGCAGTATTTGAGCACCCGTTCCAACAAGTCCCGATACTGCGGCTTGAGTGAATAGTGCGCCTCCGCCGTTTCGCGATCAGGAAACGGAGTCTCTGTATCCATGTACGCTTGCAGGTCACCACGCCGTCGCTGCACAAAGTGGCGAGCAAGCTGTTCGCGATGCCGACGATTTTCGTCGCCGCCCAGATCTTCGGGCAGTTCGCGCAGGTTGGGATCGAGAAGGCTTAACAGAGAACGGAACGTCTCTTGATTGCCGCTGTGGGGAGTGGCGGTAACCAGGATCAGATGCCGCGATAGATCTTGGGCAAGCTCTCGGAGCAGCTCATGGCGTAGCTGACTGGCCCCACGTCCGCCGGATGCAGCACAGCCGTGTGCTTCATCGACAATGACGAGCTCTGGGCAGGAGTGGCGAAACTCGAAGCGCCTGCGCTCCTGTTTGATGTAGTCGGTGGAGACAACGGTGTATGGGTAGCGCTGAAAGATGGAACTGCGCAGGTCTTCGCGCTCCAGCCGCGCTGCAGTGCCAGAGAGGACCAGCGCTGCATCCAGATGGAACTGCTCGCGCAGCGCCCGCTGCCATTGCTCGCCCAGGTGCGGTGGACACAAGACCGCAAAGCGCTGGATCTCGCCTCGGTCGATCAGCTCTCGTGCTATCAGACAAGCCTCGATGGTCTTTCCGATACCGACGTCATCGGCGATGAGCAGCCGCACCGGGTCTTGCTTAAGCGCCATAAGGAGCGGCACAAGCTGATAGGGACGCGGTTCGACTGCTATGCGGGCCAGGGAGCGAAACGGTCCTGCCCCAGCGCGAAAGCCCAGTCGCACTGCATCGCGAAGCAGCGAGGCCGACTGGTGGTTACCCAGATCGCGCCGCGGATCGGGCAGTGGAAACTCAGCGGGCACCACCTCTTCAAAGGGCCGGCCATCCGTCCCTTTGCCGACGAAGATGCCAGTGATCTCATCCTCATTGCCGCCGAGCGGGCGCAGGACCAACATATCGGCGGCTTGGCTCGACTCGGGAAGCACTACCCACTCGCGCCCGCGGGCACGGACCAGAGATCCGACGGAGAAGTTCACTTTTTGGCCTCCGCTGTGACCAGATTCTGCAGGAAACGGCTGACCTCTCCATTCCAGGTCAGAAGCAGCTCGTCCCGTGCTCGGGTCATGGCGACATAAAGCAGCTGACGCTCGCGCTCTTCGGCCTGCTCGCGATCTAGTGGATCCGTTCGACCACGCAGCGCTGTGGGACTTGGCAGCGAGCCCTCGCCACAGTCGAGCACTACGACGGCCTTGTACTCAAGACCCTTGGCGCGGTGCATGGTCCCAAGCTGAAGGCCGGTGGCCGCGTTGCCATCGTTTTCGGACAACAACTGCGACTCGATCTGGCTTTTGCCCAGCACGGCGCGCAGTTCCTCGATGCGCCGAGCTGTGCGGGCAAAACACG
>CALMML010000498.1 GCA_937868485.1 uncultured Myxococcales bacterium | reverse complement strand
ACACGTTCAACGCGCTGTTCGAGTCGCATCGTCAGATCGTCGTCACCGCCGACAAGTATCCGCACGAGATTCCCGACCTCGAGGAGCGGATTCGATCGCGGTTTCAGTGGGGACTCATCGCCGACATTCAAGCGCCTGAGCTAGAGACGCGCGTCGCGATCTTGCAAAAGAAAGCGGAGCTGGATCAGATTGCGCTGCCGCCCGAGGTTGCGCTGTTTTTGGCGACGAACATCAAGTCGAACGTGCGAGAGCTGGAAGGACTGCTGATTCGCGTCGCGGCGTTTGCCTCGCTTCAGCAGCGGCCCATCACCATCGACTTTGCCCAAGACACGCTGCGCAACTTCCTGACGCAGACGGCGGCGCAGCTGACGGTCGAAGCGGTTCAGCGCGAAGTGGCGGCGTACTTTGGCGTCAAAGTGACCGATCTCAAGAGCAGCAGTCGGCAAAGCTCGGTGACGAAGCCGCGACAGGTGGCGATGTATCTGGCGCGCAAGCTGTGCAAAGCGAGCTTCCCGGAGCTGGGGCTCAAGTTCGGAGGCAAAGATCACACCACCGTGCTGTCGGCCTGTCGCAAGGTCGAAGCGCTGCTCGACTCGGACCCGCAGCTTCGTGGCATGGTCTCGGAGATCGAGCGTCACCTGCTCGCGTAGTCAGCCATGCAACCCAACATGCCTCGTGAAGCCGAGCTGCGAGAGCGACTCGCGCTGGTCTGTCAGCGTCTGTATCAAAAAGATCTGATCGCGGCTGGCGACGGCAATGTCTCGCTGCGACTGGATGCAGAGCGAGTGCTCGTCACTCCGTCGGGTTTTCACAAAGGCTTCATCCGTCCCGACGAGCTGATCATCACCGATCTTCACGGTCGCAAGCTGCGCGGCACGCACAAGCCGTCGTCAGAGTTTGCGATGCACGCGCTGATTTATGCAGAGCGTCCCGATGTCTTCGCGGTGGTTCACGCGCATCCGCCGCACACCGTCGCGCTGGCGCTGGCGGGCGTGTCGCTGACCGAGTGTGTGCTCAGCGAGACCTGTCTTTTGCTCGGCCAAGTACCGACCGCGCCGTATTCGACACCGACGACGCAAGAAGTGCCCGATTCGCTGCGTCCGTACGTGCGCAGTGCCAACGCCATCGTCATGCATCGTCACGGAGCGCTCACCATGGGCAAGACCGTCGAAGAAGCCTGGCAGCGCATGGAAGCCGTCGAACACTCTGCCAAGATCATCTGCGCCGCGAGAGCCATTGGCGACGTCAAGCCGCTGCCCGTTAAGGAGTCGCAGAAGCTCGAACAGCTCGCGCAGTCACTCGGGATTCCACGTCCGCCCGAGCCGCCCTGCCCTCCTTCGTCACCGTCAGAGTCCGCGCTGATTGAAGCCGTGCTGCGCAAGCTAAAAGGGCAGTGACCGTCGAATCGGACCGACGATACGCGGCTACCGACTGACGGGATCTTCTTCGATGCGCGCCAGCACCGATCGACCGTCATAGACAATCGCCCACACCGACGACGGAATCAGTCGAAACAGCGCTTGAAGCGGCAGCGTCATCGGTGACGACGACAGCTCCTGTTCGGACACAAGCCCCGACGCCACATCGAGCAGCTCACCGACCAGGCTGCGCGAGCGCTGTGGATAGAAGAACACCGCCTGCTCTTTTTCCGACGACAGACTCGCCAGCTCACGCGCCCGCGCCACCGCATCCGCCAGCCCGCCCAGCTTGTCCACCAGCCTTCGCGCCGCCGCTTGACCGCCGCTAAAGACGCGACCTTCGGCCAGTGGCTCCAGCTCTTTGCGCGTCAGCTGCCTGCCATTTCCGACGACTTCCAAGAACCGATCGTAGCCCGCTTGTAGCTGCTCTTGGACGAGCGCTCGCTCCGCATCGCTGTACGGTCGAAACGGCGTCGCCATGTCCGCGTGCTCACCGTGAACGTAGCGCGCACGCTCGACGGCCAGCTTCCCAAGCAGCGCGCTCACATCGACCTTGCCGCCATAGATGCCAATCGAGCCCGTCACCGTCAGCGGGTCCGCAAAGATTTCCTGACACGGCGCCGCCAAGTAGTAACCACCCGACGCTGCCATGTCACCAAACGAGCACACCACCGGCTTGCGCTGCCGCAGCTGCTTCACTTGTCGCGCCAGCATGTCCGCCGCCAGCGCCGATCCGCCTGGACTGTCGATGCGCAGCACCACCGCTTCGATGCGCGCGTCACTCGCCACCTGATCAAGCGCCGCCGACAGCGTCTGCGCCCCGATCGTCTGAAAGTCGAGATACGGCACCGTGAGCGATCGTCCTTCCGTCAGATCGCCCGTCACTTCCACCACCGCCACGCCCGACGGACGCGCACTGCGTGAGCGCTCCGGCCCTGGCAAAGACGAGATCCGCAGCCCTTGCCCAAACAGCGCCCGCAGCCGCTCTTCCACCGCGTCTTGTTCGGCGATCGCATCGACCAGCCCAACGGACCTCGCCAGCATCGGCAGGTGCTGTCCACGCGCCAGCAGCGCTTCCACTTCCGCCACAGACAAGCGTCGAGACTGCGCGATCTCCGTCACCACCCGCTGCGACAGATCGTCCACCAAGCCTTGCCGCTGCGCTCGCGACGGCTCCGTCGGACCATCGCGCGTAAAGCTCTCGGGCGACGCTTTGAACTGGCCCACCCGCAGCAGCTCGACCTTCACCCCCAGCCGATCGAGCGCCTCGCGTAGATGCGTCGTCGTCTGCACAATCCCCGACAGCCGCACAAGCCCCGCCGGATCGAGCAAGATCTCGTCTGCCGCCGACGCAATGTAGTACTCGCGCGTCCCCAGATCCGCTGCGTAGGCGACGACGCGCTTGCCCGACTTCCGCAGCAACGTCAGCGCTTGCCGCAGCTCGAACGCTTGGCCCCAGCCGCCCGCGACATTGCTCACGACCACCAAGACGCCTTCGATGTGCCGCGCTTCGGTCAGCTGACGCAGCGACAACAGCAGCCGCAGCTGATCCCGTCCGCTGTATTCGCCCAGATGCACCCGCAGCACCGACTTCGGACCCGCCCATATCGACGGATAGCGCTCTTGCGAGATCCGCACCGCCACGCTACCGCCGTGATAGCCCACCGGAGAATCCAGCCCAAGTCCCAGGTGCTGAAACACGCTCACCCCGACGCGCGCAAAGTCCACCGACAGGCCCACGCTTGCTCGCCACGCCACCGGCTCGACGCTGCCCTTCATCAGCACCGAGCTACCTTCGAGTCCGATCCCAAGCCCTCGCACCGGACGCACCCACAGCCGCAGTCGCGGGCTCACTTCCGACGCACGCGTTCCCGACGAGTCCACCGTCCGCTGAGCAATCCGCACCCCAAGGCCCACGTCCCAGCGCGAGTCTCCGAGCGGCTGAAGCAGCGCTTCCAGCTCATAGCTTCGCGGAATCTCGGGCAGCCGCTCCGATCGATCCGGCCTGTCCGGCTTGGGCTCGTTGAGATCGTGCAGCATCAGACCCAGCCCGAGTCGCCGACTCGGACGCAGGTGCAGACCCAGCCCGACCGTATGCAGTCCGCCGTAGAAGCTGCGATTGGACAGCGACCCGAGCGAATAGCCATACGACAGACCGATCGACGCCCACCACACCGGCGAGTGCGCCAGCGCCAGCGTCAGCTTCCCCAGCGTATCGACATCGTGCGAGCGCAGCACTTCCACCGCCGCGCCCACCTTCACCGCCCGCACGATCGGCAGCGGCATCGCCGCATACAGTCCCGTGCCACGACCGGCCCAGCGGATCTGATCCGTTAGCTCACTGTGACGCAGCCCCAGCGAAAAGCCCGATAGCCCACGCAGCGACGCCGGATTCAGCGTCACCGCCCACGGCTCGGCTTCGTCCGCCACGCCACTGCCCGGACTTGTCACCGACGAAAGAGGCGAGCGATTCAGCGGAACTTGCCCGTGCGCGCCATCACACAGACCAAGCACAACCCCCATCACGGCCAGCCGCTGCGTCCACGTCGGTTTCATCGCTCGTCCTTTTTAAGGCGTACTGCCGGACCGAGGCCGAAGCTGCACAAGCTGCTGGGTGTCGCGCTCATAGTCGAGCGTCACCGACTCAGGCTGGTAGCCCAAAAGCCGCACAGTCACCGGCACCTTGCCCACGTCGCGCTTGGGCAGTGATCGATACGGCGTCGTACCGATGACTTGCCCTTTGGCGTTTACGATCTCTGCACCGGGCGGACTGCTGTCGATGCGCCACATCACGGTGCCACTGTGCCCGCGTCCGTAAAAATACAGCACGCTCACAATCCCCAGCATCACCGGCAGAAGAAGCCCCAGCCACCACCGACTGCGACGGTTCGTCACTTGCATCGGCGGCAGCGACATCCCGGCGGACAGCTCCGAGTCGATCAGCTCCAGCGACTGAAGCTGCATCGACACCTCACGCATCGTCGGACGCTCACTGCCCGACCTGGCCAG
>CALMML010000497.1 GCA_937868485.1 uncultured Myxococcales bacterium | reverse complement strand
GTGCTGGCCCCGATGGGATTGCGCCGCTCGGGACGGTTCAGCGTGATCTGTGCCACGCCACCTTGGACGTCATACAAGATCTCGCTGTACGAGACCGCTGCCACAGCCAGCGGCTTTGCGCCAGTTTCTGCGCTGGGCGTGCTGGCAGGTGCAGACTCAGACGAGGGATTGCTGCTGTTTTCGTCAGAACCGGTGCTCATGGCCGCACTATATCAGAGCACGTCGAATTCTCGTCGAGACTTTGTCTTTTCAAGCCGCCTTGGGCCGTCCTGGGCCTACTTCGCCCGTCGCGACGAGAGCGCTGATTGACACCGGATTTTTGAAAGTCGTACACTCATTTGCGAGCATGCGTAACCTCTATCGTTCACCCAAGGCTGTAGTTGCCGGCGCAGTTGCGCTGGGGATGTTGGTTCAAAGCAGCGATGCACTGGCAGGCTGTGCGAACCAAGCCACCGAGGTCTCGAACGACCTTTCGGTCGAGTGTCTCATCGCGCCACGCAAGCCGGTGTCAGGACAGAGCTACGATCCGACGCTCTATGAGCAGTCGATGTATCGCTCGCTTCTGTCCGAGCTGACGGCGGTGATGGCGGTGCCGGGACTCGATCCAGCCGATACGGTTGGCTATTCGGGCTTCCACTTCACCTTCGATGTGTCCGCCACATCGATCAAAGACAAGGCGCCGTACTGGGGAGGCTTCGCGCAGCCCGACGGCACCAAGAGCCAGGGCGGCGTTCGTCACGTCAGTGGCAGCTTCCTGCCGGTGGCCTCGATCATGATCCGCAAGGGCATCTGGCCGCTGCTGCTGCCGATCGGCGTGGAGCTGGGCTTTGGCGGATCGAACCTGATTCAGTCAGGGATCTACGGCCTCAACGGCTACTTCAAGCTGGCACTGCACGAGGGCTATCACGACATTCCGATTCCCTCGATTGCCGCACGGGCGACGGTGACGCGCCTGGCCGGTACGCCGCAGGTCGACATGACGATCATCACGGCGGAAGGCCTGATGTCGAAGGCGTTTGGCGTCGGCGGCACCTTCACGATGGAGCCGTACATCGGCGGTGGCGGCGTGTGGTCGATCATTCGCAGCCAGGTCGTGGACACTGCGCCAAACCTCGATCTGTATCGTGGTCAGCTGCCGACTGCACCGCAGGTCTCGGCATCGGACGCGCTGGCCCAGAAGGTGGTCTTCCCGACCCAGGGCGACATCTTCCGCTGGCGTCTGTTTGGTGGAATCAACTTCCACTACTCGATCATCTCCGTCACGGTGTCGTATGCCTTCACCGGCGCGGGCGTCGACAACGGCTTCGACAAAAACGGCGATGGCAGCTTCGGCCCGAGCGACTTCCCGACCAAGATCGGCGCGGCTCCGGCTGGATCGGCGGCGGCGTGTCGTTCCGATGCCAGCGATGGCACCACGGTCTGCCCGAAGGATGTCTCCGGCGCGCAGCACACCATCTCTGCCGGCATCGGACTCCGCTTCTAGCCAGACTGGCTACGCAACCGCCGCGTAGCCGCCCGTTCCCACCCGCAGTCCGAATCTTCCCCACACAGCCCACGCAGCGACAACGGCCCCAACCGTCAGGGCCCCGGTTCGCTAGCTGGCCGATGCGTCAGGCGGCGACTCGGTGGAAGACGCGGGATCATCAGACCCTGCATCGACCGCGCTGCGCTTGCGCTCCACCAGCCAGGCAATGACGATGCTCAGGTTGTAAAGCACCGTCAGCGAGCCCGCCATCGCCAGCTGTCCGATCACCAAGTCACCAGGCGTCAGCACCGCGCCCGCAATCGCAAAGATGAGGATCGCGTAGCGATTGAACTTCCACAGCGCCTTGGCCGACACGATGCCCAGCATCGCCAGCACCGACAGCACCAGCGGAAGCTCGAACACCACACCGAACACCAACAGAAGCATCAGCGTCAGGCCGAAATACTCATCCATGCTGATGAGCGGTCGAATCTGCACCGCGTCTTGGATCTGAATGTCCGAGCCGATGTCTTTCATCAGCTGAACGCTCGCATCCGTCGCTGCTGTCAAAAAGAACTCGTAGCCCGGCGGGAGCACAAAGTAGTAGCAAAACAGTCCGCCACCCACGAACAGCAGCACCGAGACGAACACAAACGGCAGTGCCCAGCGCTTTTCGTGCGAGTACAGCCCCGGCGAGATAAACGCCCACAGCTGATAAAAGAGGACCGGCGACGCCACAAAGATCGCCGACACCAGCGCCGTCTTGAGCAGCACCAAGAACGCTTCCACCGGGCTTGTGAAGATCAGCTGACCGGCGACGCCCTTTTCCTTGGCGATGCGAAACGCTTTGAGCAGCGGCCTGGCCAGCAGCTGAAACAAGATCCCGCGCGTCAGATAACAGCCGATGGCCGCGAGGAAGATGGCGATCACCGCGTTGCGAATCCGGTCGCGTAGCTCGGCCAGATGTTCCAAAAACGGCATCCGGCGCTCGTCGCCGTGCGGTGGCGTCAGTGTCGACTCGGCGGGCGATTCACTCATTTGGCAGCCTCAGCGGTGGGCTCATGGCTGGTGGCGGAAGGCTCCGTCTGAGCAGGCGCAGCAGCCAGCGTCACAGCGCCGGGTGGCGGTCCCGCTTGATCTTCCTGAGCGGGCGTCGCGACCAAAGAAGCAACAGCAGGCGCAAACGCCGTCGGAGGTTCAATGGTGGAGCTTCCCGGCCCCGCACCAACTTGAGACGCTGCGTCGATCGCCGTACTGTCGAGCAGGGCCGCCGCACCGCTTGCCGCAACGGGCGACTCGATCGGCGGCTCCACCGTCATTGGCGGAAACAGCGGATGCGGAGGCGGTTCATCCCGCAGCGCCGCGCGCAGATCTTCGAGTGGACGACGAACGTCGTCATCAATGTCGATCTGATCGCGAAGGTCACGCGTGGCACGGCGAAAGCTACGAATGGCCTTGCCCAGGCTGGTCGCTACAGACGGGATGCGCTCCGGTCCTAAGACGAGCAGCCCGAGTACCAAGATCACGATAAGTTCGGTGGGCCCGAGTCCAAACATACGCGCAGTCTAACACCACCCGTCACCGACCTGTCAGCATCGCTCGGACACAGTGCCAACCAGCGACTCGATTTGGTCCGCACGTTTTTCCAGCGCAGCGGTCAAGACCTCGCGGCCCGAGTGAGTCACCAGCACGTCGTCTTCGGTACGAATGCCACGCACATCGGCAAACTGGGTCAGCTTGTCCAGCCTCACATCGCCCCGCAGCGGGCCGAGCAGCCGCTCCGAGCGCAGGATCGCGGGCACAAAGTACAGGCCGGGCTCAATCGTGACGACCATGCCCGGAGCCAGATCCCGATCGAGTCGCAGATAGCACAGGCCAAACTGGTCGCTGCGGGTCCGACCGGGCGCGTAACCGGCGCGATCGCCGAAGTCTTCCATGTCGTGAACATCCAGCCCGAGCAAGTGTCCGATGCCGTGCGGGAAAAACAGGGCGTGGGCACCGCGCTCGAGCAGTCCGTCGATGTCGCCCGAGAGCAAGCCGACATCACGCAAGCCGGAGACGATGACGCGACTGGCAGCCAAGTGAACGTCGCGATAGCGCACACCGGGACCAACGGTGTCGATGGCAGCAAGCTGGGCGGCCAGCACCAGGTCGTAGGCGGCGCGCTGGCTTGGGGAAAAGCGACCGCCGGTGGGCCACGTCCGGGTGACATCGCTTGCAAAGCCTAGATCGCTCTCGGCGCCCACGTCGGCGAGGAGCAGGTCGCTGGGTCCGCAGACGCCCCAGCGCTCGCGGGTGTGAAGGACTTCGCCGCTGGTGGTGACGATGCTGCCGTAGGCGGTGGTGAAGTCTTCGGCGAGGATCTCACGCTCCATCGCGGCGCGGACAGCGCTGACACGGACACCGGGACGGGTCGCAGCCATGCCGGCGCGATGCGCACGAACGGTGACGGCGGCGGCGCGACGGATCTCCGCCAGCGCAAAGTCATCGTGCGCAAGACGCTGGGAAATCAGCTGATCGAGGAGCGCTTGCTCTGCGTCGGACAGCGCCGAGAGCGGCTTGTGCAGCGGAAGCTGAAGCAGACCGGGCAGCGGCTGGAGCACGGCATCTAGCTCGTCGAGAAAGCGCACGGCATCAACGCGCGTCGCGGCTTGGAACGCTTCGGGACTCGGCGTCTCACCGTGCCACAGCGCATCGGCTTCGGTCGTCCGGTGTACAAACAGCGTCGATCGCCCTTCGGACACGAGCAGCGCGGCACCTTCAATCGGCACACCGACGAAAAACAGGAAGTGACTGCTCGCGCGGAACTCGTAGACGTTGTCGGGATAGTTTCTCGATGGAGAGCGACCAGCCCAAATGAGCAGCGAGCCCCCGGTAGACGCGAGCCACTGCCCGAGGACCGCCCGCCGTCGGCTCACTGCCGAGGCCATTTCTACCGTCGCGGAAGGATGTACCGTTGCCATCGTAAACGAGTCTCCGAGTGCCTGCGCCCGAAGCGGGCAAGAGGCCAAACTGTACACAAATTTGTCGGAGCGAAGCGGAAGCTGCGTTAAGGTTTCAGATCTTATGAGCGCCCGAGCTTTCCGACTGCCGACCCATGTTCGTCCTCTGTCGTATCACATTGACCTCAGCACCGACCCGAGTCGTACGGAGTTTTCCGGCTCGGTGACGATTGAGCTAGAGATCGCATCACCGACAGAGACCATCTTGCTACACGCGCGTCACTTGGAAGTGACCCGAGCGGACGTCAGCGCGATGTTTGGCGACACGGTGAGCGCGCTGTGGACGTATCAGCCGGATCAAGAGACGATTACGCTGCTGCTTGATAAGCCTCTTCCCGTCGGTCGAGCGCGCGCGATGCTGGTGTTTTCGGGACGACTGGCGCCGAGCATGCATGGTCTGTATCTGGGTGCCGACGGGGTGCACAGCGCAGTGTGCTCGCAGTGTGAAGCGACGGACGCGCGGGCGATTTTCCCGTGTTTCGACGAGCCAGCCTTCAAAGCGGCGCTGCGCTGGACGCTGCGAACGGGTCCGGGCGTGATTGCGCTGAGCAACGGTGTGCTGTCGCAGCACTCGGAAGCGGAAGGCGAGCAGGTGTTCGAGTTTGCCGAGACCAAGCCGGTGTCGTCGTACCTGGCAGCGGTCGTCGTCGGTGACTTTGAGTCCGAGCCTGCGGACTACGTGCGCGATGTGCCGCTCAAGGTGTATGCGCCGAGCGGAAAAGGTCGTCAGACGCACTTTGCCAAGGACTTTACGAGCCGAATCCTGCCGTGGTTTGAGCAGTACTTCGACTTCCCGTATCCGTTTGGCAAGTACGACCAAGTGGCGGTGCCGGGCTTCGACGCGGGGGCGATGGAAAACATCGGACTGGTGCTGTTCCGTCAGAACCTGCTGCTGATGGAGCCGGGCACTGCGTCGTGGCGTCAGGAAAAGATCATCGCGCTGGTGATCGCGCACGAGATGGCGCACATGTGGTTCGGCAACGTCGTGACGATGCAGTGGTGGGACGATCTGTGGCTCAACGAAGCGTTTGCCGAGTGGATGGCGCACAAAGCCTGTCACGCGATAAACCCGAGCTACGAGGTGTGGAACGACTTCATCGAGGACAAGAGCCGGGTGCTGTTCGATGACGCGATGCACAGCACGCACTCGATCTGGACGCCGGTAGAGACGCCGGATGAAGCGATCGAGATGTTTGACTCGATCACGTATCAAAAAGGCTGCGCGGTGATGCGCATGCTCGAAAACTTCCTGGGTGAAGAAGCGTTCCGCGACGGACTGCGCAGCTACATGCGTCAGTTCCAGTACGGCAACGCGTGCGGGCCGGACCTGTGGCGCGCGCTGGAAGTGGCAAGCTCGCAGCCGGTGTCGGCGCTGATGAAGACGTGGGTGGCGCAGCCGGGCTATCCGGTGGTGGACATCGCGCTCCACGAAGAAGGCGGCGTCTGGTCGTTGGATCTGCGCCAAGAGCGGTTCTTTTCCGACGGAAACAGCCAGCCGAGCGATCAGCTGTGGAGCATTCCGATGACGGTGCGCTATTCCGACGACGAAGGGGTCAAAGCGCATCGCTTCATCTTTTCGGATCGGACGATGCGGCTGGAGCTGCCGTCGAAGGGTGCGGTGCGCTGGGTCTACGGAAACCAGGACGAGATTGGCTTTTATCGGCAGCGCTTTTCGAAAGAGACGCTCGCGAAGGTGCTGTCGGAAGTCACCACGGTGCTGTCGCCGGTGGAGCAAGTCGGACTGCTCGAAGACCAGTGGGCGATGGTGCGCAATGGCAGCGCGTCGATCACCAGCTTTCTTGCGGTGCTGTCCGCGTCGGCAGCCAGTCAGACGCACAACGTGCTGCGGGTGGTGGCAGAGCGGCTCGATGCGCTCGATTTGATTGTGAAAGACGCGGGCGATCACGATGCCCGACGCACGCTGCGCGGTCTGGCCGAGCGCTGGTTTTTGCCGCAGCTTCAGTCGCTGGGCTTTGCGCCGCTGCCCGGTGAGTCGCAAAACGATACGCAGCGACGAGCGATCTGCATCAGCACGCTGGCTCAAATGGCGCGCGTTGCGTCGGTGATCAGCACGTCGGAACAGTTTGCGGCAGCCGAGCAAGCCAATCCGCGCGCGGTCGATCCGAACCTGGCTGGAACCTTCGTCGCGATTGCGGCCAAGTTCGGCGATGAAGCGCGCTACGACCGCTGGGTGGAGACGTTCCAGGCGCGCAAAGCCGCGGACAAGAGCCCGCAGGAAGTCGCTCGCTACCTGCACACGCTGTCGCAGTTCCGATGGCCAGAGCTCACGGAGCGAACGCTGAACCTGATTGCGCAAGGCGTGATTCCGCAAGAAGCGGTGGCGGCGATCTTGGGCCAGCTTCTGTCGCTGCGGCACTCTCAGCAAGCGGCGTGGACGTTCCTGAAGCAAAACTGGTCGTCGCTGCGCGAGCGCTTTGGCGACATGGGCGTGTCGCGGGTGGTGGATGCGCTGGGACGGCTCAAAGGGTCGAGTCGCAACGATGTGGTGAGCTTCTTCGAGCAGCACAAGCCAGCCGGAGCCGAGCGCGCGCTGCTGCGAGCACTGGAGCGCATCGATCAGGCCGAGCAGCTTCGTCGGAGCGTCACGCCCGAGCTACTGACGCATCTGCAAGCGCAAAAGCCGTAGCTTTACCGGCGCGGCTGGCAGTTAGATACTGGGATCCATGGGCAAATCGACCAGAGGCCGCGTCCCAGCAAGTCCGCACAGCCACTCGGCACCTCAGGCAGAAGGTCGCGCAGACGCTTCCAACGATGACGTAGACGGGGAAGACGCTTCGCCCGACGCAGCAGCAGGTGAGACGACGGCTCCGACGCAGACAGCGCCCAAAGCGGCTCCAGCGACGCCCGCTCCTGCACAAACGACGCCCGCTCCTGCACAAGCGCCAGCGACGCAGCCAGCCAAGCGTGGCAGCCTGGCCGAGTTCGTTTCCGCCAACACCAACGTCGTATCCAGCTTCGTCATCGGCATCGCGGGTCTGGCGGTGACGTCGACGTATCAGTGCAATCAGGGAGAGCTGCAAAAGCGGCAAGCCGAAGCGCAGATGAAGATCGCGCGCGAGCAGGCGGACAACAGCTGGCGGATCGAGCGAGCGAAGATCCTGTCCGAAAACCTCAAGACACTGACGGCGCGTGGTGGCGATACCGTCGAGCAGCGCTACGGAGTCCTGTTGTCGCTGCTGCGCGGAAGCATCTTGGAACCCGACGTGGCGGTGTCGTATGCGCTGGAGCTGGGACGGGACAATCCCGAGTACATGCGCAGCGTGCTCACCAACATCGATCGCAAAGACGAGCAGTACTATCGGCGGCTCGAAGCGGCGTACGTGGTGACGTGTGAGCAGCGCTACGGTGTGTCTTCGCAAGCGGTGACGCAGTGTGCGACGGACAAGATGGCAGAGCGGTCGGCAGCGCTGGCGCTGACGCTGATGGACAACTTGGAAGACCCGACAGTGCTCGACAGTACGTCGTCGCCGCTGAAGCTGCTCGACGATGAGCGCTCGGTCTACGCGAACCTGTTTCGCTGGGTCGGGCTGCTGTCGCCGTATCTGCAAGACCTATACGAGCGTCGGCTGTGGGAGCAGATCGACAAGGTGATGGCGAAGAGCCCGGGCTCGAAGCTGGTGACGACGCTGGCGCTGTCGCTGGCAAGCAGTGAGATGACGGCGGAAACCGACACCGAAAAAGCGCTGCGGGCTCGACTGCAAGGGCTGGTCGAAGGCTATCTGGCGGGAAACAACGCCTGCGATGCCGAGTGCCGGGTGCGGGTGTTCACCTTCGTGGTGTCAAACCTGGGCAAGAGCCGAGGCATGTTCGGACGAGCGCTGCGCGCGCTGCTACAGGGTCCACGAGCGACGGTGGAGCCACTGGTCATGCGGCTGTCGACGCGGCTTCAGTACTGTCAGCATGATCCGGCGGATGGCCCGCTGCTTCGCGATAGCGTGCTGGTTCCCACTGTCGCTGCCGAGCTTGCACAACCCAAGCCCGACTGGACCAAAGTGGATGAGCTGATGGGACTGGTTGCGCTGCTGCCAGAGCCGAGCGCTCCGACTGAGACATGGACCAAGCTGATGGAGCAGCTGACCAAGCTGTCGGGCGGACGCTATCCGAAGCTGGTTGTCGATAAGCGAGCGGAAGTGACGAAGCTGCGACGCGCGAACGTTCAGCCGCTCGGTCCGGTGCGCAGCCTGCAAGCCAGCAAAAAGCGTCCCAGTTTCTGCGTGGGAACCGAAGAAGAGTCGTCGGACGACGAGGAAGAGCAATAGCTTAGCGAAAACCGCTGTTTTATCCCGCCCCCGCACAGGATACTGTCCCGATGTGGTTGAGATTGGCGTAACGGTCCGCCGTTTGGACCAATCTCGCAGATCACCAGACATTCACTCTTTCTGACGGCAACTGAATCGGGAGGCATATATGGAAACAAGCAGCGAACTACCCCAAGACATCAAAGCGCAGCTGGCACCTGGACCGAGCGGATCGACCGCCGGGACCGTTTCACCGACGGTGCGAATGGAATATCTGGGCACTCCGACGGAGATCATCGTAAGCGGACTGCTCGGAGTCCTGCTGCTGATGGTGACTTGTGGACTGGCCTACCCGTGGGTCATCGCGGGCGCCCAGCGCTACTACTTTTCGCGCATTCGCATCCATACGCCGAGCGGAGTGCTCACGCCGGAATTTACGGGCACTGGATTCCTCTGCTTTGTGGAAGTGTTTCTGTCGGCCATCCTCGTGGGTCTGACCTTTGGCATCTACGGCCCGTGGTACGTCGCCAACGTGCTGCGCTACTTTTTCAACAACAGCCAGGCAACCGACGCTGCAGGCAACCGCTATCGCCTGGAATACACCGGCAAAGGCGGCGAGCTGTTTGTCCCGATGCTCGTGAACAGCCTGCTGACCAGCGTGACGTTCGGCATCTACGGCGCGTGGGCGACCTGTGACATGCGCAAGCGCTTTTACGACAAGACCCGCATCCTGAAAAACGATCAGGAGATCGGCAAGCTCGACTTCGTCGGCACCGGCGGCGGCTTGGTCGGAACGTTCCTGCTCGGCAGCTTGCTGTGCGTCGTGACGTGCGGCCTGTATCTGCCCTGGTTCCAAGTCGAGATGGAAAAGTTCTTCATGAAGAACACGGGCGTCTACATTGGCAGCCGTCGCTATCGTGGAGACTTCACCGGCACCGGTGGTGAGCTATTTCTGCTGATGCTCCAGATGATCCTGGTGCCGCTCACGTTCGGTCTGTACTTGTTCTGCGTGTTCACCAAGCAGAACCGCTTCTTTGTCGAAAAGACGAGCTTCCAAGCAGAGTAGTCTGCAGCCCACCTCGCCCGCCCAGCTGCCCAGCGTACGACACGCCCTCCGTCGAAACAGCTCAGACGTCAAGTGCATCGTGCAAGCATGCGTCTTTGCTTGCATGCAAGATGTATACCGCTTTTGCGTATTCAGGCTAGTCGCAGTGCTTGTCACGGTGTAGCCTGATTCTAGAAGCCCGGAGGACACACGCCGCCATGTCCATGAAGATGGAACAGAGCATTCGACAGCAGATGTCGATGGTCATGACGCCTCAGCTGCAGATGGCGATCAAGCTGCTGCAGATGGCCAGGACCGAGCTCGTTGAACAAGTTCAAGAAGAACTGAAAGAAAATCCGCTTCTGGAAGACGCAGGCGACACCGAGATGGAGCACCTGCGCGACGAGCCGGTCGATCACGTCGAGACCATCGGCGAGACCGAGCAGCCCGTTGCGCAGCCGGTGTCCAAAGAACAGACCGACGCAGGCAAAGAAGTGCCAACCGACGGTCAGCCTGCTGCGGAAGTGGACTGGACGACGTTTTTGGAAAACGCTGCGACTGCGGCGGTGCTGCCGCCTCGAGAGCGACCCGATAACGAAGAGCTTCCGTCGGCCAATCAGTCGCTGCGGACCGGGCTGTCGCTGGAAGATCACCTGTCCGAGCAGCTTCGCATGGCGCGGGTCAGCGAAGAAGAAGAGCTGGTCGGGATGTACATCATCCGCAGCCTCAACTCCGACGCCTACTTGGAGGAGCCGCTCGCTGATGTCGCCGATGAGTGTGAAGTCAGCCTCGAAGTGGCAGAGCGCGCACTCAAAGCGGTGCAGCGACTGGACCCGTGGGGCTGTGCGGCGCGGACGCTGATTGAAAGGCTGCTGGTTCAGGCAGAGATGCTCGAAGTCGACGACGAAGTGCTGGTGAAGATCCTGACCGAGCACCTGAGCGACCTCGAAAAGAAGAACTGGGACAAGATCGCCAAGAAGCTCAAGGTCGACGTCGAGGAAGTCTACGAAGCGGTCAAAGACATCTTGAAGCTGGATCCGCGTCCAGCGCGACGGTTTGGCTCGGAGTCCGCGCAGTACATCACGCCTGACGTCTACATCCACAAAGTCGGTGACAAGTACTTTGTGACGGTAAACGACGACGGAATGCCCAAGCTCCGCATCAGTCGCTACTACCTGGAGACGATGAAGGACAAGGACAACAAGGCGGCGCGCGACTACGTGCAAGACCGGCTGCGCTCGGCCAAGTGGCTGATCGACAGCATCCAGCAGCGTCAGCGCACGATCATCAAAGTCACCGAGTCGATCCTCAAGTTCCAGCGCGACTTCTTCGAAAAAGGCTCGGGGAGCCTCAAGCCGCTCATCCTGCGCGATGTCGCCAGCGACATTGGCATGCACGAATCGACGATCAGCCGCGCGACGGCCAACAAGTACGTCAACACGCCGCAAGGTCTGTTCGAGCTGAAGTACTTCTTTAACACCGGCATCAACCGCGAAGGTGGCCAGGACGACATCGCATCCGAGTCGGTCAAAGGCTTCATCAAGACGCTCGTCAGCGGTGAAAACAGCAAGAGCCCGTACTCGGATCAGAAGATCGTCGAGCTGCTCAAGCAAAAGCACGGCATCGAGATCGCACGCCGTACCGTCGCCAAATATCGCGAGCAGCTCAACATCATGCCGTCGAGCCAGCGCAAGAAGACGTTTTAGGGACGTTTCCCGCTACAGCGCGGCTGAAATTGGGCGCAAAATTGCGTTAAGAGTGGTTCACGCGCTCCGGCGACGTTTTTGCCGGTTGACGAACAGCGCGGAACGGACGTAAGAAGCGAGCGGCACAGCCGACGGATCTTGGCCCAGGCTGAGTCGCAGAACCGAGAGGAGGGGAGTGTCATGCAGGTGGCTTTTACCTTTCGAAACGTCGATTCAAACGAGAACCACAGAGAGTACGCACGCGAGAAGCTGGAGCGGATCAACAAGTACTTCCCCGATCCGATCAAGGCACACATCGTGTTCTCTCAGCAGGGCGGCTACTTGTTCGAGGTAGATGTTCAGATCACGCTGCACAACGGCCTGGTCGTCAAAGGCAACGAAGCGACGGAAGACATGCACTCGTCCATCGATCTGGTCATGGCCAAGATCGAGCGACAGCTTCGACGCTTCAAAGATCGCATTCGCGATCACAAGCCGCAGCAAGGTCCGAACCGACCGTTCTTCCACCGCGTCGTGGCGCTGGAACCAGAGCCCGCGAAGGTCGAACAGCAGCCCGCTCCAACGCCAGTTCCCAGCCAGCAGTCCGCGCCGCGCATCATCCGAGAGGAAAAGTTCGTCGCTGTTCCGATGACGGTCGAAGAAGCTATCATGCGGATGAACCTGCAGCACGATCAGTTCTTGGTGTTTCAGAACGTGCTCACGCATGACATCAACGTCGTGTACCGTCGAAACGACGATACGTACGGTCTGATCGAGACCGCTCACCACGACAAGTAGTTTCCAGGTAGCGATGGGCAAGGTGACAGGCGAGAGATGAAGCTGGTTGATCTCATCAGGCCCGAGCTTGTGATTCCCGAGCTAAGTGGGCGAACCAAGGCCCAGGTCTTGGCAGAGTTTTCGCGTCATTTGGCCAAGACGCAGCCAGGGCTTGATGCGAGCACGCTCAATCGCATCCTGACTGAGCGAGAACAGCTCGCGACCACCGCCATCGGCGAAGACATCGCAATTCCACACGGAAAAATCGATGGAGCGACCCGGATGATCGGCTGTGTCGGTCGCTCGACGCCGGGTGTGTCATTCGATTCTCTCGACGGAAAACCCACGCATCTGTTCTTTGTCCTGATCGCGCCGGAAGGCTCAGCCGGACTGCACCTAAAAGCCCTGGCGCGCATCAGTCGCATCTTCAAAGACGCCGATTTTCGGAACAAGCTCCTGCGGGCTCCGTCGGCGGCTGAGCTGTTCCGCATCATCGCGGACGAAGATCAAAAGTATCCAAGCTAATGCCTGGCGTCGCTGTACATAGTCTGCTCGACAGTGAATCGGGCCTGGCACTGACCTCTGTCGGTGGCAAGTCCGGTCTGTTTCGCAAGATCGGCGGCGCACGGATTCAGAAGCAAGGGCTCGCACTCACGGGCTTTGTGCAGCACGTCCATCCCGAGCGCATTCAAGTGCTGGGACTGACGGAGATCTCGTTTTTCAAGAGCCTCGATGAAGAAGCCCGAAAGCGAGGCGCGCTGTCGCTGGCCAGCGTCAGACCCTGCTGTGTGGTGGTGACGCGCGGTCTAGACATTCCGACGGAGCTTCTATCGTGCTGCGAAGAGCAGGGAGTTCCGCTGCTCTCGACGCCGCTTATGTCGTCGCTGTTTATCAACCGGGTGTCACGGCTGCTCGAAAATCGCTTGGCACCGGGAACGACGATCCATGGCGTTCTCGTCGATGTGCTCGGCGTTGGCGTGCTGCTGCTTGGCAAGTCTGGCGTCGGAAAAAGCGAAGCGGCGCTCGATCTGGTGATGCGAGGACACCGCCTGGTCGCCGACGATGTGATCGAAATTCGCAAGCGCATGCCCGACATCGTGATCGGCTCGTGCAGCGAGATCCTCAAGCACCACATGGAAGTGCGCGGACTCGGCATCCTGAGCGTCAAAGACCTGTTTGGTATCGCGTCGGTGCGTGACGCCAAAAAGATCGATCTGGTGATCGAGCTGAGCGACTGGAACTCTGACGACGAATACGATCGGCTCGGCATTGACGATCTGCGCTACGCAATCCTCGATGTCGCGCTTCCCTTGCTGAAAATCCCGGTTCGTCCCGGTCGAAACATCGCCGCCATCATCGAGGTCGCGGCGCGCAATCAGCTTCTCAAACAACAGGGCATTCACTCGGCCCGCGAGTTTCAAGATCGGCTCTCAGCCGCGATGCAGCAGAGCAGGCCGCAGAGCGGAATCGTCTCCCCGGACGACGTCGAATAGCTGCGACTTGTGAACAAGTAGAAGCATCTCAAGGTCAGCCATGGCAGCGGACAAACCAAGCATGCACATCCTGGTGGTGACCGGCGTCTCTGGCGGCGGAAAGTCGACGGCGCTGCGAGCGCTTGAAGACATCGGCTACTACTGCGTCGACAACCTGCCGCTGCCGCTGCTCCCGCAGTTTGTGCTGCTACTCGGCAAGACGGGCCAGCAGAAGGCCGCGCTCGTGATCGACGCACGAGAAGGCGAGTTTCTGGCGGGCTTCCGTCAGGAAATGCACGAGCTACGCGGCGAAGGCCATGCGCTGGAGATCCTGTTTCTCGACGCATCTGACGACGTGCTGCTGCGACGCTTTTCCGAAACCAGGCGACGACATCCGCTCCACGGGGACGATCTGCGCGCGGCGATCGCACACGAACGACGAGAGCTGTTGCCGCTGCGTGAAGAAGCGCATGCCGTCGTCGATACTGGCGCGCTCAACGTGCATCAGCTGAAGGGCGTCATCCAAGAACGCTACGGACGCACTGGCCAGCCGCTCGCGCTGACGCTGCTTTCGTTTGGCTACAAATACGGAGTTCCCGTCGAAGCGGATTTAGTGCTCGACGTGCGATTTCTGCCCAATCCGTACTTCATTCCCGAGCTGTCCAGTCAGACAGGGCTGGCCGAGCCGGTTTCCAGCTATGTGCTGTCTCAGCCCGACGCACAGTCGTTTCTTGGCAAGGCGCAGGACCTGATCGAGTTCTACCTTCCGCGTGCGCAGCGTGAAGGCAAGTCGTATGTCACGGTCGCGATCGGCTGCACCGGAGGCCGTCATCGCTCGGTGGCGCTCGTTGCAGATCTTTTCAATCGACTCGGCACGCGCTATCAAATTACTGTAAGACATCGCGAGCTGGGTCGAGGGAGAGAACCATGAGCGCCCCGTTTACTGCTGTGGTTGTTGTGACACACGGACGGGCCGGCGCAGACATGCTGGACGCCGCCCAAGCGTTTTTGCATATGACGCTGCCGATGGTCACAGCCATTGGCATCAACCCCGAAGACGATCAAGCCATGGTCAACCAAAAGATTGACCAGGCAGTGTCGGACTTGGGGATTAACAACTGGCAAGATGTGCTCTTTTTGGTCGACCTCGTCGGGAGCACCCCGGCCAGGCTGTGCTGTGGCAAGTGCAGCGACAAAGGTCACGTCGTCACCGGTCTGAACATGCCGATGCTGCTCAAGCTGGCTACCGTCGATCGCAGCATTGGACCTGCGTCGCTCGGATCTGCGCTTGTGCTGACCGGCACCAAATCCATTCACGTCGAGTAGCCACGATGATGCTGTCAGCGAAGCTCAAAATTGTGAACAAGGCGGGACTGCACGCGCGCGCCTCGACGAGGTTTGTCCAGGCCGCCAACAAGTTCCGATCGAACGTCACCGTCAAGAAAGACGGTCAAGAG
>CALMML010000496.1 GCA_937868485.1 uncultured Myxococcales bacterium | reverse complement strand
GCGGCGGCGGAAGCTCAAGCGGCGGCGGAAGCTCAAGCGGCGGCGGCTCGAGCGGGACCAGCACGCCACGAATCGGTCGCTACATGCTTAGCCTGAAGGTGGGTGCGGCACCGTGCGTCTACGCGGGCGGCGGCTGCGGGCTCTTGCACCAAGGCGTCGCTGGACTGGAGTTTGCGTGGGCATTTTCTCCGTCGGTGAGCGCCTACCTGATCGTGCCTGTGCAGGCGCAGTTCCGGGCTTCACTCGGGACGCTGATGCTGCCCGTCGGAGTTCAGTACGACATCGCGCTGCCGGTGCCAAACCTGTACATCTATCCGCGCGTCAGCATTGGCTATGCGGTGTCGCTCAAGGGCGCGGCGGGCAGTGTCATCGCCGATCACTACGGCGTCGCCATCCCCGAGGTGGGCATCAAGTACGTCTTTTCGGGTCGCTACCACCTCGGCGGTGAGGCAATCAGCCTGCCCGTGCTGTTTAACAGCAACTCCGTCGTCGTCCACTATCGGATTGCGCTGTCGTTCGGCGTCAGCTTCTAGCCGCGCGACGTTCCCTCGCTCTGCCGTCGAGCCATCAGGTCACGCTACAGTCGCAGTCCTCGCAGCCCGGACGGTTCTGCCGTTTGACAGGGCTAAAGACAGGCTCTTTGGCTTCTTTGCCGTCGCCGCGAATGCCAGCCACGGACAGGACGCGCGCAACCGTGCCTTGACCGACGGGAACAGCGGCGCCTTTGCTGCGCCTGCACAAGTCACCGCACTGGGTTCGGACGGTGCCGAGCGACTCCAGGGACTCGAGCACCGCGCCACACTCACACTCGTATTCGTAGATCGGCATGATTGGGAACGTACACGCGCGGGCTTGGCTGTCAAAGGTCTGCAGCGCTTGCCATTTTTGCGTGCGTGGAACAGGCCGTGGAACGCGTGGAACAGGTCGTGGAACGCGTGGAACAGGCCGTGGAACGCGTGGAACGTATCAGTCGGGCCGTGGAACACATGCGGCACCGACTTTGAGCGGCAAGCTTCCCGAATAAACCCTTGCGCTCTGGGCCTGGCTTCGGCGATAAGCTCGTCGCTGTGATTGCTCTTGGCGGCATGAAAAAGCTGCACCTGGATCCGAGCAAACCGCCGGTCTTCGACGGGATTTCGCTGCGGATTGCCCAAGGTGAGACGTGCGGTCTGTGCGGGCCGGGCGCGTCGGGAAAGAGCCTGCTGCTCAAGATCATCTGTGGGCTGATTCGTCCCGAGGCTGGAACCGTGGCAGTGGCGGGACAGGATCTCGGTGCGGCGTCGCCGAGTGAGCTGCGGTCGATTCAGTCGCAGATCGGCTACTTGTTTCAGAACAACGCGCTGTTTGACTCGATGACGGTGCAGGAAAACGTGGCGTTTCCACTGCGTCAGCGGGTGCGGCTTGGACAAGAAGCGCTCGACGAGCCGCAGATCCTGGATCGGGTGAGCGAGTCGCTGCGCGGGGTTGGACTGGCGACGCACGCGGCCAAGATGCCGTCGCAGCTTTCGGGGGGACAGCGCAAGCGGGTGGCACTGGCGCGAGCGGTGGTGACGCGGCCTCCGCTGCTGATCTACGACGAGCCGACGGCGGGACTTGACCCGGTGACGACGGCGAAGATCTACGACCTGCTGCGGGCCGAGCAGAAGCTGACAAAGAGTACGACGCTGATCGTGTCGAGTGACATCGACGCGCTGCGACGGTTTGCGGATCGGATGCTGATGGTCTATCGCGGCACGCTCTGCTACGACGGTCCGTCGGCGGACATGGACGACAGCGCAAGCCCGGTGGTCCGGCAGTTCGTACGCGGCGAGCTGGAGGGTCCGCTGTGACGCGGGCGCTGCTGGCGCTCGGGATGGTGGTGCTGTCGATCTGTCGAGAGGTCGGCGGGATGGCGCTGCTTGGCTTTTATACGTTTGTGAACCTGATCCAAGGACGGCTCGACGGAAAAGAGCTGGTTCGCAACCTGTACAAGATGGGCGTGGTGTCGGTGCCGATTGTGTCGCTGACGGCGCTGTTTACCGGCGGAACGATGGTGATTCAGTCGGGCATCTTCGTGCAGCGCTTTCAGGCGTACGGACTGCTTGGCTGGGGAACGGGCTATGCGGTGCTGCGCGAGGTCGGGCCGATTCTGATTGGGCTGATGTTTTCGGGTCGCGTCGGGGCCAACAATGCGGCGGACCTGGGATCGATGGTGGTGACGGAGCAGGTCGACGGACTGCGCGCGCTGGCGATTGAGCCGATTCCGTATCTGATTGTGCCGCGTGTGCTGGCGATGATGCTGTCGATGTTTTGCTTGCTCGTGCTCGGGGATGCGGTGGCCATCGGCGGAGGAATGCTGTTTGGCAAGCTGCTGCTCGGCGTCGACTACGCGTCGTTTTATGCAAGCTTTGTCGACTCGATCAAGCTGTGGGATGTGACGGTGGGTCTGCTCAAAGGCACGTTTTTTGCGCTGATGATTGCGCTCACGAGCTGTCACTACGGGCTCAGCGTCAAAGGCGGTGCGGTCGGCGTCGGTCAGTCGGTCAACGATGCGGTGGTTGCGGCGGCGCTGCTCATCATGGTGTCCGACGACATTTGGACGATGGTGCTGCGGTGAAGTCCGATCAGCGAAAGAACAGCTGGGTTGCCAGCCTGCGCAGTCAGGCGCGGCAGCTTTCCCAGATTGCGATGCTGGTCTGCGTCGGTGCGCTGCGGGCTCGTCGTCCCAAAGGTGAGCTGTTGCGACAGCTGTATCAGGTCGGCAATCGCTCGCTGCTGTTTGTGCTGGTGACGCTCGGCTTTACCGGCATGGTGCTGGTGTTCCAAAGCTGCTTGCAGTTATCGAGGGTGACGGGCGATTTAAGTCAGGTCGGTGGCGAGTTTATCAAGTACCTCGTTCACGAGTTTGGTCCGTCGCTGACCGCGATGATGTTAGCGACCCGCGTCGGTGCAGGCATTGCGGCAGAGATTGGCTCGATGGTCGTGACCGAGCAGGTCGATGCGCTGCGCATGTGCGGCGTCGAGCCCGTCGAGTATCTGCTGGTCCCGCGCTTTTTGGCGACGCTGATGATGACGCTGCTGCTCGCGGTGTTTGGCGTGCTGTCGGCGGTGATGATGGGCGCATTTACGGCGCATCAGACGTTTCACGTTCCGTATTCGGTGTTTTTGGATCTCAGCAAAGTGCGGCTGACCGACGTGCTGACGGGCTGTGTGAAGGCGCTCAGCTACGGCGCGGCGATCCCGATCGTCAGTGGCTTTTGCGGGCTGAGCACGCACGGCGGCTCGGAGGGCGTGGGCTGGGCGACGACGCGCGCGGTGGTATCGTCTTCGTTTGCGGTCATCGTGCTCGACTTTTTGATTTCCGCGCTGGCGCTTTTGTCATGGCAGTCGATGTAAGGAATGATGGCTATATTTCCCGTCGAGCAAATGAAGCGATGGCATCACATAATGTAGAGTCGTCTCTTTTGCCCATACGGGCCGCGTGATGGATAATTTTTAGGTGTTCGACAGGGAGTTCCCAAGGTGCCTGATGAGACGCCGGAGCTACGAATGAAACGCTTTCTAAAAGTTGGTGTCGTTGCGATGGCTGCCTGCTTTGCGCTGGCACTAACCGTTTCTCGACGCGGGCCCGCGATGATGGTGGGGCTGGGACGCACGATTGGTGCTCCTTTGGCTGATCGCAAGCCCTACGATCTGCACAATCGACTGACGACGTTCAATCAGACACTCGGTCGAGTGCTGGAAGCGTACGTCGATCCGAACCGCGTCGATCCCAAGCAGATGCTGCTGTCGGCGCTGGAGTCGATTCAAAAGCAGGTCGCCGAGGTGATGATCGAGCCGTTCCCGGAACAAAATCGCGTCGTCGTTCACGTCGACACGGCGGTTCGGGAATTTAGCATCGAGCACGTCGATTCTCCGTGGGCGATGGCGCCGAAGATGCAGGAGATTTACGACTTCATCATCCAGCATCTTCTGCCTGGCACCGACAGTGAGACGCTGCGCAACATTGAGTACGCAGCGACGAACGGAATGCTGTCGACGCTGGACCCGCACTCGCTGCTGCTCGATCCGCAGACGTATCAAGAGATGAAAGTCTCGACGAGTGGACGGTTTGGCGGTCTGGGCATCGTGATTCGCATTCTGAACGGTGCGCTGACGGTGGCTCGTCCGATGAAGGACACGCCTGCGTGGGATGCTGGTGTCCGTCGCTACGATCGCATCGTCAAGATCGACAAAGACTGGACGCAGAACATGGCGCTCAACGACGCGGTGCAGCGACTGCGCGGCGATCCTGACACCAAGGTTGAAGTCTGGTTCGAGCGTGACGGGGAAAAGCAGCCTCGTAAGCTTGTGCTCAAGCGGGCTGAGATTCGCGTTCAGACGGTGACTTCGCGCGTTTTGCCGACGGCAGCGGGTCCAGTTGGCTACATTCGGCTGTCGCAGTTTTCGCAAAAGAGCGACGAAGAGCTTCGACAGGCGCTGTCGGACATGAGCAGCAAGCAGCCGCTGCGCGGTCTGGTGCTCGATCTTCGTCACGATCCGGGCGGACTGCTCGACAAAGCGATCAAGATTGCCGACGAGTTTCTGGAGTCAGGCACGATCGTAACCACCGTCGGATATGCCAACAAGCGTCGAGAAGAGACGCGCGCAGAAGCGGCGGCTCAGCCTCGCATTCCGATGGCCGTGCTGGTCGATGGTCAGTCGGCTTCCGCGTCGGAGATCGTGGCGGGTGCGCTGAAGAACCTGGATCGCGCTGTGATCATCGGCAGTCGGACGTTCGGCAAAGGCTCGGTGCAGGTGCTGATGGACAATCCCGACGGCTCGGCGCTGAAGCTGACGATTGCGCAGTATCTGACGCCGGGGGATCTGTCGATTCAGTCGGTGGGCATCATGCCGGACATCATGCTCGATCCGATGGTCGTCGAAAAAGACAACCTGGCGCTGTTCCGAACCTACAAAGGGACGCGCGAGCAAGATCTCGACGCGCACCTGACGTCGCAGAACACGCGGGCCAACGAAAAGCCCGTCGAGACGATGCGCTACATCTGGGTGGATCCGCCCAAGAAGGTGACGCCAGCGAAAGCCAAGGGTGCGCTGCTGACGGACACCGACAAAAAGAGCGGGCCGCCGCAGGGGGAAGATGACGAAGACGATGAGGCCGCGACGCTTCCCGACGATGACGACGAGCCGTTTGACGACTACACGATTCAGTATGCGCGCGATCTGATGGCGTCGGTGCAGGGCTATCGTCGACATGAGATTCTGACCTCGGCGAAGGACTTTTTCAGTCGTCGTCAGGCGAGCGAGCAGAGTCGTCTGGTTGAAGCGCTGCGCAAGCAAGGCATCGACTGGGCTCCGGTGGGCAATCAAGCGGCGCAGCCCGAGCTGACTGCGACGGTGACGACGGACAAGCCGGGGAACCTGGCGAAGGCGGGCGAAAAGCTGCGTCTGACCGCGACGGTGACCAATCGCGGCCAAGGTGTAGCGGGTCAGCTACGGGCGCAGCTGAAGAGCGACAACTATCTCTACGACGAGCGCGAGTTTGTCTTCGGACGAATTGGACCGGGTGAGACCAAGACGTGGTCGATTCCGATCACGGTGCCGAAGGACACGCTGCCTCGGCTTGATGCGGTAAAGGTCCAGTTCTTCGAGGAGCACGGCAAAGCGCCCGCGCCGCAAGTGCTCAAGGTCCAGCTTCAGGGCATGGATCGGCCTCGGTTTGCCTACAGCTATCAGTTCATCGACGACGGAGCCGAAGCCAATCGCGACGGGCTGCTGCAAAAGGGTGAGACGGTTCGACTGCGCGTGCTCATCAAGAACACCGGGGCAGGGAAGGCCGCCAAGCCGCTGGCTCTGTTGCACAATCGCTCCGGCGAAGGTGTGATGGTGAACAAGGGTCGCTATGAGCTGGAAGCGATGGCTCCCGGTGAGCAGCGCGCGATGGACTTTACGTTCGAGGTAAAGCCTGACTTTTCCGAAAACACGGCGCGCGTCGAGCTGCAAGTGTGGGACTTCGCGCTGCACGAGGGTGTGACCGACAAGCTGGCGTTCCCGATCTTGGAAAGTCGTCAGAGCGTCGAGCCGCGTAACGGAACGGTGATTGCGAACAAAGACCTGGTGGTTCGCGTCGGTGCGTCAGGGACGTCTGCGGAAGTCGGCAAGGTTCCGCAGGGGGCGCGCTTCAAGGTCACGGGTCGTCTGGCAGACTATGTTCGCGTCGAGCTAGAGCCAAACCGTCCGGGCTTCATTCCGGCGCAGCTCGTCAGTGAGTCCACGCAGCCAGCAGAGGCCAATCCGCCGCTTCAGCTGGTGTGGCAGGCGACGCCGCCGCTGCTCGATGTGAAGGCTCCGCTTTCGGTCGAGCAGCCGTCGATTCGTCTGTCGGTGGTGGCGCGCGACGAAGAGCAAGTGCTCGACAGCTACGTTGTGGTGTCCAATCGCATCGCCAAGATCGAGCACCGCAAGGTCTTTTATCGCAGCAACCGCAACGGTCCGATGGCCAAAGAGATGCAGTTTGACGCCAACGTGCCGCTGTGGCCTGGCGTCAACATCGTGAACGTCGTGGCTCGTCAGTCGGGTCAGGTTCAGTCGCTGCATACGATGGTGATCAGCCGATTGACCGACGATGCAACGCGCACTGCCCAAGTGGTGAAGTAAGCTCGCACACTGCTCATGACTTGGACGCCTTCCATTCCGCTTAGCGCTGAGGCTTCGGCGGTTCACGCTGCGGCGACGCCGATAGACCTACACACCGACACGATCAAGTTCATCAGCCGAGGCTATGACTTTTTGGCCGAGCACAATCCGTCGTGGATGGTCAAAGGCATCGGTGGTCACGTCGATCTTCCGAGGCTGCGTGCCGGAAACATGGCCGGGCTGTTTTTCGGAATCTGGACGTTTCCCAAGCCGGAAGTGGGCTGCTTGGCGGAAGCTCATCGGCAGATTGATGCGCTCGAAAAGGCTGCCCAAGCGGGCGCGTTTCGGCTGTGTCGGACGGCGGATGAGATCGTCGCTGCTCGTCAGAGCGGGGAAGTCGCGGCGCTGTGTGGCATTGAAGGCGCGCACTGTCTCGAACGCGGCGAGCGCAGCCAGGTCGTGGTCGAGCGTCTGCTGTCGCTCGGTCAGCGAGGCGTGCGCTATCTAGGGCTTCTGCACTTTAGCCGCAATGCACTCGGGGCTCCGGCGATGGGCTGGGGTCAAGATGCCAGCATGGGCCTGACCGATCTGGGCTGCGAGATCGTCGATGCGTGTCGAGACGCTGGCATCCTGGTGGACCTTGCGCACATCAATCGTCGAGGCTTCTTCGACGCGGTGGCGCGCAAGCCGGGTCCGCTGCTGGTGAGTCATACGGGCGTTGCGGGCGTGACGCCGCACTGGCGCAACATCGACGATGAACAGGTTCGCGCGGTGGCGGACTCGGGTGGCGTGATCGGTGTCATTTTTGCGCCGCGCTTTTTGGGTCAAGACGGGCTCGACGGAGTGGTCGCGCATCTGACGCACCTGCTGTCGGTGGCCGGGGAAGACGCGGTGGCGCTCGGGTCCGACTGGGATGGCTTTATCCGTCCGACCAAAGGTCTGTCGAGTCCCGCTGAGCTGCCAAACCTGACCGAGGCGCTGCTCCGTGCTGGATTGTCTCCGACGACGATTCACAAAATATTAGGCGACAACGTGCTGCGACTGCTGCGCGCGGTTCCACCCAAGCTGACGGCCTAAGCCGTGGCTGTTTCTCTTACCTCGAAGCGACACATGAGCATTGCCGAGCGACTTCAGAAGCCTTCGCCCAGCTACTCGTTTGAGTTTTTTCCGCCGAAGACCGAGGCTGGACTGCACAACCTGCTCGATACGCTTCGCGATCTGCGCGACTTGGAGCCGTCGTTTGTGTCGATGACCTACGGAGCGGGCGGATCGACGCAGCGATCGACGACAGAGCTGACCGCGCGCATCAAGCATGAGATTGGCATCGAAGCGATGGCGCACCTGACCTGTGTCGGAAACAGCCAAGCCGAGCTGGCATCCACGCTCGATGCGCTGGCTGCAGCAGGAATCGACAACGTGCTGGCGCTGCGTGGCGATCGTCCAAGTCCGGTTCCCAGCGCAAGCGAGCCGGTGTTGGCAGCGGCTGCGGAGGCCCGTGACGAGCTTTCCTACGCCAGCCAGCTTGTCCGCTTCATGCGCAGCGATCGCAAGCGCTGGCCGTTTTGCATCGGTGGAGCGTGCTATCCCGAAGGCCACATCGAGTGTCCGAAGCGCGAAGACGATCTGCGACACCTGGCCGAAAAGGTTGAAGCCGGCACCGAGTTTCTGATCACCCAGCTCTTCTTCGACAACGCGTTCTACTTCGACTTCGTGCAGCGTGCGCAGGCGATGCGGGTTCGTGTCCCGATCGTGCCGGGCATCATGCCGATTACCAGCTTCGAGCAGGTCGAGCGCTTCACTCGGCTGTGCGGCGCGACGATTCCGATGCGGCTGCGCCTTCAGTTAGAGCGCTATCAGCGCGATCCCGAAGCCATCTTGGAGCTGGGCGTGGCGCACGCGACCGTACAGTGTACGGAGCTGCTGTCGCGGGGAGCGCCCGGGATTCACTTTTTTACCCTCAACAAGAGCCGCGCCACTCGGATGATTCTGTCGGCGCTGCGCTCGCTGTCGCGCTGACCGCGCCATGTGCTCGGTGGCTGCGAACAGTTTTTTTCGCAAAATTTCCCTCGGTAGAGCGCTTGACAGGTTCTTCCGGGGCGTTAGTTTGCAACGTGCCGTTTTATGAGCTCGCAAAAGCGTGACTACTACGAAGTGCTTGGAGTGTCTCGGACTGCCGATGATGCCGAGCTAAAGAAGTCCTACCGTCGGATGGCGATGGAATACCATCCCGATCGCCGTCCCGGTGACAAGGAAGCCGAGGAAAAGTTCAAAGAAGCTGCCGAGGCGTATGCGGTCTTGTCCGACAAAGAAAAGCGGAGCATGTATGACCGCTTCGGACATCAAGGACCGGCGCAAGGTGGCTTCCATCCCGGCTTCGGTGGCATGGAAGACATCTTTTCGGCGTTCGCTGACATCTTCGGCGGCGGCGGTTTCCCCGGCTTTGGCGGCGGTGGTGGCCGTCGTGTGCCGCGCGGCGATGACATCGAGATCGAGCTTACCGTCTCGTTTCTCGACGCAGCCAAGGGTGTAAAGCGCGACATCGAGATCGATCGCCACAGCGCGTGTGACACCTGCAAAGGCTCGGGCGCCAAGCCGGGCACGCAGCCGCAGCGCTGTAAGACCTGCAACGGTCGCGGCCAAGTCGCGCATCAGCAGGGCTTTTTCGTGATCTCGACGACGTGTCCGCACTGTCGCGGCGCCGGATCGACCATCGCGGAAAAGTGCAGCGGCTGCAAAGGTGCGGGCCAAGTGGCTCGTCGCGCCACCGTCAGTGTTACCGTTCCTGCGGGCATCGACGATGGACAGCGGCTCCGACTGACAGGGCAGGGCGACGCCAGCTCTCAGACGGGTGGCGAAGCGGGCGATCTGTACGTGCTGATTCGCGTGCAGCCCGATCCTCGCTTTGTTCGTGACGGAGACGATCTGTGGACCGACGTGCCGCTGACCTTTACGGAAGCGACGCTGGGAACGCGGGTCGAAGTGCCCACGCCCGATGGTGTCGAGACGATCGACGTTCCGGCGGGCACGCAGCCTCTGTCCAAGCAAGTGATTCACGGTCGCGGCATGCCCAATGTCCGAGGCCGAGGTCGCGGCAACCTGATCGCGCGCTTTGTCGTGCTGGTTCCCAAAGAGCTGTCTCCCGAGGCGCGTGAGCTGGTCGAAAAGCTCGGGCCGCACCTGTACTCGTCGCGTAGCTCGGCGCCGCAAGGCATGTCTGATGATCATGAGGATGATCACCACGAGGATCATCACGGCGGCGATACAGACAAAGGCTCGGTGTTCGATCGCTTGTTCCGCAAGAAGAAGAAGTAACCGCGTCGCACAAGCCTTGGTCCGGCGAAAAGTCGTGTTATAAGCCGCCCATGCACAGTGCGACCAAGGCTGAAGCTGGCTCCGCAGCGACGGGGCAGCCATCCAAGTTTTCCCTCTCCGACGTTCGCGCCATCTACGACCTGCCGCTGCCTGTTCTGGTGCAGCGCGCGATGTCGGTTCATCAGGCGCATCACGATCCCAAGGAAGTGCAGCTGTGCTCGCTCCTGTCGGTGAAGACCGGCGGTTGTCAGGAAGACTGCGGCTATTGTCCTCAGTCGGCGGCGCATGGAAATGTCGAACCCGAGGCCATGCTGACGGTCGCGGAAGTGATGTCGAAAGCCCAGGTTGCCAAGTCAGCGGGCGCGACGCGGTTTTGCATGGGCGCGGCGTGGCGCAATGTCAAAGACGGTCCCGCGTTTGATCGCGTGCTCGACATGGTGCGTGGCGTGCGCGGGCTTGGGATGGAAGCCTGCGTGACGCTCGGGATGCTGACCGAAGAGCAAGCGCGCAAGCTCGGCGAAGCGGGTCTGACGGCGTATAACCACAACCTGGATACCTCGCGGTCGTTTTACGGCAAGGTCATCACGACGCGAACCTACGACGATCGGCTGACCACGCTGCAGCGTGTCCGCAAGGCCGGTGTCAGCCTGTGCTGCGGCGGAATCATCGGCATGGGAGAGTCCATCGACGATCGCTGCGCGCTGCTTCAGACGCTGGCATCGCTGGACCCGCCGCCGGAGAGTGTGCCTGTGAACGCGCTCGTCGCTGTGCCGGGAACGCCGCTCGAGGCGCAGCCCAAGATCGATCCGCTTGAGCTGGTTCGCACCATCGCGACGGCACGCATCCTGATGCCCAAGAGCCGTGTCCGTCTGTCGGCAGGGCGCACCGCGCTGAGCCGTGAAGCGCAAGTGCTGTGCTTCCTCGTCGGTGCGAACTCGATCTTCTACGGTGACAAGCTGCTGACGACCGGCAATCCCGACTGCGATGCGGATCAAGCACTGCTCAAAGACGCGGGTCTGCATGCGGCTCCCTCGGAGTCTGTCTCGGCCTGATGGCGCGTGCCTCGCTCGCTCTGTCGCTGTCGGAGCTGCGTCGGCCTTCACTGGCTGACGACTGCCTGCCGGTCTGCCTGCGCTTTCCCGGTGCGTCACCGCAGAGCGAGGTCTACGGCGAGCTGCCGCACTTCTTTCAGCCGCATCGTCTGTCGCCGGGGCTCGACGGTGTTCCGCAGGTTACGCTGGCGCTGCGGCCCGGACAGTATCGCTACAAGCTGCGGCTTCCCGACGGAACGTGGCAGCTTCACGCTGACAATCCGCGCACGCGCTCCGTCGAGGGACTGCGAAATAGCGTCCTTTGCATCGGTGGCTGTGACGAGCCGATCCTGCATGTTCCCGTGTTTCCCGATGTCTGCGCCGATGACGACGGACGGCTGACGATTCGTGCGGCGCTGCGAAAGTCGGCAGGTTCATCGCTGACGCTGCGCTATCGCGAGCTAGACGACGAGCGCGAGCTGCCGATGGATCGGGTCGGCGACGAAGACGAGCATCACTTGTTTGCCGTCAAGCTGCCGCTGTCGTCGTCGCGGGTGGACTACTTTTTTCGGCTTCCGTCGGGGCAGCTCGTCGGGAGTCCGTCGCACACCGCGCTGCGCGTGCAGGTCAAAAAGCCAGACATTCCGTCGTGGTGGCGAGATGCTGTGCTGTATAGTGTGCTGATTGACAGATTTCGCCGCAGCGACGGGAAGCAGTGGCCTACGCTGTCCGATGAGCGTGCGCGTGCGGGTGGCGATCTCGACGGAGTCTGCGCCGCGCTGCCGTATTTGTCCGATCTGGGTGTGACGGTGCTGCACCTGACGCCGATCTGGCTCAGTCCGTCGGCGCATCGCTATGACGCGCAGAATCCGCTCGTCGTCGATCCGGCGCTGGGTGGTGAAGCGGCGCTTGTGCGGCTGCTGCGAGAAGCGGAGCTCGTCGGAATTCGTATTTTGCTTGACATTACCTTGACACATGTGAATCGCGACTTTTTGCCGTTCTGTGATGTCCGTGCGCGAGGGGCTCAGTCGCCGTTTGCCGACTGGTTTTCGCTGTATCGCTGGCCATTTTCCGACGGACCGTCGCCGGGTTATCAGCACTATCAGCACGGTCAGTGGCAAGAGCCGCTGCTTCGCGTCGATCATCCCGACGTGGCGACCTATTTGCTGAGCGTGCTGCTTCACTACGCGCAGCTTGGTGTGGCGGGGTTTCGGCTCGACTCGGCGGCGGATGTTCCGACGGCGCTGCTGTCGCTGCTGCGCCAAGGTGTGCGGGCGGTGCGCAAAGACGCGCTGATCCTGGGTGAGCTGACCGTCGACAACTTGGGACATTACGTCGGACACTCGCTCGACTGTGCGACGGAGCTTTCGCTACAGCGACAGCTGGTCGATTGGCTGTCCGGTCGTCAGTCGGCGCAACAGCTTTCCCAGCATGCCCAGCGACGAGCGTTTGTGCGTGGGCATCATCACGCAGCGCTTGGCATGACCGCGAGCCACGATCTGCCGCGTCTGCGTAGCCTGCTCGACGAGCGAGCTGCCCAGCTGGGTCACTTTGTCAGCCTGCTGCGTCCCGAAGTGCCGATGATCTATTACGGCGACGAGCTGGGTCTGCACAGCGACGATCCGTCACGCGCCTTTGAAGATGTCTGGCCGGATCGCATGCCGCTCGACTGGTCGCAGGTTTCCGACGACAATTCGACGCTGGCGCTGGTTCGGAAGCTGCTGTCGCTGCGTCACAAGCTACCGTCGCTGCGTCACGGTGACTGCCAGGAGCTTCCTTCGCCCGAGCAGCCAGATCTGCTGGTTTTCCGACGGCAGCTCGGCGATGAAGTGCTGGAAGTCTACGCGCACGGTCCCGGCGAAGCGCTCAGCTGTCCGCTGCGCGACGATGCACCGTCGGATGCGCGGTTGTTGGCTTCGCTCGGCGAGGTCTGCCTTGATTCGTCGACGAAGCAGCTGTCGCTGGGTCCGTCTTCGGCGGTTCTTTTGCAAAGGCAGCCTGCACCGGCTGTCCGTCAGCTCATCGACGAGCTGACGACGCAGGCCGAGTCGCGCGTGGCCGAAGCATATCGTCAGGGCATCTCCAGTGGGCTGCTGCTTCCGTCGAAGCTGTATCTGACCGCGACGGAGCGCTGTAACCTTCGCTGTCAGCACTGCATTACGCAGGCTCCCGAGAAGACCGCGACGAAGACGGCGCGGACGATGCAGCCGTGGGTGCTCGACGCGCTGGAAGATGCGCTGTCGTCGGCCAGCTACTTTGGCTTTTCACATGGCGGTGAGAGCCTGGTGTCGTCGCAGTTTTTCGAGATCTTGCGACGGATTCGACGGGCGCGACGCGGTCAGCCGTATGATGTTCACCTGCTCTCAAACGGCATGCTGCTCGACGAGCAGACGGTGGCAGAGCTGATCGAGCTGGGTGTGACGAGCTTGGCGGTTTCTCTCGACGGTGCGACCGAAGAAACCAACGATGAGATTCGCGCGGGCTGTGACCTTCCGCGTGTCCTTCATAACCTGCGACACGCGACGGCGCTGCGACGGAAGCTGCGTGCCGATCTGCGCATCGGTGTCTCGACGGTGGTGCTGCGTCAAAACATCGAGGAGCTGCCGAAGCTGGCGCAGCTGGTCTGTGACCTGGGGCTCGACTGGCTGAAGCTGGAAGAAGGTTATCCGGTGAATCGCTTTGCGGCGCAGTCGCTGCTGCGACCGGATGCGCGTCGTGTGCAAGCTGCCGTCGCTGCGGTCAAAGCGATCGTCGATCCAAACGGCGTGCTCCTGGTGGAACACCTTCACCCGCCAAGTGGATGTCCTTGTCAAGAAAATACGGTTCCAGGGCTGTCAGAGTTTCGTGCCACCGACGACTTTGCCAATCGTGCGCAGTTTCGACCCTGCCGGATGGCGTGGGAAGTGGCGTGCGTCGATCCCGACGGAACCGTGCATGCCGGTGACTACGCAGAGCCCGCGCTGGGCAGTCTGGCGACGCAGTCGTTTGTGGAGCTGTGGAATGGCTCGCGGGCGGCGGCTCAGCGTCGGGATGCACTCGGGGTGATTTCGCCGCAGCTTCGTCGTGCGTGTCCGCACTAGCTAGTTCAAGTCGCCTTGGCGATACAGTCGGGACAGCAGCACGGGCAGCATCATCGTCAGCGTGATCGACAGCATCGACAGGCCGCTCATGCCGTGGATGCGTCCGTCGGACAGCTCACGTAGAAAGATCGGGCCGAGGCTGGCACCGATGGCTGCGGCCAGATGCTGAACCGCCGACTGGAGCGACTGATAGCGAGCACGCTCCGTCGGAGCAGCGACGCGGCTACAAGTGGTGTTGACACAGACGTTGCGCGACGAAGAGCTGACGAGAAAGCCGACGAACAGCACCGCGACGGGCAGGATTGCGCGACCGGGCAAAAATCCCAGCGCCAAGTCGAGCACGAGCAGCGCGCTCGTCCACACCATCACCCTCGGTGCACCGTAGCGATCGACCAGCCAGCCGATGAAGCGCATCGACACGAAGCTACAGGCGCCGCCGATGGCGTACAGATATTCCAGGCTCTGCCTCGGCATTCCACAGTTGCGGATGAGATACGGCGCGATGTTCGGCACGATCGCAAAGGTCGCTACGTTGCTCAGCGCGATGGTGAGCAGCGCCAAGCGAACCACACTGCGTGCGAGCAGCTCGTGCAGGCTACGCGGCGGGACGGCCTGTTGCAGGTGTTGTCTCAGCGACGGTAGCGAAACAGAAGTCATCAGCGTCACCAGCAGACCAATGGCCGCGACGACAAAAAACGGGGTCCGAAAGCCACCGTGACGAGCCAGCCATAGACCTGTCGGAACTCCGACGACGGATGCTATCGAAAACGCGCCCATGACGGCACCGATGGCACGGCCACGACGCTCGACGGGAACCAGATCGGTCAGCGCCGAGATCGCCAGGGATGTCGCCGGACCGCCAAACAGCCCCGCGAGCAGGCGCGCCGCCATCATCGACTTGAATCCGACGGCAAAGCCTCCAGCCGCCGTTCCGATCACGAGCCCAAGCAGCGCCCACAGCAGCGCCGTCTTGCGATCAAACCGATCCAGCAGCCACGCGCCGAGCAGTCCTGCCAGCGACGCCGATACCGCATACGAAGCACCCAGCAGCCCGAGCAGCGACGCCGGAATGTGCAGCTCCGTCGTAAAATCCGGCCCAAGCGGCATGATCATCATAAAGTCCAGGATGTTGACGAACTGGACTGCGCCGAGGGTGAAGAT
>CALMML010000495.1 GCA_937868485.1 uncultured Myxococcales bacterium | reverse complement strand
ACGCAGTTTTTTCAGACGGCGTCGGGAGTTCTTCCGTATGACGGACAAGCGGATCGCTGCAAGCAGTGTCCGCGAAGTCTGGCCAATGTTCCCAACCAGCCGGCGGGCACTTGTGATTCCGGTATGTTTTGCAATGAAGCGGCGGTCTGTGCGCCGTGCATTGGCGATCAGTTCTGTGGCAAGTCGTGCCGGGAGTGCCTTGCGCCGGAACCGTACTGCATTCGTGATCCACGAGATCCGAATGGCGATTATCAGTGCGCAGAGTGCCGTGACGACCTGGACTGCTCGGCTGGACGCAAGTGCGTTCAAGGCAAGTGCGTAAATCCATGCAACTGCTGCCCTGGTCAGTTCTGTGTACCAACCGATCCGAAAAAGCCTGAAGCGCGCAACTGCTCGCTATGTCGAACCGACGCCGACTGTGGTGGGAGCAAGTGCGATTTGCTCAACGGTCGCTGCATCGACAAGATTCCTGACTGCAATACCGATGATCGCTGCGGCAAGTCGTGCGTCAGCTGCCCCGACAAGACCAAAGACGAACCGCAAGGTGTGCGTCCGTACTGCCTAAACGGCGAGGTCTGCGTCCAGTGTCGTTACGACGCAGACTGCAAAGTGGGTACGTTCTGTCGCAGCGGTGACTGTGTTCCTTGCACCGACGATCGTCACTGTGGTCCAAACTGTAAGACCTGCGGACTGGACTACATCATCGAGGCGGACGGTAGCATTTCCAGCAAGCCTCCGACGGACAAGCCGTTCTGCTACACGCCCGACAATCGCCCCGAGAGCGCCACCTGCGTTCGCTGTCTGGCCGACAAAGACTGTGGCACGGGCGGAACCTGCGATCTCGCGACGCATCAGTGCAGCACCTCATGCGCGACGCCGTGCCCATCGGGACAAGTCTGCAACGGCAACAAGTGCGTCGAGTGTTTCACCAACGCGCAGTGTCCTTGCGGCATCTGCGTCGATGGATCGTGCACGCCAAACTGCGAGAGCAGCACCGACTGCCTTGGAACGCAGTGCTGCTCGAAAGACACCCAAACCTGCGTCTCGGGACGCTGCAAGCCGGGCCTGACCGCGCATGGTGGCGCGCTGTGTTGTAGCGGTGCGCAGGTCGGCTCGACGGACGATCCAATCGCTCCCGGATCCAACCGAGGCCTGTGGATCGCGTCGCTGATGACGCTGCTGTTTTTGGGCCTGTCGCTGGCTCGGAAGGTGCGGAACTAACCGATGCGAGCGCTCCGACTTCTCTTTGCGTCGCTGGCTCTGATTTTCGGGCTGCGTGAGGCAGCTGCGCAGAACGTGCGCTTCGATGTGCAGAACTTCCGCCCGACGCCGGGCCCGCGCGATCTGATCATCGTTCCGCAGTCGCAGCCACTGTCGCACTTGTCGGGTGCCATCGGTGCGTACTTCAGCTTTTCGCTCGATCCGCTGGTGCTGCTAAACAGCGAAGGTCAGCGCGCGGCGGATGTCGTCAAGAACCGACTTGAGCTCGACGTGATGGGCGCCATTGGGCTGTCGAACTGGCTCGAGCTGGGTCTCGTCATGCCGATCGTGCTGTTCCAGGAGTCGTCGAACCTGGAAGTCATCGGCGAAGAAGGTGAGATCAAGTCCAATGCCGTCGGTGATCTGGCGGCGATGTTCAAGGTTCCGTTCGTTCGGCGACTGTCGTATGCGAGCGGATTCGGTGTGGCGCTGCAAGGTCGCGTAAACTTCCCAACGGGCGATCAGGATGCGTTTGCCAGCGACGGACGTGTGACGTTTACTCCGAGTCTGATCGCGGACTATCGCTTTGGGAACGGCATCTTGCTGGCGCTGCAATCGGGTGTTCACATTCGGCCTGCGATCGAGTTTATGGACGTGAAGCTCGGTCCGGCGTTCGTCGGTGCAGCCGGTGTGGAGCTTCCGGTGGTTCGTCGCTGGGGACTGGGCGCTCTCGGTGGTGTGTACTTCAACGTGCCGCTGCAAGTGCTGCCCGAGTCGATTCGTCAGATTCCCGCCGAAGCGATGCTGGGTCTGCGCTGGTATGCGTCGTTTGGCGTGACGTTTACGACGGGCTTTAACTTTGGTGCTGACTGTGGCTTTAGCATCCCGACGTTTCGATACTTTTTGTCGGCGGTGTGGGTGCCGGGCAAGACGCGCGAATACGAAGCGATCGAGAGCTTCAAGAAGCCTCCCGACGATCCCGACGGTGACGGTCTGATTGCTCCGGTTGATCACTGTCCCGAAGAAAAAGGTCCGGCGGAAAACAACGGCTGCCCCGAGCGAGACACGGATCGCGACGGAATCGTCGATCGGATTGATGACTGTCCGACGCTGCCTGGTCGCAAAGCGCTGCACGGCTGCCCGCGTGTCTATGCCGACAAGAACAAGATTCGCGTGCTTGAGCGAATTCACTTTGCGACGGACCGCGAGGAGATCCTGCCTGAGTCGGCGAGCCTGCTCGAAGAGATTGCCGAGTACATCAAGGCGCATCCCGAGTGGCTGGAGATCCTGATCGAAGGTCACGCCGACGTGCGCGCGGATGATGCTTACAACCTGGCGCTGTCTCAGCGACGAGCGAACTCGGTGCTCAATCGCTTGCTGCTGCGCGGAGTCGAGCCGGGGCGGCTGCGGGCGCAGGGCTTTGGCAAGAGCCGTCCGATTGCCGACAACAGCACCGAAGATGGCATGGCGCTGAACCGTCGCGTCGAGTTCACGATCCTAAAGGTTGCGCCTGGCCATCAGCTCCCGTCGGTGGCTGGGCCGGAGCAGCTCAAGGTTGAGCCGGTGATCATACGGAGCCAGAACTAAGATGCGAGCGGGGGGGCTGGCCAGTCTGGGCATCGCATCGACGCTGCTTGGGGTCGGCTGCTATCAGGGTGAGTGGCGGCAGGGCATTGAAGTTCCGATCTCAGCGACAGCGCGGCTTAAGACCGTACGCACCGTCGAGACCTGGGAAATGTCCGAGCCCGGGAATGGCTATGTGCTTTCGGTCAAAGGCTCGACGACGCCACGCTGTCGACACGCGCTGTACGGAAAGACGCGTCGCACCGATACCGGCACCTTCGAGCGACTCGGTGGCAACTGGTGGAAGGGCGCAGCGATCGTCACGGGCATCGCGGGCGGCGCGGGCGTTGGCATCGGTGCGGGTGGCTGGATTGCACAGATGGATCCCAAGATCGGCCCGCCGATTACCTACGCAGCCGGTGGTGCCATCGCTGCGGGTGGTTTGGCGAGCTGTCTGGCGTCGATCTCATACGGGAGCAAGGCGCGCTATGCGTTTTGTGGAATCCTGACCGGACTTGGTGCTTCGATCCTGGCAGGTGGAGCGCTCTCGACGCTGCCAGGCACCAGCTCGACGACCACACCGATTGTGGGTGGTTCGTCGTCGTCCGCGTCTTCCGCTTCGACGCCACTTATCGACACGGCCACCTTTCAGACGATCGCGTTTGCGGGCGGAGGTCTCGTCGGTGCTTCGATCCTGACCGGGATCATCGGTCACGCGTGGCAGGGAACCGAAGATCGCGTTCGCACCGTCGATAGCGCCAGCTCGTCGATTTGGGATGATCAGCAGCCAGAAGCAGCCTGTAATGCGCCCTCGTCGGTGGTTGCGCGAAGTGCGGTGCTGCAAATCGTTGCCGACAACATTCCGTCGGGTGCGGGCAGCGAGGAACGTCCGCTCAAGGTTCGCGTCCAGCCGATCGGTCCCGGCGCGCAGATGGTTGATCTGCGCTGGGTTCGTCAGGCACTGCCACACTGTGGTGTCCTGCGTGTGAAGCTGCTTCCCGACGTCAATTATCCGCCGTATAGCGATGACTACACGCCGGTGGTTTCGCCTGATCTGATTGGTCAGTCGGTGCGCCCGGTGTTTACGCAGATTGTGCCCGCCGAAGGGGTGGAGCTGGCTCCGCTCGCGGAAGGGACCAAGCCGCTCGTCGGAAAGCCCTATCTGCACGGTCTGTCGTCCGAGACGCTGAAGGCCGTTGATCGAGCCTGTAGTGGAGAGCCTGCCGCACCGAGCAAGGCGAAGCCGAAGCCAGCCCCAGCGCCGGTTCCGCCTGTGCCAGTCGATGTGGTGCAGCCCGTCGATCCAAGTGTTCCCGTCGAGAGCCTGTCCGATGCGCCGCCGGTGGTTGCTCCGCAGTCGCTGCGCTTTGATGATCCGGGCCTGACGCCGGGCATTCATCTTCAGTCGCTGCCTGAAGGACAAGAAGACGATCCAAGCTGCGGACGGGAAGCGCAGAAGTCTCGGCTGACCGACTGTGAGTTCCAGTGCAGCCGCAACCTGCTTCAAGGCGCGAGCTGTCTGCCTGATTACCGTCGCTGTGTCAGTACGGCGCTTCGATCCGCCCAGCGTCACCGGGAGCGCAGCGCTTGCGAGTTTACCTGGCAGGAGTGCTTGAGCCGCGTCGGTCTGTCGAGCAGCACGTTCCGCTCGTGTACCGAAGCGTGTGCCGATGCCAATACGCCCGCGCTGTGTCGAGAGAGCAAGACGCAGCGCTTGGCTCCGTAGCGGGTTTGCCGCTTACGGCGTATCAGCGCACAGACCGGCGGGCTCGCTCTTTTGGCAGCGATTGAGGCTGAGCCGGTTGGCGGTTCCCTGATCCTCGATGTCGTTTTTCGTCGAGCGCACGCTCTGGTTTTGCTGCACATCGAGGTTTTCGGTTCCGATGCCCAGCTCGATCGCGCTGCGTGGGCTGTCGGCGATGCTGTTTTGAATGACGACGGTGTCTAGCTCATCGTCGACGGCGATTCCGTCTCCGCTTTGGGCAAAGCAGCTCTCGACGGTGGCTGCGGTGCTACGCTTTAGCTCCGACAGAGCGTTCTTGCTGATGCGCACCTGTCCGTCGCCGTTTTGCATGCTGTGGATGCCCAAGTAGTTGCGGATGAAGCGGTTGTCGTAGGCAACTTGTGGGCTGCTGTTTTCGCGAAGCCACAGGCCGCGATCGGCATCGACGACGACGTTGCTGGTGATGAAGGCCTGACCGGCGCGATAGAAGTCGAGTCCGGTGCCGACGCCTTTGCATGGATCGCCGGTGAAGCGCAGATCGAACAGGTTGTTGCGATCGGCGGCTCCCGAGGCTCCGCTCGTGAAGCGAATTCCCGTCTGAGGCAAGCTGTTTTGCGGTCCAGCGCCGCGCACGATCGTGTTTTGGACGATGACGCCGGAGTTGCTGCCGCTCGCAAGCACACCGACGGACTGGAAGTTGCGCACCGTCGATTGGGTGAGCTGAACTGAGCCGCCGCCGCTGCCTTCGCTGGTGACTCCGACGGCGTAGATGTTGGTACACGACGACGAAAAGCTGGAGCCCATGCCGCGTACATTTTCGACGACGACGCGCTCGAGGTTTCCGGTGGCATTGTGATAGCGCACGCCGAAGTAGCGCTCGGTGCAGGTGGCGTTGCTGCGTCCGTCGATGGTGAGATCGCGCAGCGTTGCGAGACTGCCGGGCTTTACCTCGACGACATAGCTGTAGCGCTGAAGGAAGGTGGTGGCGACGGTAGACTTTACGCGCGTCGTCGGACTTCTGACGATGGTTCGTCCCGCGCCTTTGCCGGTGATGGTGACGCCAGCGCGACCGATCGAGACCTGCTCGGTGTAGACCTGCGCTTCGAGCTGAATGTCAGTACACGTCGGGCTGTCGACGGCTTTTTGGATCGTGGCAAACGAGCCAGGAACTTTGCAGACGGCAGCATCGGCGATTTGGGGCGACAGCGCGAGCAGCGAACAAGCAAACACCGGAAGCGACTTCTGCATGGGCGTTCTCCTCGAAGCGAGTCGGGACTTGGGCGGATGCTTCGTCTAAGCAGCCCGACCTTGTAACCTATTGTCGTTATTAACACTTTTTGAGATCCGCACCCACCCTGAAGGCGCGCTAAGCTTCTCAAAAAACGGCTGAAGGAGAAGGTCATGACAACGCAGCGAACCACGGCGCAGACGAGACGTTCACGGCGAGCGGCCTTGTGGATGACGCTTTGGGGAACCGTGTGGGCGTCGAGCCTCGGCGGCTGCGGAGCGGGCAAGAGCAGCGAAGCCGACATTGACACTCTGACGGAAGCGGTCTGCGTGGCTGGCGATCAGGGCGGCGATCTGGGCTGCGGCTGTTCGCTCAACAGTCAGTGCACCGGCTTCGACGACGAAACGCGGCTGCTTCTGTGCGATGTCGCCAGCGGTGCCAGCGTCGGAAAGTGTACCGACTGCGCCAGCGTGACGGCTCGTCCTTCGGGCTGTGCGTGCAGCGTCGATGCCGACTGCGCAACGGGACTTGCTTGCAATGGACGAACCTGTCAGGCGCTGCGCAAGCGTGGCGAGTTCTGCGTTCGTGACAGCGACTGTGGCAGCGACGCATCGGGCAGCATGACCTGTCTGCCGAGCAAGAACTGGTGCGGTCCGCTCGCGGTGGGCTCGTTCTGCGACTTCAACCTCGACTGTCTGAGCGGAATCTGTAGCGTCGGTAAGTGCTCGACGGGCGAAAGCGGACAGCCGTGTTCGATCGATCGCAACTGCAAAGCGGGACTGGTCTGTAACACCGTCGCGGGAACCTGCGGAAGCAAGCTCGCCGATGGTCAGCCGTGTCTGCGCAACGCCGAGTGCCAGAACCAGTGCAACAGCTTCAGCGGAACCTGCAAGCTGGGCTCGGTCGGAACGGTCTGCACCACGAAAAACACCGACGGAGACTGTGCTTCCGGTCTTGGCTGCGTCGATTGCGGTGGCGGGGTCAACACTTGCCGCACCGGCGGCTCGTGCAGCTAGCTGCCTGCGTTTTGTTGCCTGGTACTGGCTCCCTCGAGTAGATTCACTGGCCCAAGTAAAGGAGCACGCGCTTCATCATGCTCGAATCGGTGCGGCAGAACTCACGGTCTGCCATCGTCTACATTCTGTTCGGCGTCATCATCGCCGCCTTTATCGTCAGCTTTGGTCCGGGTTCCCCAACGGGAGATTCGGCGTTTGAAGGGCTTGGCGGTCGCTACGCGGCGCGGGTCTACGGCAGCGACGTGAGCGAGCAAGAGCTAAACTACGCGTTCATCGCGCTGGGTCTGCCGAGCCGAGGCGAGTCGCAAGCCGGTCGGTTGCGTGAAGTGGTGGTCGATCGCTTGATCGAGCGCGAGCTTCTGGCGCACGAAGCCGAGCAAGCGGGCCTGATGGTGTCGGAAGACGAAGCGGCGAAGGTTCTCGTCGAGGGAACGATGTACGTCGCTGGCATTCAGCGCAAGATCGAGCCGTACGCGATGCGCAACAACGTGCTCGACTACGAGCGACTGCGGATGGTGGTGCAGAACTCGTATCGTCTGACGATGAAGCAGTTTGTGGAAATTCAGCGACGAGAGCTTCTGGCTGACAAGTTCCGGCAGCTGCTTCGTGCTGGGACGCGCGCGTCGCTCGATGAAGTGCGCACCGAGTTTGATGACAAGAGCCGTCAGACCAACCTCGAGTACGTTCGCTTTACACCGTTCCGTTACGAGCAAGAGCTGGTTGCGAGCGACGCGGATGTAGAAGCCTGGGCGACGGCACACGAAGCGGACATCAAGAAGACCTACGAGGAGCGCAAGCTGCTCTACGTGAAGCAGGACAAGAGCGCGAAGCTGCGTCGCATCCTCATCGAGCTGAAGAAAGACGCGACGGAAGCGCAGGCAAACGAAGCCAAAGGCAAGCTGACGGCGGCGCTGACGAGCATTCAAGGCGGCAAGTCGTTTGCGGAAGTGGCGCTCGCGGTGTCGGAAGACGAAGCGACGAAGAAGCGCGGTGGCAGCCTCGGCTGGCGCAAGAAAGCGACCACCGACTTTGGCTCCGAGCTGGAGACCAAGATCTTCGCGGCCAAAGAAGGCGAGCTGATTGGTCCCGAGCGTGGTGAGCGCGGCCTGGAGATCGTCAAGGTCGAAGGCTTCCGCGAAGGGGACATTCCGATTGAAAAGGCGCGGCAAGAGCTGGCGGAAGAGCTGTATCGCGCGGCGAAGGGCAAAGAGCTGGCGCAAGCGAGTGCCAACGATGCGGCGACCAAGCTGCGCGCGGGTGGCAAGCTGGCCGATCTGTTCCCGAAGGATGACTCGGACGCGGCGGAAGCGCAGGCCAAGGGTCAGCGAATTCAGGTCGAAGAGACGGGGCTGTTTGCGCGCAAAGGGGACGTGATTCCGGGCATTGGCAACTCGGCGGAGCTGGTGAAGAAGGCGTTCACGCTGGGTCCGGGCGAAATCGTCGGTCCAGTCGATGTGAGCGGTGCCTTTATCGTCGCGACGCTGAAAGAGCGAAAAGAGCCGGATCAGGCCGAGTTTGAGAAAAAGAAAGACGAGCTGGCGTCGGAGTTTGCGCGAACCAAGTGGGCGCGACAGCTGACCGAGTATGCGCGTCACGCCTGCGTCGCTGCGAACGCAGAAGGCAAGATCAAGGTAAACCAGAGCATGATCTCGGATGAGCAGCCTGCTCGTCGGGGAGCTGCACCGGCCTTGGCTGCTGCGAAGTACGAGCCCTGCAAAGACCGCTTCTAGTCACACCATCGCCAGGTTCCTTCGCTCCTGGCGCACCGCGTTCCTTTTCCCCTCACATCACCGTCGTCGAAGCCAAGCAGACTGCGCGTCGCTAGTGCGCTGCGGCTTTTTGCCTGGCGGCTTGGCGTAGCTCTTTGCCTGTCGGTCCGTCGCCGAGCGTCTCTCTCGTCGCTGCACCGTGTCCTTCACCGAGGATTCCGCGTGCATACGCTTTCCATTCAAACGTATCGGAGTGCTCTGGCGTGTGACACTGCTGACAGGTGTTTGCGTCGGGCCGAGGCGTCGGAATCTTGACCTTACCGGGCGACGCGACGTGAAGCGAGCCGGGACCGTGACAGACCTCGCAGCCAACGTGACGAAGATCGGGTCCAACATCCGTCGGTGGCGTCGTGGCCTGTTCCCACTTGTGAATGGTGAGCAGGTTGCTTCCGGCAGGTGTGTCAAACCCGGTGGTGTGACAGCCGACGCAGTCGTAGGACAGCTCTTTGCCGACTTCAACCAGGGTTCGGTAGGCGCGACTGTGCTGGGTCTTCTGCCACATCTTGTGCGCAGCTTCGTGATAGTGACACGCGCCAAGACAGCCTGCGTTGCCGACGTAGCGAGCACTTCCCGGCAGTGCCTCGGGCGGCGGTCCCGTCAGGACGCTGAGGTTGGCCTTGCCAATGTGACGATCCAGCTCGTCGAGCTTCTGTCGAACCTGCGGATCACGCGGCAAGCTGCGAGTGATCGCGACCAGCTCGGCGGTGACATAGCCATCACCACGCACCGGCTCTTTCGACTGCTCGACGATCTGCGCGCGCAGGCCGGCCAGATCTTCTTCGCGCGTCTTCACAAACGTGGGATCGGCAGATGGATCGCGCCGTAGCGCCGCGAGCAGCTTTTCTGCTTCTTTGACGCGCTCGCTCAGCAGCTCGACTTGGCGCTGGCGCTGTTTCGGGGTCGTGACGAGCTGCCACGTCAGTCCGCCGCTCTGCTTGGGATGCAGGCTGACGCGATAGATGTGCTCGCCTTTGTAACCGGGGGTGACGATGAGTGTGCCGCTGCCGTTTTCGGGAAGCTCGACACCTTCGTGAACGCCGTCGTCGGCACCGGATACCCACAGCTTGACGTCGGGAAACTTGCGGCTGAGCCTGCGCACCTTGTCACGCGGTAGCCCAGCGAGGACGATCACATCGACGACACCGGCTGCTTTGAGCGCTTGGAGCTGCGCAGTCAGGGCTTCAGCAGGATCGCTGACGGTGATTCCTGCGGGCCACGACGCACTGGGATCGGCCAGACCGATGACGCCAAGCTGGATGCCTTGCACCGTGCGCACTTCTTTGGGCACAGCCAGTCCGTCGGGAAGTCCGCTGACGTTGGCAACCAGGCGACGAAAGCCTTGCAGCTCAGCGATGCCTTGTTCGCCGCGTAGATCCTCGGGCTGAAGCATCGCCACCGCCGACAGCTCTTGCCAGGTCTTTTCGATAAAGTCCGCTTTGAGCCGCGCTTGGGGTCGCTGACTCGGTGGGATCGACTTGGGCTCGTAGCGCAGACCGCCGGCGTCGAGCAGCAGGCTGCGATCGGGTCGTAGCTTCAGCAGCGCTGCGATCCGCGACACGTCTCCAAGAGGCGTCGAGGTGCAGCCGCAGGGCTCGGTGGTGTTAAAGAGCCGCGTCGAGATGAGCAGATCGATGGTTGGCTCGACGGGCTGGGCGCTCTGAACGGCGGTTGTCGGCGGCGCTTTGCTGGTGACGCAGCCCGTGTGAAAAAGGCCCAACGTGGACAGGATTGCACACAGCTTGCCGACAGAGCTTCCCAAGACCGTACCCCTTAGCTGGCTTCGCTCGCCACAAGTGGTCGAGCGTCTTCGATCAGCATGTTAGGAATACCATCATCGACGGAAAATGCCAGCTTGCAGGACACGCAAGCGAGCGCGGCGGACTCTTCTTTGAGAACGCCTTTGCACTTGGGGCAGCGCAGAACGGACAAAAGCTCGGGGCTGAGTGTGTTCACGGACCTTACCTCGACACCGCTTGTAACAAAACCAACGCAGCTAAGACAAGCCGCTGCGAGGCGAGAGCTGGCCACCGACATAGTTACGCAGTCGCTGCGAGAGCTGATCGACGGCCACAAAGTCTTCGGCTTGCAGCGCGTGACGCGGACAGCTTCGACACACCGGCACATCAGACAGCGCGTTGCGAAGGTGCGCTCGTCGCAGCTGCAACATGGGCTCGCCGTTCCAGACCTCGTCGAGCGACTGCACGCGCAGATCACCGAGCAGGTTGACGTGCTCAAACACGTTGGCACACGGCACCACATTTCCGTCCCACAGCACCGTCAGCTCTGACCACGGCAGACGACAGGGCGCAGACAGCGTCGTCAGCTGATCGGCTTCGATCGCATCGGACGGACGCCCAAGGCGCGGACGCAGCGACGAAAGCGGCACTTGTCCCGCCCAGTCGCGCGCTTCTTTGAGCACGACCAAGTCCGGCCAGCGCTTAGCAAACGTCGTCACTTCGTGCTCGTTGTGCGCGCTCACGATCATTTGCACGACGATGCGAATCGGATGTCGCTCGATGTGACGAAGCCGTAGCAGCCGCTCGATGTTGTCGACGGTCTTTTGATAGTGCCCGCCGACCCGCATCTGTCCGTAGCTCTGTTCCGACGCTGCATCAAGAGACAGCACCAAAAACGTCAGGCCCGCGTCGAGCAGTGCTCGGCTCTTGCGATCATCCAGAAACGTCGCGTTCGTCGATAAGCCCATGTTCACGCCGTGGCGTTCTCCGTAGGCAATCAGCTCGCCGATGCGACCGTGAAACAGCGACTCCCCGAGGTGATGAACGTACGCAAACTCCAGCTCGGGCACCGCTTCGTCGATGATGCGACGAAACAGCGACGGTTCCATATAGCCAACCGGCCTGCGCATCGACTCGTGCGGACACATCGGACACGACAGGTTGCAGTAGTTGGTCAGCTCGAGCTTGAGATGAACCGGACGTCCCAAGACGTGCGTGTGCCCGGCTTGCAGATCCGTCACAAGCTGCTGTCGATTGCGTCGCCACAGCGACGAACGTGCGTCGGGCTGCGGGTGCGGTTCGCTTTGCTGCGCCAGGTTATTCATGCGTCAGCGCCGAAACCAGCGGAGCCGTACGAAGGTGACGCTGCGCCGCCGCGAGCAGCTCCGGCAGCGTGACCTTGCGAACCTTGGCGCGCAGCTCGTCGAGATAGCGAATGTCTCGTCCCACCACCGACAACCGCGCGAGCAGCATCGCGAGATCGTCATCGTCGGTGATCATCGCATCGAACTGTCGATCGTAGCCTTGCTGCGACTGAAGCAGCTCTTCCTGCGTCGGACCTTTGTCGAGCAGCAGCTTGATCTCTTGCGCAATCGCCGTCAGCGCTGCTTTGCCATTTTGCGGTGCGCTCGTCGCCAGTGCCGCCAGATAGGAGCTGTCATCTTCCGTCGGAATCCGAATCGATGAGCGAACCTCATACGAAAGACCGTCGCGCTCACGCAGTCGCTGATTCAGTCGGGCGGTCGTCGTTCCACCGAAGATCTGCTGCCACAGAAGCAGCGCCGGATAGTCGGGATCGCTGTCTTTCAGCGCGAACGGCAGCAGCGCAGCCACCGCCGAGCTGTCTCGATCGGGAAGTTGCACCGTCAAGCTGCTCGGCGAAACCGCTTGAAACGGACGCGGCATTCGCTCAAACGGACGCTTGGCCACAAAGCCCGAAAACAGCTTCGTCACCTGCTGACTGACCGCTTCTGGATCGAAGTCACCGACGAGAACCAGCGTCGCATGCTCGCCGCCCAGCAGCTCGTTTGCCACCGTGCGCAGATCGTCGAGCTTCACCGCCATGAGCCGTGCAATCTGCTCGTTTGTCGTCGGAAGATAGCGCGGATCGCTGCTTGGCCACGGCGTGCTATAGCGCAGCAGCTTGATGAGCGCCTGCGTCATCGGGTTGTGCGTCTGATCCTCGCAGCTTGCCAGCGCTTGCTGTCGGATGCGCTCAAACTCGGCGGGCGCAAGTCCTGGCGACGTCAGCACTTCATGCAGCAGACCCAGCAGCGCCGGAAGCTCGTCGCGCACCGTGCTTCCCGCCATGTCAAGATGCGGACTGACCAGACCCGGAAGCGTGCTCTCGCTGCTTGCCAGAAGCTCGGCTTTGTGACGATCCAGCTCGTCGAGAAGCTGCTGATGATCATGCTGTTTGCTGCCCCGCAGCAGAAGCGGCGCGAGCAGTCCAATCGCAGCCTCTTTTCCGCGCAGCGTCTCGACACTTCCCATCAGCAGGTGCAGCGCCAGCTCGACGTGCTGTCCGCGCGTCTTTTTCGGCACCATGATGAGCTGCATTCCCGTCGCCAGCTTTCGCGTAATGACGCGCTGCGCGATCACGCTGGGCGTCTGCGCAAACGGCTCACCTGGCTGAACCTGCGGCCCGCCGTGAAAGTGCTGAAACAGCGACGACACTTCAACCGGCGTTCGCGCGTGCTTGGGCGGCGGCTGATCCGCAGGAATGAACTGTCCGACGGTGCGATTTTGTCTCGACAGATAGCGCTGCGCCGCTTGCTGCACTTCGTCGATCGTCAGCTTCTGGATTCGATCGCGCTGCAGAAACACCAGTCGATAGTCTCCGAGCGTCGCAAAGATCCCGAGCGTGTGCGCCAGATCGCCCGGACTGCGCAGCAGCCGCTCGTGATTGACGAGCGCGCGCGCTTGAAACCGTCGCAGCTCTTCGGGAGAAATCCCTTTTTGCGCCAGCTCTTCAATCAGCTGCGTCATCACTTGCGTGACTTTGGCTGGATCTCCGCCACTGCGTAGCTCCGTCAGCACCAGCAGTCCGCCGGGCTCGCTTCGCTGCTCACTTTCCGACGACACTTGCACCGCCAGCCCGGGCTCGACCAGCGCTTTGTACAGTCGGCCTGTTCCCGGTCGCGTCAGGATGTCCGAAAGCGCGAGCAGCGCCGCCTGATCCGGGTCCGCCACCGCCGCTGTGTGATAGTAGAGCCCAACAAGCGGCAGCTTCCCGACACGTCGCACCGTGACATACCGCTCGCCATCTTGTGGGGGCTCCTCGGTGTAGGTGCGCTCCGGTGGGGGCCCGGCGGATCGAATCTTGCCAAACAGCTCGACAATCAGCCCGAGCGTCTTTTCGACCGCAATCGGACCCGCGACGATGAGGTGCGCATTGTCGGGTCGATAGTGCCGCGCGTAGAACGCTTGCAGCTTGGCAATCGAGACACGCTCAATGTCGCTGCGCGTCCCGATCGGATCGCGTCCGTAGCTGTGAACCGAAAACGCCGCGTGATGAATCCGCCGCAGCAAGATGTCACGAGGCTCACTGTCGGCCAGCTCCAGCTCGTTGCGCACCACCTGAAATTCCCGCGACAGATCCGACTGACGGAAGCGAACCTGCGTCATCCGATCCGCTTCGATCGCGAGCGCCACCCGGAGGTTTTCCTCGCTCGGCAGGTGCGTTTGGTAGTAGCGCGTCTGATCAACCTCGGTCTCGGCATTCCACTCGCCGCCGCGCCGATCGATCTCTTCATCGGGCTTGGGAAAGCGCGTCGTGCCTTTGAACATCAAGTGTTCCAGCAGGTGCGCCATGCCCGCTTCGCCGTAGCCTTCGTGTCGCGAGCCCACCGCATACGCGACCTCGACGGTCAGCGAAGCCGCAGACGGCTCCGGCAAAAGCAGCACCTGGAGCCCATTGGCCAGCCGGTACGCTTGTACTCCTTCAACATTGCCTTCCGAAATGACGCCCTGCGGCACTTTTGCGAAGGCTTGCGATGTCACATGGACTAGTAATAACAGCAGAGTCAGCCAGCGCGGCATGGCGGAAATCTAGTACACAATGAGCACCAAAGATCCCACCTTGGGCCTACATCTCGGCGAGAAAGTTCGTAACGTCTCGCTTGACAGACGACGCTCAGTCGCAAACGATCCGAATATGCTGACCGACAATATTTCGTATTTGCCAAAAGCACGTATCCCCAGTGTGAAAAACGCCAGCCAGCGACGGAGGAATTTACGCACTGCGTCGTACCGAGCGCTGCTTTTGGCAGCAGTCTTCGGGGCTTCGGCTTGCTGGGAAGTTCCGGTCAACGAGCTGGTCATCGATGGATCGGTCAGCCCGGACGGCGGCAGCGGCGACATGTCCACGGGTGGCGATGGCAGCGTGGATCCCGGTCCAGTCGGCTGGCGCTGGGAAAGTCCGATCCCGCAAGGCAACAACCTGCGGGCGCTGTGGGGAGCGGCGGGCAAGTCGTCGGATCAAGATGACCTGTTTATGGGCGGCGAGGCGGGCACGCTGGTGACGGGTCGCTCGACTGGCTGGAAAGTGCAGCGCAGTCCGAGCAGCGGCAGCCGAACCATCCTCGGCATGAGCGGCTACCTCGACAACGGCGTTCCGCAGGCATTTGGCGTCGGTATGTACGACCTGAGCCTGCTCTATTCCAATAGCCAGTGGAGCGACCAGACCCCGTACATCGGCACGGGCGACGGACAGCTAACCGGCGTGTGGGCCAGCCCGACGCCAGGTGAGTTCTTCACCGTCGGCACCACGGGGCGCGTCTACAAGGTCACCAAGAACGGAACCAAGCTCAGCTTCAGCCCAGAAGCGATGGGCGTGACCACCGACTCGCTGTTTGCGGTGTCCGGTGTAGCGGGTCCGAGCGCTCCCGATGTCTACGCAGTCGGTGCCAATGGTCGAATTCTGCATCGCGGTCTCGACGGAAAGTGGCTGATCGAAGCCAACGGCATGGCCGCGCAGCAGCTCAACGCG
>CALMML010000494.1 GCA_937868485.1 uncultured Myxococcales bacterium | reverse complement strand
CGACGCCATCGGATTGCCGGCCTGCTGCGCCTGCTGCATCTGCTGCATCTGCTGCATCTGCATCTGCTGCTGCATTTGCATCTGCTGCTGCATTTGCATCTGCTGCTGCCACGCTTGCTGCTGCTGCCACGCCTGCTGACCGTACTGCCCAGGATTGGACAGACCTGCCGTCGGCATCATCGCTGCCGACATCACCGCACTCTGTCCTCCGGCCCGAATCAGACCGCTCTGTCCAGGGTTCATCATTCCTGGAATCGGACCGCTTGGCATCATCGCCGCCGACATCACCACCGATCCACTGCCCGGCAGAGGCACCGGACCCGTCGCTCGTGGCGCCGGCTGTCCCGCCATCCACGCTTGGTAGTGCGGCATCGGGTCCACCAGCGCAAGCTGCATGTCGTTCATCGACTGAAAGCGCTCTTCCTTCTTTTTGCGAAGGCAGCGCATCACGATCGCTTCCAGCTCCGGCGGAATGTTCGGATTGATCGTGCGCGGTGAGTCCGGCTCCCGAGTCAGGTGAGCGACCAGCACTTCGCCAAAGCCGTCCCCCGGAAACGGAACCTTCCCACTTAGCAGCTCGTACATCACGATGCCGAGCGCATAGATGTCCGCGCGATGATCGATGTTGCCTTTGCCGTCGCACTGCTCCGGGCTCATGTACGTCGGCGTGCCGATCACCATGCCGGTGCGCGTCTTTTGCGACATCGCACCGTCTTCGGTCGTCAGCTTCGCAATGCCGAAGTCGAGCAGCTTCACATAGTTGCGATCGTTCGGTCTCGCGACGAGAAAAATGTTTTCCGGCTTGAGGTCCCGGTGTACGACGCCCTTTGCGTGACTGGCCGACAGCGCCGAGCAGCACTGCGCCAGAATGCTCACGCTCTCTCGAATGGTGACGCCTTCTCGACGCATCCGCGCCGACAGACTCTCGCCATCGAGGAACTCCATCATGATGTACTTGAAGGTCGTTCCGTCGACGGTCGCTTCACCAAAGTCGATGATATCGACGATGTTCGGATGATTGATGTCGTTCACCGCCTTGGCTTCGTTAAAGAAGCGGGTGACGACATCGGCTTTGTCGGACAGCTCGGGGTGCAGCACCTTGACTGCTACTTTTTTGCCGATCTGGGGGTGTACGCCCATGTACACAATGCCCATACCGCCTTCGCCGAGCTTGCCCTGGATGTCGTAGTTTCCTAAGCGCTTGCCAATCAGCGACATCGTCGTTCTGTCCTCTCCGGTTCCCACAAGCGAACGCTCGGCTCGCCCCAAAAGCGGAGCCCACCTCTACAGTGTGCCCCTGCTGTCGCAAAGCAGAGTTTTGCTCGCTCATCATATCACGCCGCGTAGGCGAAGTGCTCATGGTGCCCGCTTGCGAAGCAGGGGCGCTGTCGGGCAATATAGGCCGCTCTTTTACGCAAGAAAACCGCGCTTCCGCTTCGGCAACCGAGGCTGGTTCGCTCCCTACGATCTCTTCGCAACACCCGAGGGTTTTCATGTCGCACCTTGCAATCGCGCTGGCCATCGTCTCAACCCTACCCATGCAGGCCGCGCCTTCGCCCACCGCTGCCCCGGCGCCCGCTGCCTACGTTCCGCCTGGCGCACCGACGACACCTCCGACCGAAGATCCCGATGCCAAAGCCTTGGCCACCAAGTTTTCGGCGTTCATCAAGTGCGAAGAAGGTCGCAAAGATCCCAACCTTCACTACTGCGCGCTGACGAGGATCGGCCAAGATCCGATCTGGACCCCTGGACAGCCCGTCAGCTACGCCGGCCTGAGCGTCTTTGTCAAAACCGGCAGCGATCTCAAGAAGTCGCTCGCGGAGCAGCCGACGCTCGCGGTGCTTCACCTCGGTCCTTCGTCAGCCAAGCTGCTGAGCCTCGGCGCAACGACGACGCCAGATCAGAAAGCAGCCGTGACGACGATCCAAAAGACGCTCGCCGGAGAGCTGAAAGATCCGCCGGTTCTGCCCGCGAGTGTAAACGGTACGTGGAAAAACGATGCGCACGGCGGACGAACGATGCTCAAGCTCGATCGCCTGTTTGCCGACATCACCACCACGCCGCCGGTTCGACTGTTCCGCACCGACACGATTCACGGCGCGGTCTATGTGACGCTAGAAAACCAAGCCGACGGACAGCGCATCTCGGTGTTCCCGCTTGCGGCGGGCATCCAGTAGTCGAGTCCGCGTGTACGCTCACCGAGTCATCTTGTCCGGTCTGATTGCGCTGGCGCTTCCGCTGTGTGCGTCGGGACTTGGCTGCAAAAAAGAACCTGCCCAAGCGGTGCTGATCGACGCACGCGCGCTCGATCTTGCGCCGACAGCTCCCGCAAAAGAAGAACCAGCCGCAGCCCGTCCGTCACAGCCCAGCCTGCCCGTCGTCAGTGTGCCGCCAAAGAGCGGGGAAGAACCAACCGTCGAGCTAAGCGGCATGGTCAAGGCTGGTCCGTCGGGACGTCCGATGCATCCCATCTCGATCATCATCGCGAGCGGCGACTGCAGCAGCCCTGACTCTCGACTGATTCGCCGACTACCGCTCAGCGACACCGACAGCTTTTACGCCGTGGTGATGGCCGATCCTGGTGAAAAGCTATCCGTCTGTGCAGCCTCGGAGCCATCGCCCGGACTTCCCACGCCGGTCTGGGCGCGTAGTGAGCCACTTCTCGTCGGACCACAATCCGAACAGTCGTTTGCCAACCTGACCCTCATCCTGCGCGGCGCTGAGCCCAAGACCTTTGCCGTCAAAGCCAGCAGCAAGTAAGCCCATGTCCTACTTTCGTCACGACTCGGCATGCATCGACGAAGGCGCGATGATCGGCGACGGCTGCCGCATCTGGCACTTTTGTCACATCTGCACCGGCGCCAAAATCGGTCGCGACTGTGTGCTCGGACAGAACGTCTTTGTCGCGCCCACCGTGGTGATGGGCAACGGCGTGCGTGTCCAGAACAACGTTTCGATCTACGATGGCGTGGTGTTAGAGGATCAGGTCTTCGTCGGCCCGAGCGCGGTGTTCACCAACGTGGTAAATCCGCGCGCGCACGTCTCACGCAAGACCGAATATCGTCGCACGATCGTCGGAAAAGGCGCATCCATCGGGGCCAACGCCACCATCGTCTGCGGTCACAACATCGGTCCGTACGCCTTCATCGGTGCCGGAGCCGTCGTGACGCGCGATGTCCCGGCCTATCAGCTCTGGGTCGGAGTTCCCGCACACTGCATCGGCTGGGTCTGCGCCTGCGGAGAGCGACTTTCCGACGACACGCTACACTGCGCAAGCTGCGGCGCTCGTTATGCTCGGCAAGGAGAAACCTTATGCGCGCTCTAGTCTCTACGCTCTCGACGACGATGCTGCTCGGGCTGGTGATGCTCGATGTGGGATGTTCCGCCTCACAGCGAGCGGGTGATCGCAGTCAGCTTCAGAGCGAGCTAGAGCTGGCTTACGACGACGGACAGCCTGCCGAGCGACCTCTTCTTCCCAGTTCCGACGGAGAGTGGCTGGTTCGCTTCGAGCCCACCCTGCCCGCGTACAAGCCGCAGCGACTGCGACTGTTGGTTGCCCAGCCCGGCAAGCTTCGTCTTGCGCTGTACCGTCACGACGAAAGTGGCAAGCCCGGCGCAAAGCTCGTGCAGCTTGAGCGAACCTATGAAGTGAACCATACATCGAGCGGACTCGACGGAAAGTGGGTGCTGGAACCAGTGCTGGATGCACCGATTGTGACGGGTCCACTGTGGCTTGGGATCTCCGTTCCGACGAGCGATCCGAGCGCTGCACGGCTTTGGACTTCTCGTCGAGAATCCGGTCAGGTTTTCCAGCGCGATGCCGAGCCAGCGACGGCGATTCAGTCCACCAAGCTCTCGCTGACGCCGATGGTGAGACTGCTCGTCAGTGCAGAGTCGCTGCCGCCCGCAACCCCGTCACCCAGCGCAGGTCCAGCGGCAAAGCCCAGCGCCAAGCCCGAGCCCAGCGTGAAAAAGGATCAGGACAAAGATGCCAAGTGATTCCGCAAAAGATCGCGCCAGCTTCGAAGAGTCCAGCGAAGATCGTGGCTTCCGCGAGCGCCTCGAGCAGCTCCTTCCCGACGTCGTTCGACGGGCAATCTCGGCGGGAAGTACAGCCATTTTGTCTCCTGAGGAGACCATTCGCCGTCTCGTCAGTGAGTTCAACCTGCCGCGCGAGGTTGCAACGTATCTGCTTGTCCAAGCGTCGTCGTCCAAAGACGAAGTCCTGCGCATCGTCGGTCAGGAAGTGCGTCGCTTTCTGGAAACCGTCAATCTGTCGGGAGAGCTTCAGAAGCTTTTGACGTCGCTGTCCTTTGAGATCAAGACCGAGATTCGCTTCATTCCAAACGACGCGGCAGTCAAGCCCGACGTAAAAAACAAGGTCACCGTCAAGCGCAGTCGCGAAGACGGCGGCGATTCTTAGCCCACCCTGCCCTACAGAAGCTGTAGCGGCGCTGCGGTCACCAAGTCCAAGAACTCCTGTCTCGTCGAGAGCTGCTCGGTAAACACTCCGCGCACTGCGCTCGTCACCAGCCGCGCTTCATGCGCTTCGACGCCGCGCGCCGCCATGCACATGTGAAGTCCCTCGACGTAGACCGCCGCACCTTTTGAATCGAGCCGCGAAAAGAGCAGCTCCGCCAGCTCGTGCGTCAGATCTTCTTGCAGCACCGGACGCCGCGCGAGCAGCCGAATCAGTCGCGAAAGCTTACTAATACCGACGACGCGATCTTTCGGAATGTACGCCGCAGAGACGCGATAAATCACCGGCAGCAAGTGATGCGGACACAGTCCAAAACAAATGTTGTGCTTGCTGATGACCATCTGGTCGTAGCGAGCCGGAAACGTCTTGGTCAGTAGATCGTCGATTTCTTGCTCGATCTCTGCGACGGGTCGAACCATTTCCTGCGCGGCTTTGGCGGCCCGCTCGGCGGTTTCGCGAAAGTTGTCGTCTTCTTTGGTGGGATAGCCCATGTCCGCGTAGGCGTCGAGCACCTGCGTGTAGGCCGCCACCAACTTTTCGTACGTTTTTTGCTGTGGCATTCGCTTTCTTTATCTCGGCAAAGAGGAGGCGCGAGCCTTCAGACACCCTGAGCCCACGCACTGCGGAAATGATGTCTTAGCATGCGATGCCAGCGTTCCTTGATTGACACCAGCGCACGCTCTCGCATCCATCGCACAGGTGGCTGCGCGATACGTCGCTGGCTACGCTAAATGAACCGGACGCGAGCCGCGTCGGATGAAACAACACGCAAGTGAACGTCGCATCCTTTCGGACCGTGTGCCGAGAGGGACTTGCGCGAAGATCCCGTCTTCTGGAGAATGCGCACCATGATTTCTGTCAAACCGATGGCTGTCGCGCTGCTCGCTGCGCTTTCGCTTCCATGCGTCGCACAGGCCGCCACGCCGCATGACTTTTCGATTTTCGCCATCCGAATGGGCGGCGACTCGGCGCAAGCCAAGCCCTACATCGATCGATTTGCACGGCACCTGGAAACGACGACGGGCTGGCCCGCAAGCTCGGTCAATGGCGGCTTCTTCGTGACGCGCAAAGAAGCGCTGGCCGCGATTGAACAGCAAAAGCCAGGCTGGGCCGTCGTCGAACCGTCGCTGTATTTGGAGCTACGGAAGTCGCACAAAGCGGTGGCCATCGCGCAGGTGGTGAGCAGCGACCTCAACACGCCGCAGCTTCAAGTGGTCGCCAAAGATCCCGCCATCAAGTCGCTCACGGAGCTTTCGGGCAAGCGCGTGTGGACGCAGCTTGCGGACGCTGGCAAGTACCTGAGCAACGTCGTTCTCGACGGAAAAGGTGCAGCGGAGACGCGCTTTCAGCTAAGGCAAGTGGGCGCGGTCACCAAGGGCATTCGCGCCGTCATCCGAGGTGAAGCCGACGCCACGCTGGTCGATCCAGATCAGCTCACCGAGGCCAAAAAGATGGAAGGCGGCGCGGATCTGCGCGTCATCTATACGTCGCAAGCGCTGCCGGGACTGCTGGTTGTGGCGTTTCCGACGATCCTTCCCGACGCAGAGCAGAAGAAGCTGACCAAGACGCTCTTCGCGATGTGTGCCACGCCGCAGGGCGGGCCGATCTGCAAAGAGATGCGTATTCAAAAGTTTGAAGCGACCAACCCGTCGCTGCTTAGCTCCACCGAAAAAAGGTACGATCAACCATGAGAACGCGCTGTGCCTCGGCCTTTGGGCTGCTTGTCCTGTCTTCGCTTGCCGCTTGTCCACCCGCTGCTGACGTCAAAGCGGGTGACGTCAAGTCTTCGATGGTCGCGACGGAGCTTCCGAGCGATCCAGCAGCTCTCATCAAGATTGCCGACGAGCAAATCGCGCTGGGCGGCGCTGGTTACAAAAATGCACAGCTCGCGATGGAAAAAGCGCTGACCAACACCGAGTGGGCCAATCAAAAGTCCGGCTTCGAAGGTCACTATCGACTGGCTCGCGCCGTCGCTGAGCAGTGTACCATCGACGAGGGTGCAGCCTGTCAGTCGAGCCTCACCAAGGCCACAGAATCCGCGCGTCGTGCCGTCGAGCTGGCGAGCGATCGCGTCGAAGGTCACTACTTCTTGGCTCAGCTGATTGGCTTTTCGGCGCAGACGCAGCGTGGCGCGGACATCAAGCCGATGCTGAACCAGATGGTTGCCGAGTCGGAAAGCGCGATCAAGATCGACGAAAAATACGACAGTGGCGGACCGCTGCGCATGCTCGGCACGGTGTACACCCGAGCGCCCGCGCCGCCGGTGGCGATCGGAGATCCCGAGAAAGGCGTTCAGCTTCTGACGCGCGCCGTCGCTGCTTCGGCGGACCATCCGCTCAATCAGATCTACCTGGCAGAAGCGCAAGTTGCCGACGAGCGATATCAAGATGCCGAAGCGACGCTGCAAAAGGCGCGCAAGCTCCTGTCCGACGCCAAGTGGAACAACAAGCGCAGTGAGTGGAAAGAGTTCCTCGCCAAAGTGGAACGCAAGCTGAAGGCCAAGCAAGGTCAGTAAGCAGCCTGTCTGTCGCCGCTCGACCGCAGCGCATCGCCCCCCAGACTTGACGGCTTGGGATCGCGGTGGCACGGTCGTCTTCCCCATTTTGAAGGACTCCCGATGAGAGCCACTCTAGCCACGATCGGCGCAGCTCTGCTTGTAGGCGGCTGCGCGCTAAGTCCGCCCGTTCAACCCAGCGGTCTGCCGAGGGTGCCACGCTACACGAACGCGATTCAGCTCGACTTTATGCTGAGCACGTATCGAACGGTCGCCGAAAAGGCTGCGGCTCAGCCGGACAAGGCCAAGCTCGTCGAAGAAGCGTGTCTTGGCTGGGAACGTGCGGTGTTCGATCTGCACAGCTCGCGACTGTATCCGAGCATCCTTCGCCAGTCGCCCGAGACGCTGATGATGGAGCAGGTGTGGCTAGAGCTACCGAGCGCCGTGCAGAAACATCCGCGACCGGCAGTGTGCGCAAGCCTGGTGGTTCCAGTGTCGACGACGGGTCTGCCCAAAGAAGTAACGATGGGCGTGGTGTCACCGACAGCAAGTCCAGTGGCTGCGGTAGGCCAGGCTCCTGATTCAGCGACGCAAGCGGGCACAATGGCACCAGCTGCTGATGCGAGCACGCAAGCGGCTTCGGCTGAAAAGTCCGCTGTGGCGTCCAGCTCGATCATGCCGCCCCCGTCGGCACTTCCCGTGACGGGACTTGCAGCTCCGACGAGCACAGCATCTGATTCTCCCGTCGCGCGCGAACGAGTGGCACTTCAGCGACTGCGGATGGCGCTCTCACTGCCGCTGGAGCCGCCCGCCAACCTGCCGACGGCCTCGCTGGATCCGACGATGCCACTGCCACCACCGGCGCTGGTGGACTTGCCGGTGCTCAGTGAGCTGGCTCAGAGCGACATTCCGACGGTACGACTGCGCGCGCGCTATCACCTGCTCGGGCTGTGTACGCTCGCGGTGGAAGCGGCGGATCGAACGCGAGCCGTGCAGCCAAGCCCGGCGGGTTCCAGTGTGGTTCGGCCCACCGATCCTGCGGTTTGTGCAGCAAGCAGCCCAACCGAGCCGCTCCGTATGGCCCAGCGTCGTCTGATGAAGTCACTTCTGACCGCATGGCGTACCCGTTACAGCGAGCCGATGGCGGACTTTGTCACCAGCATGGCCAGCTTCGTCTCACGCGATAACCCTGTTCTCGATGGACCACGCACTTCCCGCTGATCGAGATCACGGTGTAGTTCGGTGGCGAAAATGCTCAATTCCGTGCTAAGGTGCGTATCCGGTTTCTCTTGCTAGCGTGACTGGCTTCGGGAGCGTCATCCACTTGGCGAACCCAAGGCCCGCAGCGCGAAGCGGAACCAAGGAATCAAATAGGCAGCACCCAACACGAACCCGAACTGCCCCAGGGCAATTGACTCCGCGAATTTTTTGATTCGGCAACGAAGGAGCCTCTCTTCCCATGCGCAAGCCGCCGCTCCGCAGTCCCAGGCACTTTCTCGCCCAGCCCGAGACGCAACATCGTTACCTCGGAATGGAACCCGCACGAGGCAGAACCGCAGTGTCCAGCGGGGAATCCTTCGCCGAGCTTTTTGAGGCCTCGCTCCGCTCTGAGAAGCGCGCCGTTGCCAAGCGCGACCCCGACGTCGGTGAGCTGGTCCAAGGCGAAATCGTCCAGATCGGCACCGAGTACGCATTCCTCGACATTGGTGGCAAGTCCGAAGCCATGATTTCGCTCGACGAGCTGCGAGGTGAAGACGGTGAGCTAACCGTCCACATCGGCGACACGCTCGAAGGCCACGTCATCGGTTCCGTTGGAAAAGACGGCGGACTGCTCATCAGCGGTCGCATCCAAAAAGGCGCTGGACTGTCTGATCAAATCCGTCAGGCGTACAGCCAAGGAACCCCGGTTCAAGGTCTGGTCACGGGCGTCAACAAAGGCGGTCTTGACGTGGATCTGGGTGGCGTTCGTGCCTTTCTGCCCTCGTCGCAGATTGAGCTTCGCTACTGTCAAGATCCGTCGATTTACTTGGGCAAAGCGCTCGCGCTGCGCGTCAGTCGCATCAGCGAGGAAAGCCGCCAAGTCATCGTATCTCGTCGCGCCGTGCTGGAAATCGAGCAGCGCGCGCTGTCCGACGAGAGCCGGGCTCGTCTCAAGATCGGTGAGCGCTACACCGGAACCATCGTCGCAATGCAAGAGCCCGCCGCGCTGGTTGACATCGGTGGACTCGACGGAAACGTTCCGACGAGCGAGCTGTATCAAGCCGCACGAAACGCTGGGCGCGACGAAAACTCGATCAAAATCGGTCAGCGCGTCGACGTGGAAGTGGTGAAGCTAGAAGAAGTTCGCCCCGGACACGATCACCTGCACCACAGCTTCCAAGGCAACCTGCGTATTGGACTGAGTCTAAAAGGCCTGCTGGCCGATCCAATGGCAGAAGCGCTTTCGACGCTGTCCGAGGGCGAGCGCGTTCGTGGTCGCGTGGTCCGTCTGGAGCCGTTCGGTGCGTTCGTCGAGATTCGCACGGGCGTAGAAGCGCTGATTCACATCTCGCTGATGGCAGAGCGTCACATCACGCACCCGCGCGAGATCTTGCAGCTTGGCCAAGAGCTGACCGCGACGGTGGTAAGCCTGGATCGTGAGCGTCGCCGCATCGGCCTGTCGCTGATCGAGGAAGCGCGTGCCGCACAAGCGCAGGTCGCGCAGACGCTCAAAGCGGGCGATCGCATGAAGGCTCGCATCGAGCGCGTCGAAGGCAACGGTCTGATCGTTCGCGTGATGGTGCCCGACGTGCTGCCGACGACGTATCCGCGCGGACTGATTCCGAATGCGGAAGTGGGCGTGCCGAGAGGAACCGACCTCAAGAAGCTGTTCCAGATTGGCCGCGAAGTGATGGCTGTTGTGATGAGCGTCGATGGAGAAGGTCGCGTTCGTCTGTCGATCCGTCAGATGACCGAAGCGCCTCCAGTTCCCGCAGCCGAAGCGCCCAGCGTCGACAAGCCCGTGGAAGTGGCGGCGGCTGTGGTCGTCGCGGTGGAACCAGTCGCAGCACCGGTCACGGAGCCAAGTGCGGAGTCCACAGTGACGCCCAAGACCAAGGCCAAGACGACGCGTACGAAGAAGGCCAAGGCCAGCGAAGATGCGCCCGTAGCCAGCGTCGAGACGCCAGCCGTCGTCGAGCCCGTGGTCGCGGAAGCAGACAAAGCCCCCGCGAAAAAGACCACACGCGCCAAAAAGAAGACCGAAGAAGTGGCTGCGCCTGCTGCGGAGGCTGCAACTCCCGTCGCTGAAGTGGAAGTCAAAGCGCCGAAAGCCAAGAGCGCGACCTCGACCAAGCGAGCCAAGGCCGCAGTTGCCGTAGTTGCCGCCGAAGAGCCCGCTGTAGTGTCCGCTGAGCCAGCTCCAGAACCCGCCCCGGCTGCCAAGAAGCGCGTCCGCAAGTCTGCGTAGTCTTCGCTCCCTCGCTCAACGCAAAGAAATTGTGCTTCCATAAACGCTCTTTGCGTTGAAGGTGAGGCGCGTTACCTTGTAGTGGTCGCTGCTCTGCGATCCACATCGCCTAGGCAGAGCACGCACACTGCGGATTCTACCTAGAGAGGTCGTCATGCGATCCAGCGTTCCCGTCGTCATCGTGTCCTTGCTCGGTTGCTTCGGTCTTGGCTGCCCACCTGCGGCAGAGCAGCGGCCTGATCCGGTTCCGACGCTCGACAATGGACCGGCCAAGGAGCCCATTCCCGAGGTCTGCGATGATCCGGTCCTGATGGCACCGATGTCCGCTGAGCAGACTTCGTATACACGGGCCTTTACGCGCTACGCGAAGCTGGACGACAAGTACAAGTCGAATCTGCAAGCGCGCGATGTGCAGGCAGCGTACGACACACTGCTCAGAATGGGACGGCTGGCGCTGCGACGACTGCACAAGCCGGACGTAGCGATCTCGCACTTTACCGAGGCACGCACGCTGGCGACGCAGCTGGGCGATCAAAGCAAAGAAGCGGATGCGCTGCTGCTCGCGGGTCAGGCGCAGATCCAGCGAACGATCCATCAAGATGCGCTCCTGTCGCTCGGGCAGGCGCAGGCTTTATATAAGAAGCTCAATATGCCCATCGCAGAGGCGCGCTCGATGGCGCTGTCGGGCGTGGCGTATTACCACCTGAAGAATCAGCCGAAGGCGGTGGCGCTGGTGGGACAGGCCGATAATACGGTTCACTCGGTTCGCAGCGAAGATCGTCAGGTTCGGATGGCGCAAGGACGCGCGCTGATGGCGATTGGCTCGGCACGAAACACGCTGGGCGAAACCAAGCGAGCCGAAGATGCCTTCCAAGAAGCGCTGGCGGCCTTTGTCGCGACGTCGGATTTCCGAGAGCAAGCGCAAGCGCTGGAAGAAATCGCAGAGATTCACGCCAAAGCGGGAAGCCACGAGAAGGCCGCGTCGTACTACCAAGAGTGCTATGCGGTGTGGAACAAGCTCGGACACTCCGACGGACAAGCGGACGCACTGATCGATCTGGGCGACCAGCTGTTTGCGCTGGGACAAAAGGATCTGGCGCTGAACTCGTTTACCAAGGCACGCGCGCTGTACGAGCAGGTCGGACAAGAAGGCGACTCGGCGGCGGCACTGGGACGAATGGGCAAAGCGTATGCGTCGCTCGGGCAGAAGGCCCAGGCGTTTGCGTCGTTTTTCCAGGCGCTGTCGCTCGCGCGAGCCAGTCAGCGTCCGACCAGGCTGGCGGCGGTGCTGCACGATGTCTCGGCGACGTATTCGACGATGGGCGACTACGAGCATGCGGTCAGGTGCAGCCAGCGCGCGTTCCAGTTCTGGCAAGAGCTGGGCGAGCAAGACGAAGCGGTTCAGGCGCTCACCGAGGTGGGCGATAACTACCTGAAGCTGGGCGATCTGCGTGGAGCGCGCGACAACTACGATCGAGCGCTCGGGATCTGTCGGGCCCTGATGGATCTGTCGTGCGAAGCGACGCTGCGCAAGCGGCTCGATCAGGCGCACTAGACACCATGAGCGATCATCCTCCGGTCATCATCCTCGGCTGTGGCTACGTCGGAACCAGGCTGGCGCAGTCGCTGCGTGCCGACGGAGTCACGGTGCGAGTCTGCGCGCGTCGCTTGCCGATGCTGGAACCGCTGGCCGCGCTCGGTGCTGAAGTTCATTACTTTGACGCATCCAGGCCACATCAGTTTGGACCGGCGCTGGGCGGACTCAGCCGTCCCATCGTCGTGTATTCCATTCCCGGCGTGCCCGATCTACCGCAGGGAGAAGCCGTTCGTCGCGCCGCCACCGCTGCATCTCGCGCCGGGGCGAGCGCCTTCATTTACCTCAGCAGCAGCGCGGTCTACGGACGAAGCGAGCTGGTCTTTACAAGCGACTGGGTCGATGAAGATGCATCGGTCGCTGTCTCGGATGCCGATGCCCTGCTGCGCCTGTCGGATGAAGCAGCGGTTCAGTCGGTGGCTCAGTCGGGCCTGCGAACGGTGATCTTGCGGCTCGGCGCGATCTACGGACCGACGCTCGATCCGTTTCATCCCGCCCGAGGAGCCCGCCAGCGCATCCGCACCGGCCAGTACAAGCTGTGGGACGGTGGAAAGCACTTCTTTTCACGAATCTACGTCGACGATCTGGTGCGGATCATTCGCGCGGCGGCACTCAAAGCGCCTCCGAATGCGATGTATGTCGTTGGCGACGATCATCCGTGTCCGCAGCGCGAATACGGCGAGTGGCTGGCCAATCACCTGAACCTGCCGGTGCCGCCCGATGCGGACTCAGCCAAAGCGAGCGGTCCACGCAACATCATTCGCGGTCGCCGTCTGCGCAACGACAAGCTCAAGCGCGAGCTGGGCCTCACGCTGCACTATCCAAGCTATCGCGAAGGCGAGCTGGCGATCGATGCCATCGAGCAAGGTGCCAAGCTGCCAACCACAAGCGAGCCACAGCCGGAAGCGGCCCTGCCGCCCTCACCCGCTGCCGTCGAAGCCCAGGCCGTCCAGCCCGCGCCGCCCGCGTGGCCCAAAGCCGTGACGACCGATCAAGATCTTGGTCAGATCCTGGGTGGATCAGCGCGCGGCGTACGACTCGTCCAGCTGTCCGCTGGCAGCGAAGCAAGCCCAGGTCCTGCGTATGTACTGATTTCCGGGGCCGCCAGCGCGGTGGTGCAAGGTCAGCGAGTGACGCTGCGCGCGATGTCTGTCGTTCCTTCAGCAAGCCTCGTCACAGCCGAACAAGACGCGCTGCTGCTGGCGCTGTCGGATCCGTAGTCCGCTACTTCACCTTCATCCCAGTCATCGATCCACCCTGCGTCCAGTCGTCTTTGCGCGTTCCATCGGTGTTCGACAAGCTGATCTGTAGCGCGTTTGCCGTCGGATTGTTGATGAGATCCACCACGTACGAAGGAAGCGGAGTCGGCGTCTGCATGCCTCCGCCCATTCCTCCTGACTTCGGCGTTGGCCACTCCACGGTCAGCTGCGTCGGCGAGTAGTACGTGGTCTTGCAGTTGCTCAGCTCTGTCGTCTGTCCCGTCGAGGGATAGTTGGGAATCGACAGCTTGGCTTGCACATCCGCTGGAAAGTTCCAGCCGGTGATTTCAAGCCGCAGGATCGCGTTGATCTGACCATCCAGCGTGAGGAATCGTCCCGCTTGCGTCATGAACATGTCCTGATTGAGATTTTTGGTTCCCAAATCTGGACGCGGCGGAGAAGACAGCGAATCAAAGCTGATCTGAAGATCCAGAAACTGCGTGGTCATCACCACCGGAGCGGACTCTCCAATGCGGAGTACCGTCGAGCTTTTCGTCGCAGCCACGCTAACAATCGACTGCCGATTCTGATCCGATCCCGCAGTCGGTGCACCGTCCAGCGTCAGTCCGTAGGAATACAGCTCGCGCTGCGAGTCCGAAAGAGAGCTGATCGACTGACTCTTCGGCTGCGAGACCTTGCTTTCCAGCACCATTCCCGAAGAGTTTAGGATGTCGGTGCGCGTCAGGAAGTAGAGCGTATCCGCCTCTTTGGGAATGTTGGTCAGGATCAGCTTGAAGTCCGGTCCACAGCCCACCGATCCAAGCATCGACAGACACAGCAGCGCGAAGCAGACAGAGCGCGTGCGGAAAGTCGTCATCGGACACTCCTAATCCTCATCATAGAACCGCGATCAATAAGACACAGCAATGGTGGGACCATCTGTCTTAAAGCGAGACGTCACCACCAAAGAAATCGTCAACGTCACACCGGCTGCAGCGACGGCAGCACCTGTCACTGCCCAGAACCATGGCTTGCGATAAATGGGAGGATTCTTGGCGCGATCGAGCGCACGCTGAACCTCTTCTCGCTTGCGTACTTGTTCCTGAAGCTCGCCCTGTTTTTCGATGAGCGTCAGCTCTACTTTTTGCTTCGCTTCTCGCTCTTCGATCAGACTGTCTAGCGTTTGGATGTATCCCTTGGCTTCGGGAACCAGCTGATGATCAGGAGCCGTCGAAACGAAGCGCTCATACATCTGCTTCGCTTCCTGCGGCCACATTGCTTTGCGATACGCTTGGCCCGCATTGAACAGAAACAGCGGATTCGGCTGGGTCTCATACGCAAGCTTGAGCTGCTCCGCAGCGGCGGAATACTTCTGTTCCTTAAAGAGCTGCTGCGCAAGCTGCACATGATTGGCCATGACAGGTGCAGGCTCTGCAGCGGGTAGATCTGTGGATGCGGATCCAGATCCGGCACTGGAAGTCGCAGGTTGTGCGGAAGAAGGAGCAGCAGGCAGAGACGGACTGGCTGGGCTCTGTTCGGACTCCGCTCGGGACCCAAACGGAATCAGAAACACCGTCGCTGCAAGCAGTAGTACAGCCCAGCGCGTCACGGTCCCCTGATAGACAAAGCGTTCCATCCTAACGAATCAGTATAGCGAAGGGATCGAGCGCGCGCTGCGAATCGTCAGGCTCTTGTTGTGGCTTGCAGAGAAAACGTAAGCGGAATCATTCCGGGATGTGCACCGAACCAGAATCCATCGTCTGTAGGTTCGGCAGATACAGCGGCACTGCTGCCATTGCCAACATTCCCACTCGAAGCGGAACGACGCACAAGGTTGGGAAAGATATCAAACGGTGTGTAGTCGTATTCCGCGAAGTGATCGATCTGAAGTCCCGCTTCAAGCAGCGCAGAGATCACATCCGACAGCGAGTGATTCCA
>CALMML010000493.1 GCA_937868485.1 uncultured Myxococcales bacterium | reverse complement strand
GTGGACGGCGCTCTTCATCCCGGGGTGGACGGCGCTCTTCATCCCGGGGTGGACGGCGCTCTTCATCCCGGGGTGGACGGCGCTCTTCATCCCGGGGTGGACGACGCTCCGCGCGGGCGGACGGCTCACCCTGGGCGCGGCTGCTGCGCTGGTGTAGGTGCTGATCAAGCAGCGTGGCCAGGATGGCCTCTCCTGACTCACTGGCGAGCAGACGTCGCAGCAGCGAGCGGAACTCTGGCCCCGGATTCTTGCTGCCCAGATCCTTCTGCAGCTTGTCCATGTACTGACCTTCGCGCAGCGTCTGAAGCTCGGCTTCCGACGGAAGCGCGCGCTCTTCGGGGCGAATCTTGTAGGTCAGCTTGAGGTAATAGAAGTTGCCAAGCTCACGCGGGCTGATGAGCGACACCGCGATGCCGCGCTTGCCCGCCCGACCCGTCCGGCCCGTCCGGTGGACGTAGACCTCGGCAGAATCGGGGAAGGTGTAGTTGATGACAAACGGCAGATCCGAGATGTCGATGCCGCGTGCAGCAACGTCGGTGGCACACAGGAACTTGAGATCCTTGGCCTTCATCCGCTTCATCACCCGCTCACGCTCGGACTGGTTGAGGTCCGACGAGATCGGCTCGGCATCGTGGCCGTGGTTGCGCAGAAACTCTGCGACGGCGGATGTCTCTTCGCGGGTGTTGCAGAAGATGATGGCGCTCTCGGGGCGCTCTAGCTCGATGACGCGCAAAAGGTCGCGCATCCGGCCCATGCCCGTGACCATGTAGTAGGCATGGATGATCTCTGCCGACGAGACACCTTCACCCGAGAGCTGAATGTTCAGCGGAGCGCGCAGGTAGCGGTGCTGGAGGCGCAGGACCTCGTCAGGCATGGTCGCCGAAAACAGCAGCGTCTGGCGGTCGGACGGACAGCGCCGCAGGATCTCGGTGATGTCTTCCAAGAAGCCCATCGACAGCATCTCGTCGGCTTCGTCGAGCACCAGCGCCTTCACCCGCGACAGGTTCAGGGTTCCGCGTCGAATGTGATCGAGCACGCGGCCCGGCGTTCCCGACACCAAGTGGGCACCGGCTTTGAGCGCTTCGACCTGACGACCCATCGGCGCACCACCGTAGATGGCGGTAATCGACAGCTTGCGACGCGCGGCAATGCGACCAATCTCGTTGGCGACTTGCAGCGCCAGCTCGCGGGTCGGTCCGAGCGTCAGCACCTGCGGGAAGCCGTTTTTCACATCGGCGCTTGGATCGAGCACCGCTTGAACGAACGGAATGCCAAACGCAGCGGTCTTTCCCGAGCCTGTACGCGACTGAACGATCAGATCGCGACCGGCTACCGAGGCCTTGTACACCCGCTGCTGAACCGGCATCGGCTCCGAAAAGCCCATGTCGCGCAGCGCGGCGGACACGTCCTGGGACAGGCCCATCTCATCGAAGGTGCGGGGAATCGGACCGTAGTCTGCTTCGGTCAGCTCTGTCTTGGCTGCTTCAGCAGTAGGGGCAGCGGGCGATGCGGCAGCAGGCTGAACCGTCGTCACTGCGGGCGTTGCGACCGGGGCTTCGGGCGAAGCGCTCTCGGCTAGGGTCGGAGCTTGTTGGGTGAAGCGAGCAGGGGCGGCATCGGCCTCTGCCGCCGGAGCGACCAGCGTCGTGCTGTCGTCCGGCAATCCGTGATCTGGCATAGAAACCTCTTCTGCGTGTCGCCGTGGTGCTCAGCGTGACTCCGCGAGCCAGGCAGGCTCGACGGACGGACGGACCGTAGCACCTTCGTCAGGTGGACGGCTCGCCAAGGCCGAGCGCACGGGACAACCATGTCCTTACGGGATCTCTGCGGGAGCGCTACCGACCGTCGGTACGACCCAGATCCCACGTTGAAAGGCGTCAGCCTGCCTAACCCTTTGAGCCAGCCAGCGACGGCGCCTGATTGCGTCGCCAGCGGGTAGACACATCGCCGCTGTCGCATCAAAGCGACCGGCGGCTGGTCATGTCTGTACACAAGGTAGTGAAGTGGCAAAGGCAGGCTTCGAAAATTCGTTTGGTTTTTGAAAGCTATCTTCCACAAGATCCGCTGTCAAGAAGCTCGGTGCGGCTGCGAGCCTGCGCGGAAGGGAGTCGAGCCGGGCGGCAGACTACTCAAACAGGAGCCGACTGTATCGCTCGGCAAACGCATCGCCAAAGGGACGGCGCAGACGCAGACGCGGACCGTTTTGGTGAAACGCCGCGAACACCGCATCTTGATCCGCTTTGGAGCGACCCGGCGGTGGATCGGTCAGCACTTGCAGATACTGCGACAGCGACTGGGTCAGGGCGGCGAAGCCTTCTTCCACTTGGCGCGGACGGAGCTTGGCATGCAGGCCATCGCCCGACGACAGCTTGGCAGCCCACAGCGGACCCGCTTGGCTACCGAGCCGCAAGAACGCACCGCGCAGGGAGGTCAGCACCTTCTGGGTCTGCCACTCGCGTCCGTAGACTTCGGCATTGACCGACACCCACCACGGCAGCGCCATCAGATCCGCGAGAAAGCAAGGCACGTCCCACTCATATTCGGGAAACAGCGTGAGCGACAGGCCTTCGACCGCCGGAAGCGAAGACGGACCGACCACAACGTGGCTGAGCACGATCTTGCGAACCATCTTGCTGCGATAAGCCCAGGTGCTGACTTGGGCGACCCCGAGCGGCAGCGCGTGACTGCGCAGATCACCGTCGATGGGTAGCTCTTCTAGCTCCAGCTTTTCCCCCAGCCGAGCGCGCAGTCCGTTCACCATCCCGGCGATGTCGACTTCGCGACGGGCTTTGAGATCTTCTTCTACCGTGCGGGCGCGGTGACTGGCCTCTTCCATCGCCAGCCGACCAAACTGCAGGCCCTTTTCAATCAAGCTCATGGTCGGTCAGGCTAACGAGCTTTCACGCGGCATTCAACAGCGGACGCACAAGGTACGCTCACTCCGCAGGCTGAGCGGGAGCCAGCAGCCGCAGTCCAGTGGGCAGCGAGTCACCAAACGCAAAGCGCTCTTCTCGCTCTTCACGAGGAACCACTTCGAGCACCATCTGCGCGAGCCGGTCGCCATCTTCACCGGGCACAAGTCCATGCAAGAAGTCCGCGACCTTCTGACGCGCTGGCAGGTGCAGGTCACGCACGCGATCGCCGGACAAGCGGGCAAGCTCTGTCACGGCGTGGGCCAGCTGATAGCGATCCTCTGCGGACAGCGCATCACTTGGCGAGGGCACAAGCCGCAGCAGTCGTCCAATCCACTTGTCGGCCAGGCTCGGCGGCACCACCGCATCGATCGGACCGTAGAGCGGCATCCGTCCGCCAATGCGTCCAATCGACCACAGCCCGAACTCGCTGCGCTTCTTTTCCAAAAGGAGCAGCAGCGCATCGCCCAGCTCGATCTTCTTTTTGGCATCGAGGCGCTCGCACGCGGACAGCACGCGGAACACTTCCGCCGTTTCCGCCGGACTTATCGGCTTGCGATCGGGACGACGCAGCGAGGGAACCACCAGCGGTGCGGCGCGCTTCCAGATCTCTTCTTGCTGATTTTTCGACAGGCCACCGGCAATCCGTCGCCACAAGATCCACCACTCGAGACGACAAGCATCATCTTTTTCGTGGCCGAGCCCGGCGTTAAAGACCCGCCAGACTTCCTTGACGCGCCAGTCGTCGAGCGCATAGCCAAAGCCGGGACGCAGACAGAAGCCCGCGAGGTTACACCACCTGGACTCGTGCGCGGGACTGCGACCGCGTCGCTCGCGCTGGGCTTTCAGCTCTTCCCACAGAGCGCGCAGGGTGGCCGTCGACCAGCCGTCACGCGGACCAAGCACCTGCGTCAGCGCCTTGGGCAGTCCCGCCGCAGCGGTCTGACCGGCAAACACCGCTCGAATCAGCTCCGACGCGGCGGCAATCAGCCCGGCTTGCTCTGGCGCAAGCGCTTCGACTTCTTCGTCACCGTCACCATCGTGGGTCTGGGTCTGCGCCTGCGACGTTCCTTCGCTCTGTCGCAGATCAAACTGAAGTCGCCACTTGAGCGGCGCGGCCCCGTCGGGCTCTGGCTCGGTTGCGACGGCCCACAGCTCGAGCGTGCCGATCTCTGACAAGCGCGCCCGCAAGAGCACTGGCACCGGACGAGCCTGCGACGACTTGGGATGACGCAGCACGGTGTACAGCGGCGGCAGCTCTTCCAGCTCACTCGGATCGAGATGCAGGACATCGCCGGGCGTATCACCTTCGCGCAGCACGCTCGAAAACAGCCGAAAGCGCACCGGACGATTGAGCAGCAGCTCCAGCGGCGGCGGCGGCAAGGTCAGCTCGCTGCCTTCTTCCATCCCGCGCGGCAGCAGACACACCTGCTTGGGCGTCTTCTGATCGTGCGCGGCGACTTCAATGTAGTAGGCACGGGCAGCCCCGCCGAAGATGCGCAGCCCTTCGCCCCGTCGAGACAGTGCGTAATAGGCCGCGCCCCGCGCCACCGCCAAGTCCGGCGCATCGTTGGTCAACAGTCGAGGACGCTGGCCGGTGATGTCGTGCAGCACATCGAGAATGCGATCGCGAATCCGAGGCGAACACAGCACGCCACCGTTATAAAGAACCGCCGTCGGAACGGCTCGATGCTGACGCAGAAACGCCGCAATGTAGCGCGTCACCGCTGCGTCGGCAGCGTAGGGAAGCCCGAACTCTTGCAGGCCGGATCGACTGCGCTGCGGCTCTGCGTCGGCCTGTACCTTCGGAAAGAAGCCGTCGAGGATGGCTTGCTCTACGTCGGGACGAACCAGCTCGCTGTGAAGGCCGCCACCGATCAAGCGACTGCTGCGGCCAGCGACGTGAATGCTCCAGCTTCCGGGCGGATCTTCGCTGAGCAGCTTTTCCTTGGCGATCCGACACGCTTGGAGCAGTCCCGAAAACGTATGCGTCGCGAGCCGTCCGCCCCCGACGTGCTGCTCAACGCGACGCGCCAGCAGCAGATCCATGTTGTCGCCGCCGAGGAGCAAGTGCTCGCCGACCGCCGTGCGGGTAAAGCCAATCCGTCGCGCACCGTTGGCGTCAGACTTCTGCACCGAGATCAGCGTAAAGTCGGTGGTTCCGCCGCCGATGTCACAGACGAAGATGAGATCGCCCGCTTCGACTTCTTCGGTCAGCCGCGCGTGCTGCGACAGCCAGTGATAAAACGCCGCCTGCGGCTCCTCGAGCAGCGTCAGGGCCGACAGCGGAACCTGCGCGCGGCGAGCCGCTTCGACGGTCAGCTCACGCGCGACTTCATCAAACGAAGCAGGCACCGTCAGCGTCAGCTCAATGTCCGTCAGCGTCGTCGCCTTGGCATGACAAAACGCCGACAGCATGTGCGACAGATAGCGCGCCGAGACATCGACCGGCGACAGCCTGGGCACATCCGTCGCACCACCCCACGGCAAGATCGCCGCGAGCCGATCAACCTTGGGATGACACAGCCAGCTCTTGGCCGACAGCACGGCGCGACCGGGCACGAGCAGCGCCTGCGTTCTCGCCAGCTCTCCGACGACAAATTCGGGCGAAGGCTGACCCTGTGGTGTCCATGGAAGCCGCGTCGAGTCTTTCGGAAGCTCGTGCTCACCGACGTGATGATGAACCGATGGCAGCGTCGGACGCGCCGTCACATCTGCCGGACCCACCAGCTGCGGCAGCGCAAAGTCGCGAACCCGTCGCGGCTGCTCGTGGGTATCAATAAACGCCAGCGCCGAGTTGGTCGTCCCCAGATCGATGCCGACCAGATAGCGTGCGCTCAAGGGTTAGCTCCCGTCGCCCAGCTCTGGACTTGGCGCTTCTTCGAGCAGCTCGCCACCATCGACAGAGCCGGTTCGCTCGCGGATGTTGTATTCCAGCTTCCAGCGCTTGTTGCCGTCGCGAGAGACACACCACAGCTCCAGCACGCCGACCTCGCTGACGTGGCTGATGATTCGCACCGGAATCTGACTGCCCGGCAGCGCACCGTCGCCAGAAGCCAAGACGGTCTCGACGGACGCAAGCTCTTCGATGCCGTGCTCAGGGCTTAGCTCTTCGATGAAGTCACCGACGCGATCACCTCGGCGCGTTGAAGAAGACAAAAAGCGAAATTCCACCGGCTGACCGACGAACAGTCCAAACTCGCGACCGGGGACTTCGGCGGTGGTGCCTTCTTCCATCCCACGCGGAGCGACGCACAGCGCATGCAGCACCGGGTCCATTCCGGGCACCGCTGGCATCGCCGCTTCGACCCCAATGAAGTACGAGCGCGCCGTGCCACCACGAATGCGCAGGCCGTGACCGCGACGAACCAGTCCGTAATAGGCAGCACCGAGCGCCACCGAGTGATCGTAGTCCGCGCCCGTCAGCGCCCGCACCGACTGACCGGCCCAGCTCGACACCACTTGCTCGACGCGCTTGCGCAGCGGAGTGCCTTTCATGACACCTCCGTTGAACAGCAGCGCCGTCGGCATCCGATGATCGCCCAAAAACTTCGCCAGGTGTCGCGTCACCGCTGGATCGGACGCAAACGGCAGACCGATCTCTTGCAAGCCCATCCGTCGCGCAGCCATCGGACGCGCCGCCGCTTCCACCTGCGGAAAGAAGCCGTCGAGCAGGAACTTTTCGACGTCGCCGCGCGTAAGCTGCGTCTTGATCGATCCGCCAATCACCTTCGAGCCTCGGCCCAAGATGACGACCGGCGCTTGCTCTTTGCTGCGATCGGCCCCGAGCAGCTCTTCTTTGGCAAACCGACAGCTATGCAGGAGCTGCCGACGCTGCCAAGGCTCCAGCTTGTGACCTTCGCGCTCTAAGCGCTTGCCGACGCTCATCGCCAGCATCAGGTCCATGTTGTCGCCGCCGAGCAGGATGTGATCGCCGACCGCGATGCGCTCGATCGTCAGATTGCCCACTTGATCCGCGACAGAGATCAGCGAAAAGTCCGTCGTCCCGCCGCCGACATCACAGACCAGCACGACATCGCCGACGTGAAGCAAGTCTCGCCACGAGCGCGGATGCCGTCCCAGCCACGCATAAAACGCCGCCTGCGGCTCTTCGAGCAGCGTCACCTTTTGCAGGCCCGCTTGATGTGCCGCTCGCACCGTCAGCTCACGCGCGACCTGATCGAACGACGCGGGCACGGTGATCAGCACTTCTTGTTCGTGCAGCGGATGTCCCGGCTTTTGGTGATTCCAGGCGTCCTTGAGGTGTTCCAGGTAGCGCGCCGAGGCATCGACCGGGCTGACCTTCGGCACCGCATCGGGACCATCAGACGGCGCAGCAAACGGCAGAATCGGTGCCGAGCGATCCACACCATCGTAGGCCAGCCAGGACTTCGCCGACGACACGAGCCGCATTGGCACATTGCCGCCGTGCTGACGAGCCAGCTCTCCGACGGTCCAGGTGCGATCTTCGCTCGCCCACGGAAGCTGTAGCGACCGCGCGGGAAAGTCCGTCGGTGCCGACAGATACAGAAACGAAGGCAGCAGCGGTCGCGCGTCCACTTGACCGGGCAGAACGACCTGCGGAACCTCGAACAGAACGGGAACCGGCGGCGGACCTTCTTCGCCAAGCTGCGAAGTGTCCAGATAGGCCATCACCGAGTGAGTGGTGCCCAGATCAATGCCGACGACGTAACGGCTGGTGGTGCTCATCCTGCGATCTCAACTTCAGCTGGACAGATGACGGTCGGATCGTGACCCGCCGGGATGTCTGCCAGGCTGCACTTGGTGGTCCGCCAGCCATGATGCCGCAGCGAGCCTTCAAACGGCGGACGACCTGTCACATGTCCAATCAGCCGAACCTGCGAGGGATCGTGTCCCGCAGCGATCTTGACCAGCGCCTCGTCGGGTTCTGGACGAATCGGCACAATCTGTAGGTGTTCCGACAGACCTTTGCGACAGCCTCGGTGGATGTCACGAACTGCTGCGCCCACCTGTGCGTCGCTGTAGCCGTCGATGTCTTCGAGCAAAAAGTCAATCAAGCGACCTTCTCGCTGGAGCACCGACAGAAGCTGCACGGCTCCGCGCTGACGAAGTGCATCGCGATCCGCAGCGCTTGGCTCCGCAGGCTTTATTTCGACCGGCTTTGCTTC
>CALMML010000492.1 GCA_937868485.1 uncultured Myxococcales bacterium | reverse complement strand
GCGCTGGCGGTCTGCGCGGAGGCGCTGGCAGTCTGCTGCGAGGGTTGCTTAGGTGGTGACGAGGGCGCGCTTGAGGATCTTGCCGGCGGGGGAGAGGGGCATTTCGGACAGGAAGCGGACGGCTTTGGGGACTTTGTAGCGGGCGAGCTTTTGGCGGAGGAAGGCGAGCAGCTCGTCTTCGCTGGCAGCGGCGTCGGACTTGAGCACCACGAAGGCGCGTCCAACCTGGCCCCACTTTTCATCGGGAATGCCGATGACGGCGCACTGCTTGACGGCGGGGTGTTCGTACAGAAGGCGCTCGATTTCAACGGGATAGACGTTTTCACCGCCGGAGATGAACATGTCTTTTTTGCGGTCCACGATGAAGAAGAAGCCGTCTTCGTCGATCTTGGCGATGTCGCCGGTGTGAAACCAGCCTTGGGCATCGATGGCGGAGCGGGTGGCTTCGGGATCCTCAAAGTAGCCGGAGCACATCGCGGGGCCTTTGAGGAGAAGCTCGCCGGCCTGTCCGGCTGGGAGATCGTGACCGCTGTCATCGACCACGCGCGCGGCAACAAAGGCGTTCGGGCGTCCGATGGAGCCAGCCTTGGTCTGGGCATACTCTGCGCCCATGCTGAAGCAGCCGGGACCAAACTCGGTCATGCCAAAGCCCTGCTTGAACGGAATGTCGTGAACTTGACGGAAGGCGTGGATGAGCGGAACGGGCAGGGGCGCGCCACCGCTGGTGACAAAGCGCACGGAGGCAAACGAGGTCTTGGCCAGGCTCGGGGTGTCGAGCAGCATCTGGTACTGCGTCGGTACGCAGAAGAACATCGTGACACGCTCGCGCTCAATGAGTCGCAACAGCTCGACGGTGTCCCACTTGCGCATGATGATGACCTTGCCGCCCGATAGCAGCAGCGGCACGGCGTAGACCAGCAGTCCTCCGGTGTGGAACATCGGGGTGTGGACCACGGTGACGTCACCGGGGATCAGCTCATGAATCATCGTGGTGAGCGAGTTGTGAGCCACCATGCGATGCGAGATCATCGCGGACTTGGGCAGTCCGGTGGTTCCGCCGGTTCCGAGCAGACACAGGATGTCTTCTCCGCTTGGGCCTTCGCCGGGCGCAAACAAGGGCGAGCCTTCGAGCGGTCCTTGGGTCACAACGGCTTCAAACGACAGCGTGCCATCGGGCGTGGCACGGTGGCCGGTGCGTAGATAGGTGCGCAGGTCGGTGTGATGGGTGCGAAGGTAGGTCGCGTGCTCTTCGTACTCAGGGCCAAATACAAACGCCTTGGGTCCGGTCTTGACGACCAGCTCGTGTAGCTCCACCGGGTGGAGCCGGAAGTTGTAGGGCGCAAAGATCGCGCCGAGCTTTGCACAGGCGAACAGTAGGTCGATGTACTCAATGCCGTTTTGTGCGAGCAGTCCGACGCGGTCCCCCTTGCCGATGCCTTGGGCCACCAAGAAGCGGGCGAGGCGACAGGCTCGTTCGTTGATCGCGCGATAATCGAAGCGTCCAGCGTCCCCGCGCTCGACATCGACCACTGCTGTGCGCGCGCCGAAATACACCGCAGAGCGGGCTGCGTAGTCGACCGTTTGAGCAAAGGCGTCACGATAAGTCGTTCCGGTCAGCACCGGTGCTGCGGGGTTCATCAGGGGGCCTCCTTCGGATGCATCGTAGGAGGCCATAGGCTATCAGACCGAAGCAGCTGCGAAAACCACCGACTGTGGACTGCAACAGGGCGAAACCAAAAGCGACCCGCGTCCGAAACCCAAGAGGGCGGATGCTGCGTTGGAAGGCTGCGCGGGTTCGGATAACGAGACGGGAATCCTCGTTGGCTGACCCGACCAGATCGGCTACGATGGCGATTCCCGCTCTCTGAAAAACGGCAAGGGTAGGAAGGTCTTATGCAGTACTTCCAAAAAGCTCGACGAAGGTGTGCGCGGCTGGGTCTGTGGCTTCCGCTGTTGGCGCTGTGGCTGTCGACGCTGCCGATCGGGCTCGTGGGCTGTGGACCGAAGCTGTCGGCGCAAAGCTCGGTGGCCAGCGTCGAAGTGGTGCGGACAAGCGTGGATGTGGATGGCTCGTCAGGACATCACTCGGTGCTGGGCGAAGAGCGGGTGATGGCGGGGCAGACGCTTGCGGTGGCGGAGCGGGCCCAGGCACTTTTGCATCACGATGTCGGCGCGCGGCTGCTTGTCGATGGCGGAAGTGAAGTACTGGTCACCGAGCAGGGCGTGCAGCTGCGAAAAGGGCGACTCTGGGTCGATGCGCGCAGCGGCGGACGAATGGAAGTGACGGTCGGTCAGCAGACGCTGATATCGCAAGCGGCGGGCTTTGAGGTCACAAGCGCTGCGGGCGGGGCTCGACTTCTGGTGGTGCGCGGCGAAGTGGCGTATGTGGGCGCGGGCCGTGGTGTGGTTCATGCCGGAGAGCAGCTGTCTCTTCTGGACGCAGGAACGGCTCCGAAGCTGGCTCCAGTGGCGCTGTGGGATGACTGGACGGGTGGGCTTGGCTGGCCGGATCCGCGCGTGCAAGGTGGTGCGCCGGGACTCGGTGAAGTCGGGGCGCGAAAGCCGGGGAGCTTGGGCGAAGCGCGCTTTCCGCTGTCGCTGCATCGGCTGGAAGTACGGGTTCGGATCGAAGACGACCTAGCGATTACGACGGTCGAAGAGACGTTCTTTAACCCGGCGGAATCGACGCTGGAAGGCATCTTCCGGGTGCGGCTGCCCGACGATGCGATCTTGTCACGCTTTGCGATCGATCGGCACGGTCGCTATGTCGATGGCTATGTCAAAGAGCGCGAGACGGCACGCCGTGACTACGAGTCGAAGGTGTACGAAGGCTCGACGCACGATCCGGCGCTGCTCGAGTGGGAGGCTCCGGGGCAGTTCAAAGCGCGGCTGTATCCGCTGCCTCCGGGTTCGACACGAAAGGTCTTGTATACGTACAGTCAGTGGCTGCCGTTTGGGGGACAGGGACACTCGCTGCGGACGTATCGCTTCCCGATGGGAGCAGCAGCGGGAGCGGGCGCACCGATGATTCAAGAGCTGGACATCGAGGTGGACGCGAGCCGGGCGCAGGCCAAGGAAGTGCGCTCGGGACTCGGCGCGGCGCTGTCTGACGATCGCAAGCGGGTGGTGATGCAGCGCACCGACTACGTGCCGAGCGCCGATTTGGTGGTCGAGCTGGTGGGTTCGGCGCGGCCTGACGACGTGGCGCGGGTGTATCGTGTGCCGCACGTCGATCCGCCCCGGCCCGGAGGTCACAGCGGCAAGCCGGAAGATGACTACGTGCTGATTCGGACGCTGCCTGCGCCGGTTCCTTCGTCGAGTGAGCGCGTTCCGCTGGATCTGGCGCTGCTGGTGGATGTGTCGGCAGCCACCGATGCGACGCACTTGGCGATGGCCAAGACGCTGATTGAGTCGGTGCTGCGACGGCTGGGGCCAGAGGATCGGGTGGTGCTGCTCGGGGCGGACTTGGACGCGCACGCGGTCGGGGGCAAGCGGACTGGCAAGAAGGAAGCGGCGGCGGCTCCGACGTGGCAGGCGATGGGCGCAGACACGACGAATCAGCTGCTGGAACAGCTGGGTCGGGCGACGACGGGTGGTGCGACGGATCTGGGAAGGACGCTGAGTCAGGCGGCGGCGATGCTGGAGCCGACTCGCTTGGGTGCGGTGCTGTACGTCGGGGATGGCAAGCCCACGGTCGGTGAGCTGTCGCTGCCAGCGCTGCGCGAGCGACTGGCGAGCTTGCCACAGCCGCTTCGTCTGTACGCGGTCGGAATTGGCGATGATGCGAACCTGGACTTGCTATCGGGGCTGGCTGCGGTGAGCGCGGGACAGTCCTTCCGCGTTGGGGATCGCAGTGCAGCGGCAGAAACGGCGCTGCAAGTGGTCACGCACGTCAGTCGTCCGGCGGTGAGCAAGCTGAAGATCGATGTCGGAAGCTCACTCGATCGGGTGTACCCGCGTGAGACGGTGGCGGTGCGAGCGGGCGAGCCGTTGTTTGTGCTGGCGCGACTGAAGAAGCGGCTGCCACAGAGCATCACCATCGAGGGCGTGCAGCTTGGACAGCCGTTTAAGCGCAGCTATCGACTGGAAGGTCACGGCATCGACAACACGTCGGATCTGCGGCTGCGCTGGTCGCAGGCTCGGCTGCATCAGCTGCTGGAGAGCGGTGGTTCCGTCGAAGAAGTGGCGGAGCTGGGCGTTCGTCAGAACCTGATTACGCCGTATACGTCGTACTACGTGCCGAGTGAGGAAGAGGTGTCGCGGCTTGCGCGCTCGATTCCTGAGGTTCGCGCGGCGGGCTGTAGCAGTCGGTCGCCGATTTCCTTTAGTAGGAGTGAGTCCGCCCCGGCGGCAACGTCGGCTCCGATGGTGGTTGCGTCGGCGGATGCTCCCCCGCCACCGCCGGTGATGGCGGAAGGCAAGATGGGCAACAAAGACCGTCGTCGCGCAAAGAACGATGAGCGGGAGGAAGCGAGCGCAGCACCGGAGCCAGAGGCGATGGAAGCCGATAAGCCCGCAGCGGCTCCGAAGCCATCTTCTGCAGTGATGCCGTCGCGAGACGAATCGTACGCAGAGGCTCCTGCGAAAAAGGCGAAGCGCTCGGCGGCAAAAGAAAAAGCGGCACTGGATGATGTGGACGCGCTGAAGGACCTACCGGGAGACGGCTTTGGTCTGGTCGGAACGGGCAAAGGCGGTGGCGGCGCGGCGGGCTCGGGTGAAGGAACGATAGGACTTGGCTCGCTCGGGACGATTGGTCATGGCGCGGGCGGTGGCTACGGCAGTAAGACCGGCGCGAGTCGAGGAGCTCGCGTGCTTAGCCCAGACCTGGTGCTTGGTATGGCGGAAGTGCGTGGCGGGATCGACAAAGAGATCGTCCGTCGCATCATCCGTCGTCACATCAGCGAAGTGAAGTTCTGCCAAGAGCGCGAGATGCACCGAGGCGGCGCGAGCGTGGGACGGGTGGTCATTCTGTTTTCGATTGGTGTAGATGGCGGGGTGAAGACGAGCTTGGTGCAAAGCTCGACGGTGGGAAATGCATCGCTAGAGCAGTGCGTGGCTGGGGCAGTACGTCGCTGGGAGTTTCCAAAGCCGCGCAGCGGTAGCCCGGCGGTGGTCACGTATCCGTTTACGTTCAAAGGCGATGGCATCAGCAGCGGCTATCAGGAAGTGGCGATGCCGTCGGTGGAAATCTCGACGCCGGATGTGACGGTGGTGGTCGGAATTGTGTCGCACCGGCCCAGAGGCTGCTCGGCGGCGTCGATGCAGCCGCTTGATGAGCGACGACAGCTGTGGAAAGAGCGATTGTCGGGGAGCGTGCGCAAGGCGATGGAAGTGCTGCAAGACGCCGAGCATGGCTGCGAAGTCCGTCGCTGGACCGATCGTCGTGAGCTGCTTCGTCTGATGCTGCGCAACGTCGGTGGTCCACGCGGGATGGTCGAGCTGTATAAGAACCTGTCCGAGGAGCCCGATGATCAGGAATACCTGCGTCACTCGATCCTCGGTGAGGTGCGCAGTCCGCGCGATCTGCGGGTGGTGTACGACGGGCTGGGGCTGGGCGATGAAGAGCGCGCGCTGCTTGCGCAAGAAGTGGTGGCGAAGGCCAAGTCGCTGCCGGACAAGCTGACTCGGCTGACGGATCTGCTGGCGAAGTGGCCGGAGGATCTGCGGCTGCGCATCTTGCGGATGGAGACGGAAGAAGCGCTGGGCGAAGCGGACGCGGCGCGCCGGACGGCAGAGGAGATTCAGGTCGATCCGTACGCGGATGCGCAGGCGCGGACGGCGGTGGGCGAGCTGCTCGTGCGACTGGGTGATGAGGTGGGTGCGCGACGGGCGTTTTCGGAGATCGTCGAGTTTGCGCCGCAAGATCCACTGGCGCGGCGACGGCTGGGGGATCTGTATCGGGCGCACGGGCTGTTTGACGAAGCGTATCGTCAGTATGAGACGCTGCTTCAGCTTCAGCCGGGGGACAACTCGGTGCTGATCCTGCTGGCAGCGGCGGCGGCGGGTTCGGGCAAGGTGGAAGAAGCGCTGGGTCTGGAAAAGCGCGTGGTCGGCGATGCAGAGCCGGGCAGTGAGAGCGGTCTGGCGAAGGTGGCGCTGCTGTGGTCAAGCCTGCGACTGGCGGAGCTGCGCGAGCAAGCGCGGACGCTCAAGGGCAAGGACACGGCGGAAGAGCTGGCGCTTTTGAACCTGCGGGCGCGACAGAGTGGCATCGAAGGTCTGTATCGTCCGGTGCGGGTGTTTCTGTCGTGGGCGCACCCGGAGGCGGACTTGGATCTGCGGGTGGCGGCTCCGGGGGAATCGGCGGGTCCAGCGATGGACTTGGCGCCGCAGTTTGGTCTGCTCGGCTGGCACAGCGACAAGGCTGCGTCGTCGCGCGGGGAATACGTGATTGAAGTCCGTCGGCAAGATCGCGCCAGAGCGATTGGCTACGACGTGGTGTTGGAAGTGGTGGTCGCGGAAGGTCAGAACGACGAGCGACTGCAAAGTAGCAAGTTCAGGATGGCGGGCGAGCTGGACTCGCGTCGCTTCCTGCTGCGAGACGGACGGCTTTTGCCCCAGTAATGAGGTCGCCATGAAGAGCTTTGCGCAGGTTCGCAACAAACAAGTGGGCGGCCGCTTCGTCCTGGCCTGGACGCTGTCAGCGGCGCTGTGGATGACGGGCTGTCCCAAGCCTCCGACGCAGGAACCGACGGTGGCTTCGGTGGAAGCAAGCCGAGACGGAGCGACGATCACGGCGGGCAAGACCCAGCTGCCGATTCAGCGCAGTCATCGCTTGGTCGCGGGCAGCGTGGTGACGACTCCGCCGGGAGTTCGTGCGTCGCTGTACCTGGATGCAGGCGCGTGGGTGCTGCTCGATCAGGGCAGTGTGCTCAAGCTGCTCGACAAAGGCATTGAGGTGGTGAGTGGTCGGGCGTGGATCGATGCGCGCGTCGGAACCGATGTGCCCGTGGTGGCGGCGGGCGTTTCGCTGACAGCGCAGCGGGCGGGCCTGGCGGTGACGATGACCGAGGGGGGCGCGAAGATCTATTGCGCGAGCGGTCAGGTGGCGTGGAAAGGCGAAGCGAAGTCGGGTCGGCTGGAGTCCGGTCTGACGCTGCTTGTGTCCGCGAAAGAGGCCAAGCAGACGGCGCAAGCGCTGTGGGACGACTTCACGCTGGGACTGGCTGAGCCGGGACCGCTGCGTGCGCTGGAGCCAGCAGGCGTGGGTCAGCTGACGGCGCGACCAGCGACGGGACTGGGGACAGCGCGGACGCCGCTGATTGTGCGTGCTCACGACGTCAATGTGTCGATAGATGGCGACATGGCGACGACGACGGTTGAGCAGACGTTCTTCAATCCGCGCTCGGAGTACTTGGAAGGTCTGTACACGGTGCGGCTGCCGGAAGCGGCGATCTTGGAACACTTCTCGGTGGCAGACGGCGACCAAGTGCCGCGTCGAGGCACGGTGATGCCGATGGATCGCCAGGGCGGCGGGCTGTCGAGCTTTTCCGCAAACCTAGAGTGGGCGGGCGCAGGTCGCTATCGCGGCTTGGTTCGCAACATTGCGCCGGGAAAAGTACGCAAGGTGGTGCTGCGCTATCGCGAGTGGCTGCCGCACATTCCCTACTCGGACGCAGTGCGTCGTACCTACGTCTACCCGATGGGACAGAGCGCGCAGATGCAAGCGGGCTCGCTGTCGAACCTGGGAGAGTTTTCGCTGTCGGTGGATGTGGCGCAGGCGCAAGCGGCGGCACTGCAAGCAGGACTGGGCGCGCAGATCGAAGGATCGATGGTGACGCTGCGGCGCAGTGACTTCAAGCCGTCAGCGGACTTTGTGCTCGATCTGATCGACGGCAAAGAGCGGGTGAGTGAGCGGCTTGTGGCGTTCCGAGGGGACGAGCTGGACGGTCAGCGCTATCTGATGGTGCAGCCGACGCCAGCAGCGGGAAAGCCGAGCAAGGGCCTGGATGTGGTGCTGCTCGTCGATGTGTCGGCGGGAACGGATGAAGCGCGGCTGAGCCTGGCCAAGAGCGCGGCGCAAGCGGTGCTCAAGCGACTGACGCCAGCGGATCGGGTCGCGGTGGTGGCGGCGTCTCTGTCGTCGGCGACGCTGGGTAGCGAAGCGATGGGTCCGGCGACCAAAGAGCGGATTGATCAGCTCGATGTTCAGCTTGCGAAGCAGACGCCGGGCGGAGCGACGAACCTGCAGCAGGCGTTTTTGCGCGCGGTCGAGCTTCTGCCGCGCGGGCAAGGCGCGGTGATCTACATCGGGGATGGTCGTCCGACGGTGGGCGCGCTGACTCCGAATGATCTGAAGGCGCAGCTTCAGCAGCTTGGGGATCTGCCTCGGTTCTTTGCGGCAGCGGTGGGCAGCGATGCGAATGTGGCGCTTCTGGAGTCGCTGTGTCACTCGGGGACGCGATCGGGTGTGGTGCGCATCGAAGACGCGCCGGATGCGTCGCGGGCGGCGCTGTATCTGCTGGAACGGGTGGCGCAGCCAAGCCTGACCGGCGTCAAAGTAGAGCTGGGTGAAGGCGCGGATGTGGTCTATCCCGACGAGCCAGTGACGCTAGAGAGCGGCGATGCGCTGACGGTGGTGGCGCGGCTGCGTGCGGATCGAGCGGCTCCGTCGAAGCTGGTGCTGCGCGGACTGCGGGACGGACAGCCGTTTGTCGAGCAGCGCGATCTGACGGTGCGGAACCTCGAAGACGGCGGGGACTTGGCTCGACGCTGGGCGCTGTATCGGATGCAAGGTCTGCTAGAGCGGGCGTCGGGAAAAGAAGCGATTTTGGACATCGGCAAGCGCTTTCAGGTGGTGACGCCGTGGACCGCGATTGTCGTCGAGCCGTCGGGTGGAGAGAGCTATCGTCCGATGGTCGGTGAGCTGGAGTCGGGACAGTTTGTGCCGCCGTCGCTGCGCGGACAGGCTCCGCAAGACTCGGCGATCGTGCTGGAGTCGGGCGTGTCGACGCAGAGCCTGCGCGCGGTGAGCGTGAGTGAGATGTATGTGCGGGCGCTCAAGTCGCAGAGCAGCGCGGCACGGCTGTGTTATGAGCGACGGGCAGCGGGAAATCCGGGTCTGTCGGGTCGCGTCGAGCTGAAGCTGAAGGTTGGCATCGACGGGCTGCCGAAAGATGTCAAGGTCTCGTCGTCAACGCTGCGCAACAAAGAGATCGACGACTGCATCGAGCGAGCGCTGCTGGCGGTGAAGCTGCCGGTGTCTCCCGACGGGAAGCTGCACGATGTGGACTACGCGCTACAGCTCAATCAAAAAGAGCACGACGACGGGCCGCAGCGCTGTAGTCCGGCGTCGCGGGCGTATCTACAAGTGCGTCGGTCGCTGTGGCGAGAGCGCTTGTCGAGTCATCCGGGCGTCGAGGGTGCGATGACGGTGTTCCAAGAGGCGGATGCGCGCTGTGAGCTAAAGACGTGGCTCGATCGACGGGCGCTCATCGATTTGATGCGTGTTCACGTCGGTGGCACGGCGCAGCAGGTCGATCTGCATCATCGCTTCGACGACAGTGAGTATGCGCAGGAAATCCAGTCGCATCTGCGTCGAGAGATCCTGCGTGCGGTGCGAACGGAAGCGGACATTCGGGCGGCGCAGAGTGGGCTGGCGCTCGACGGTGGTGTCGATGAAGCACTGCTTGCGCAAGAGCTGAAGAAGACCAAAGGAATCGCGGATCAGCTGACGGTGATTCGTCGCTTTTTGGCGCTGCTGCCGGACTCTTTGTCGCTGAAGCTGAAGCTGCTGGCGCTGCTGGAAGAGGCGAGCGCGGAAAAAGGGCTGTCTGCGACGGGTCAGCAAGCGCTGTTTGCCGAAGCGAACCGGCTGATTGAGTCGCTGCGCGTCGATCCGGGCGCTGATGCGGCGATTCGTCAGGCGGTCGGTGAGTATCTGATCCGTCGCGGGGAAGGGGCCGAAGGTGCGCGCGCACTGTCGGAGATCGTCGAGTTTGCACCGTTCGATCCGTGGGGACGACGACGGCTTGGTGATCTGTATCGCGCACACGGATTCTTCGACGCTGCGTATCGGGAATATCAGGGGCTCAGCTGGCTTTTGCCACAGGATGACAGCGTGCTGCTGCTGCTGGCGGATGCAGCGGTGGGCGTCGGACGAACGGACGAAGCGCTGCGGCTGACGAGTCGGGTGGCAGAGTCGGTGGGCGCTCAGAAGACGCAGAAAGGGGCTCCGGCGTGGGCGCGGGCGCTGTATGCGGTGCGGATGGCTCGGCTGGTCGACGAGGCGCGACGCAAGGGCGATCAGAACCTGCTCGGGCAGCTCAAAGCGCGTGGACGCAGCGACGGAATTTCCAGCTACGCAGGGCAGATGCTGGTCGCGGTGACGTGGTCGCATCCCGATGCGAAGCTGCAGCTTCAGATTGCTCCGCCGGGGAAGGGGAGTGTGTTTCAGGGCGCCAGCGTGTCGGGCGGTGAGGTCGGCATCGAGGCGCAGCGCTATCCGCAGACGCAGCCGGGTGAGTGGCAGATTCGCGTGATCAAGCCGAGCATGGCGCTGGGTGCGGGCGAATACAAAGGCGAGCTGATGGTTTTGTTACACGCTGGAACGGCGGAAGAGACGATTCTGCGACAGCCGATCTCGGTGAGTGCGGGCTTTTCGTCGGTGAAAGAGTTTTCGCTGCGCGGTAGCGCGCTGACTCCGATTCCCACCAAGTAGCGCGGAGATAGCGCTCGTCGTTTCGGGCGAATCGCTTCGGCGATATTCTCTGCGGATGCCAAAACTCAAACTCCCGGTCCTTTGCACGCTGGCGCTCGTCGGCTGCACGAGCGAAGGACTTGATACCCTGGTTCCTCACTTTGATCCGCCCAGCTCGACGACGCTTTCGTCGGTCAACTCGCTGGTGCATGTCATCAACCTGGATGCCGAGCCGACGATCTGCTATTCCACCGATGGAAGTCCCGTCGAGTGGAGCGATGGTAGCTGTGCCAAGAAGCTCGACGACAGCCGTGCGATTGCGGTGCCCGCGTGCGGCTTCAACCTGATTCGCATCGCGTGGCCGACGGGCAGCGACGAAGCCAACTACAAGGTGGAAAGCGAAGCCTGTGCGTCCAGCTGCGAGCCGGTGGTTCCATGGCCAAACGGCGAGCTGGCGCAAGCGTTTGCGCGCTGGACCGACGAGGTCAAGTGCATGCTCAACAACTGCCAAAACCCGTCGAGCACCGGCAACTGGTCGATGAACTGCGACTCGGGAAAGGTGAGCTGGAACGTGAGCCTCAACGGGCTGCGCGCGATCAGCACGTTCACCTACGAGTCCTGTGCGCACTCGGTCAGCATTGACGTCAGCGACGGAGGCAAGACGGTCTCTCGCAAGTTCAACTTGGTCATTTCTGGCAAGCTGGTTCAGGACACCGACTTCGACGGCAGCGGCAACGAAGGCGGCAACGTCACGATCGCGGGTGACTTCACAGGCAAGATCAACTCGCGGATGGTGCTCGACAGCAAGCAGCGCACGGGCGGTACCGTCGATGCGGGCTGTACGGTCGATCCAATCGACGGCAAGCAGTGTGCGCCCGGCGGAGCGACGATTGCGTACAACTTTCCCGACTGGAGCTGTCGCGGCGGCATCTGTCCGGTCGCTGCGTCGGGAACCTGCAAGCAGCCTGACAGCGATGGCGACGGAGTTACCGACGACAAAGACAACTGTCCGATGGTGGCGAACACGGATCAGCTCGATGTGGATCGCGACGGCGTCGGTGACGAGTGCGACAGCGAGCCGGCATTTGCGCTGCTTCGCTTCAAGGTCGGGAGCCGCTGTCTGACGCTGGGGAGCAAGAAGCAAGTTCACTCGACCAGCACCTGTGAGCCGACGGACCCCAAGCAGCAGTGGCAGATGTTTCCGTCGGGAAATGCCTATGGATTCCGCAATCTGTCGACGGGAGAGTGCCTAAGCCAGAGCGGCGTGCTGGCGGGACCGTGGACGGTGGTGACTGCGCCGTGCGACGGAACCGACAAGCAGCGCTGGAAGCTGGAAGCCTATAACCAAGGCGGCACCGACGCGAAATATCCGCTGCGGATGCACAATGCCGCCGAAAACTTCTGCATCTACACCGACCTGACCGGGCTGGTCTACGGAACGGCGCTCAACTGCGACTTGGCTGGAACAGAGTCCAATCGCAAGGTCGGCGTGTATCTGGGCGGCGCGTTCGAGAAGGCTCCGTTTGTTCCATAGCCCAATGTAGGAATCGAGTAGGAATCGGTTGGGAATCGGTTGGGAATCGAGTAGGAATCGGTTGGGAATCGAGTAGGAATCGAGTAGGAATCGGCTGGGTTCGATTCCTACTCGCGGCG
>CALMML010000491.1 GCA_937868485.1 uncultured Myxococcales bacterium | reverse complement strand
GTCAGCAGCGACTCCAATAACCCGCGATTCCTACCCGATTCCTTTCGCGATTCCTTTCGCGATTCCTACCCGATTCCCTTCCTGACAGCGCCCTGCGTAGATGCAAGTCTGTTTCATCTTCGCAAAGGCATGTCCGTCTTACGGGAGCTTCCAGTCCAGCTTGAAGTTTCGTTCCCCGGACAGCACAAACGTCTTTCCGTCTTCCCGATTCGCGAGTGCTACCGTCGCTGCGGTGCCCACATAGATCCGATCCACTTCGGTCATGATCTGATCCAGCTCGATCCAAAACTCTCCCTTTTTGCTCGGCTTCACCGCCAGCCTGTGCTGCGCGCGTTCCTTGTCGATCGGTTCCCAGACAAACTTTCGTCCACCTCCGCTGCGATCCAAGACCGCCACATAGCGAAGCTGACGCGCTTCCTCTTTGCCAGCTGGCAGATCGAGCGAGCCCACCGCCACCACTTCCCACGTCCGTCCCGCGTCCGATTCCTCTTCTTCTTTGTCTTTCCGATCAGGAAGCACCGCCAGCAGCGGACTGTCTTTGCGAACCGTCAGCGCACACGGACTGCGCCTGAGCAGCGTCTGACGAACTCCTTCCCACAGCGCCCGCTCACCTTTGTGATAGCGCTGCTTTCCGGCTTCCGCGATCGCTCCGTTCGCTTCCAGATACAGCAGCAGCAGCCCAATCTGTTCATCCGTCAGTCCTGGTTTGCTGCGCAGCCACTTGTCCATCGCACTACAAGACTGCACCGCCGCCGGACGCAGTCCCATGCGAAGTCCCGTCGCTGGAACATAAGGGAGCTTGTCCAAAAAGGACTCCCACGCTTTGCAGTACTTCTTCTGTACCTTGGCATCGAGCATCGTCATGCTGTTGCGATACAGATCCAGGTTCACCGCGCCGTCTTCATTTCCCATCACCTGCGCAAGCAGTGATCCAGATCCACCGCTGCCACTTCCACCGTCGCTGTCTCCAGCGCCACTGTCTTCCTCTTCTTTGGGATACTTGGCGCGACTGCTGTCTTTTCCGTACAGCACAAGCCACGCGGCGTTGTCGGCTCCGCCCAGATCTTGACGACGATAAAACGTCTTGCGATCTTCGATCAGGCTGTAATACGCAGCGGCATACAGAGCCAGCCACAGCGGCGCATCCTTGGACACCCACTGCTTGTCTTTGGCAAGCTGTGCATGGCCTCTGCTCAGGACATAGTAGCGCGCGGAAAGTGGCTGACCTTCCGACGGACGCTGCGGACCATACAGCCGCAGCACCACTTCTTCTTTGCCCTGACAGCGGAACATTCCCATCACCACCGCAGGACCGCTCGGGAGTCCACCCAGCAGAGAGCCAAAGCAGTAATACAAGCTCGGATCAAACGGCTTGGCTTCTTTGAGCGCCGTCAGATCCTCAAAGCTGGGAGGCTCCGCAAACAGGACATTGTGCTCGACGGAATCCCGCTTGGGTCGATACGCACCGAGTCCTTTGGGAAGATCATAAAATGCGGTCCGCTTCGCGCTAGACAGATCGAGCAGACCAGCCGGATCAAACGCAGTGGGCATCGGGGCTCCTTGTGACCAAACGCCCTGATGTATGCAGGTCTTGCGCCAGCCAAAGACTGCGTAACTTTTGTCCGATCTACCGTCGCTGCGTGCGATTCTGTCTGCGAAAGCGGAGTGCGCTGTCTGTGCGCTTGCTGCGCGCGATCCGACTGTGCGAGCAGTGCGCGAACACCGCGCGCCACCACGCCGAAAACGTCCGCAGCAGCTAACCTGAGTCCACTGCGAAACCAACAGATTGAGTACTGAGACTGGGGGCGACCGGAGAGCCTTTTTCGGACCGCATGCGAGACGGAGAAAGTCTCGCAGGGAAGCGGGGCCTCAGGCGAAATGTGCGGGTTTGGGAATGGACGGGGGTTCGTTAGAGAGGCTGGAACAGGAGCCGGTTGGGGGTGTCGCTCGGCACGCCGCTGACGGCATCTTTGGTGCTGCTGCTCGCCAGAAAAGACATGATGGAGGAGGCCGACACATCACCGTAGACAGACTTTACGATGGCAGCGACTCCGGCGACGTGTGGACTGGCCATCGAGGTTCCACTCATTCGCGTCGAGCCACCCGTGTATGCCGCAGACAGGATGCTGCTGCCCGGCGCAAGAATGTCCACGCATGGACCTCCGTTTGAGTAGCTGGCGAGCGAGTCACCACGCTCTGTGGCTCCCACCGTCACCGTTCCCAGCGCACTGCCGGGGGAGTAACCGCAAGCGTCCGCTCCATCATTGCCAGCTGCGACCGCCACGAATACGCCACTGGAGACAAGGTTCGAGACAGCGGTGTTGAGAGCACTGGAGTAGCCACCGCCAATCGACATGTTGACCACTGCTGGACCAATGCGATTCGCTGCGATCCAGTCAACGCCTGCGATGACGGTCGAATCAGAGCCAAAGCCCGATGCATCGATGACGCGGACGGAGCGCAGCATCGCATTTTTCGCGACACCGTAGGTCTGTCCACCGATCGTTCCGGCGACGTGGGAACCGTGTCCTTGGTAGTCGCGTCCGTCTCCTCCGAATGCGTCAAACATCGCCATTGCGCGCGAACCAAACTCGGGGTGCGCCGTCGCAATGCCGGTGTCCACAACATAGACGCGAACACCCGAGCCCGAGCCGCTATAGACATAGCGTCCATCCAGCGAGCGTGAGCGCTGATCGATGCGATCCAGACCCCACGGCTCACTGCTGGGAAGCGTCTGGGTGGTCGACGCGGTGACTGGCTGATCTTGTTCAATCGCGGTGACGCCCGGATGATGCAGCAAGCGCTCCTTTTGTTCTGCGCTCAGCAGGGCTGCAAAGCCGCGCAGCGCGGTTCGGTAGACGTAGCGCGGCGTGATGTTGTGGGCTGCTGCCAGTTTCTCTGGATCGACGCCATCGCGCACGGTCACGATGAAGTGATGTTGCAGCTCTTGCTGGGTGAGCGCGGGCAGCTTTCCCGTTGGCCCATGCGGAACCAAGGGGACCTCTGCGGAATCTTGAACAGAGTCCGCACTGCTGGATGCAGGGTTCTCTGGGCGCTGTTCCGGTGCGGCTTGGCGCAGCAGCTGGGTGTTGGCGGTAACGGAATCAGACACCTGTGGATTCTGTGCGTCTTGGACATCACAGCTTGGCAGCAGCATCATCGCACAGGCCGCTGTCAGAATTTGCCGCGTGAGCGAAGCAAACACAGAGAGTCGATGTTCAGGGGTCTTCTGGCTAATACGGAACGTCTTCATGTTGTGGGCTCTCACCAAGGGGGGATTGGTTTCTGCGAACCGCTGTTGCGTCTTCGCAATCAGACGTAAAAGCACGCTGTATGCCATGACCAAGGGAGTGCGAAAAAAATGGCGTTCTGCGACGGAAAATATGATCTGCTTGGAGGATTTCACTCACCGTGATTCCAGACACTGCCCATGGGCGAGCAGGTGTCTGTTCATGGGCATGAGCGCTGAACGGATCGTGCTGAACGGATCGTGCTGAACGGATCGCGCGAAGAGATCGCGTACGCAGAGCGAAGGGAGTGCGGACAGACTCCACCTACGCGGGGCGTTGTGGAGGTGTGGTTAGGAAACAGGCTGCCAGACGATTTGCTCGTCAGACTCTCCGGTGTTGAGCGCGGCCTGGCTGCTGTCTTGGGTCGATTCCGTCAGCGAGTCTTGCAGGCCGAAGGAGACGGAGTCTTGACGCTGTTCGAGCGGTGGTTTGATCGGAATGCGATCATCCTTCTGCTGGGCGCTCAGCGCACCTGCCGTACAAACAGAGAGAAGGGCCAATGCAACAACGCTTGCGGACAGGACTTTCATGATGTGCTTCCTTTCTTGTGACGATTCCAGTGATGGCGACAGGGATGACGACTAGCCGCTGATGTTCAAGTTGTAGGTAACGCCGCACGCGAAGTTGTTTCCGTACCGCGTGACGCCAGCGGTGTGACCCGCTGTCTCGACCTTTACGTCGTAGCAAGCGGGACATGGGAGTCCGGTCAGCGTCAGGGAACTTCCGCTCGAAATCGTTCGAGAGCCGAGCTGATCGGGCCCCCAGGAATCACTTCCGCACGGCGAGACGTACAGATAGTAGAGCGACTGGCTCGAGTAGTTGTTGACCTTGAGCGATGCGCTGAGGACCGGGACACACTGACCGGACGCGTTGCAGACGTTGGTGCCCGAGCAGGTTCCGCAGGTACCGCCGCAGCCATCATTGCCGCCACAGACGCGCGAGCCACACTGCTTCACGCAGGCATCGGGGACGCAGCTCAGTCCTTCTGCATGAAAGCCGCTGTTGCAGGCGCAGGTCGGGTTGCCGTCTACCACGGTGCAGCTTCCGTGATTCGAGCAGGACACAGCTGCGCAGACGTTCGTCGGTGGCGGCGTCGTCGTCGGCGGCGTCGGCGGCGTCGTCGGCGGGTCACACGCCGGTGTCGTAACCACTGTCAGCATAGAGAGCGCCGCTGTGATGATGCCGGTCGAGCAGATTTTGGCCCAAGTTTTCATTGCAATGTCTCCGTTTCTGTTCTCTGTGTTTCTGAGCAATTCACATCAGTGAAACTGCTCTTTCCGAATGACCGATCGATGAATCTAAACAGCAAATCGATGGTCGTTATTGCGAAGCTGCTGTTGGTTGATTGCCTAAGCAGTCATCGTGCCAACTTGCGAGAAACACAGGACTTGTCGACGGAGAATTTGATTTTATTGATGTGTTTTATTGCCATTTAATTTCCTAGAAACGCTGATTGCCCATGGGCTTTTGCTCATGACCATGGGCGTCTGTCCATACGACATGTGAGATGGCTTATTATTGATTGATTTGCGGATTCAAATTTCAAATTAAAGCCGAGTTTCTAAGTGATTTATCTATTAACAAAAAGGATGAATTGATCCATCGTATACAGCGCAGGTCGCGACTGTGCTAAGACGGCCTTGGTTGTGACGTGGCAGTGATGTAGAGACGACCTCTTACCCTTTCAGGAACACCGACGACCATGATTGAGTTCGCACTCCTCTTTGCCAATCCGGTAGGAACACAGCAGCTCGACCTGAGCGCAGAAGTGCAGACCATCCGGGGCAAGCTGCGCGCAGAGCAGCGCAAGTCGTTTTTGAAGCTACATCTGGTGCGTGATGCGTCGTCTTCGGCGATTGAAGATGCGCTCAAGCTGCGTCCGCATCTGGTTCACTTCAGCGGCCATGGCGAGCCGTCTTCCTTGGGCGTTGAGCACCCGAACAGAGGTGTCCACTGGATGCCCAAAGATGCGCTGCGTCGATGGATTGAAGTGCTTTCGCAGCGGACCCGGATTGTGATGCTCAACTCGTGTCATTCGATCGAGGACGCTGAGCCGTTTTTGTCAGCTGTGGAGTGTGTGATTGGCATGCGCGCGCCGATTGGTG
>CALMML010000490.1 GCA_937868485.1 uncultured Myxococcales bacterium | reverse complement strand
GCTGTTCGCGGATGAATGAGGGTCTGGAAGCCAATGCCGAAGGGGCCCGATGCGCGTATGCTGTGAGGGGTTTATCCGTGCAAGGAGTCTTCACTGTGGACGTGCTATCCGATTTTCTCGCGTGGGCTTGGGCGCGACATCACAACGTACTGAGCTGGTACATCCGCCCGCTGTTCCTCATCCCGTACATCTTTTTCGCCTACCGACGTAGCTGGAAGGGGCTTGTCCTTACGGTCCTCGCGCTGGCAAGCAGCATGTTTTGGTTTCCTGCGCCCGCGACGGCTGACCCTGCTGTGGAAAGGTTTCTACAAGCAGAGCGCGAGTACTTGCTTGGTCCGTGGACGTTCAGCAAGGTGATGTTTTCCCTGACGGTCCCGGCCTTCTTTGGACTCCTGGCGGCGGCCTTCTGGAAGCGCTCGTGGTGGTGGGGCGTGGCGGTCATCAACCTTGGGGCGCTCGGCAAGATCGCTTGGAGCGTCGCGGAGGGAGGCTCTGCTGGCTGGGCTGTGCTCATTCCGGCTGTGATCGGAATGCTGGTCTGTAACGCGGCGGTGTACGTTGGCGTCAGGTACACCAGCCGCAAGCCGCAGCAGGCGAAGTCCTAACCCTCAACATCCGCCCCTCCTGCTGTCTTCCTTTCGGAGCGATGCGCAAAGACGTGGCTGCGCTGTCCTGGTCTTTTGCGACCCGCTTCCTTGCACTTGCGCGAAGTCGCTTGGCTGTCTGCTGGTCGTGTACGAAAAGCGTACAGGCGTACGAGTTTGGTTCGCCGAAGCGGCGTGCGCAGCGGCGTGTGCTGACCGGACCTTCTCGTCGCAAGTGAGACTTCCCAAGCGCTGGCACGACGATTGCCCTGCGTGCTGGTTGTCTCGTTTGCACGCGCAGTGCCTTCCCTAAGGAGGATTCCTATGCCACGTCCTACGTCTAACAGAGAGCTTATCGCACTCATCTCGCTGGGGTCGCTTGCCCTGGGAGGAATGAACTTTTCCGCTTGTGACACGGGCAGTACAAGTGGAACAGACACCGCAGATGCCAGCACCACCGATGGTTCATCCAGCGACGGATCGAGCACCACCGCAAGCTGTACCAAAGACACGTCCGCTGCGGCCAACGATGCTGCGATCTTGGCGGCAGCCAGTGCCTTCAAGTCCTCGCTGACCGCTGCGCAGCAGACCACGGTTCAGCTCGACTACAACCTAACCAACGCGCGTCAGTGGTCAAACCTACCAACGACCGCCGTGAAGCGAAACGGAGTCGCGCTGATCGACATGGATGCCAACGCGCAGAGCAAGGCGATTGCGCTGGCCACCGCCGCTGCGAGCGCAGCAGGAAGCACGCTCCTTTCGGAGCTGCGACTGGCCGATCAATACCTTGTTACCAACGGCGGAGCCAGCGCGACAGACTACGGACAAGGCCGCTACTACTTTGCGTTTGTGGGGACTCCTTCCGCAACGTCTCCGTGGATGTTGCAGGTTGCAGGACATCACCTTGCGTACAACTTTTCGTTTAACACCAAGTGCACCAGCGCGACGCCGCTGTTTGATGCAGTAGAGCCGCTGACGTGGACAGACACGGCTTCGCATGCCCCGCTTGAGACCCAGCGTGCCGCGATGACTGCGCTGCTTGGTTCGATCTCGTCTCTGCCGGGTGCGCAGCTGAGCGGAACCTATACCGACATCATCTCTGGACCGGCAGGAATGACCGGAGATAGCAAGTTTCCAAACATCTCCTATCCAACCGGAAGCACTGCGCGCGGCGTCGCTGGCTCTGCACTCAGCGCGGCACAACGGACACTCCTCAAGCAAGCGATCGAAGCGTGGGTCAAGCTGTCTGGAGATCCGGTTTCCGCGTCTCTGCTTGCCAGCTATGAAAGCGACTCTGCGCTCGATGCAACGTACGTTGGATTCACGGGATCGACGGATCTAACCACCCAGGCTTCTTACGCACGCATCGACGGTCCGCGCGTCTTTATCGAGTTCACCGTGCAAGGCGGAATCGTCTATCGCAACAAGGTTCACTACCACACCATCTGGCGTGACAAAGTCGCAGACTACGGCGCGGAGTTTCAATAATCCCATGCGCGCGCAGAAGCTGATTCCGTTGCTGCTCTGGATCGCGCTGTGGCTCTGTCCACTGCGTTCCAGCTACGCGCATCCCAGTCCGTCTTCGGTCGTGATGATCGATCTGACGGTCGACGGTGCAGACGTGGAGCTGCGACTTCCCATCGAGGAACTTCTGCGCGCGCGACCGCTTCCTGGTTGGACGGCTGCGACCACTGGATTTTCTGCGGCCCATCGCGCGCTCTTGACGGACTACGTCCTTGCGCATGTTCAGCTGACGAATCAGAAAAACAACCTTCCCTGGCGCGTGAACGTGCAAGACCTTCGGCTCGATCATGTGCGCGATCCAATTGCACCGGATGTGGTGATGACGCTGCGTGCACGCGCTCCTCTGCGGATGGATCACATGAAGCTTGCGTACGATGTGATCTCGCATGAAGTTCGCTCGCACTATGCCTATGTCTATGTTCGATCGGACTTCGGCTTGGGAATCGCGCTTGCAGAGCCTCGACTCGTCGGGACGATTCACTTTACAGAGCAGTCAATCACGGTGCGCCGCAGTGGTGGTTTGTGGCAAGGATTCCGCGCAGTGGTGGCCCTGGGAATGGAGCATGTCGCAACCGGCGTTGATCATGTTTTGTTTGTGTTTCTGCTGCTGCTTGCGGCTCCGCTGACTGCGCACGGACATCGCTGGTCAACGCCTCGCACCATGCGCGCCAGTCTGTGGGCTGTGCTGCGGATTCTGACCGCGTTTACGCTGGGTCACAGCCTGACCTTGGCGCTGGGTGCGCTGCGGATTGTGTCGGTTCCCAGCGCTCCCGTTGAGTGTGGGATTGCACTGTCTTTGATCGTTGCGGCGATTCATGCGCTGCGACCGCTGTTTGCGCGACAAGAGGTGACGGTTGCCGCAGCGTTTGGACTGCTACACGGCTTGGCGTTTGCCAGCACGCTGCTCGGTCGCAATCTGGGGCTTGGACAGACGCTGCTGACGCTGCTTGGCTTTAACCTTGGCATTGAGCTTGAGCAGTTCGGACTGTCCTGTGTGGTGCTTCCTTGGCTGCTCCTGCTGGCCCAGACTGCGGTCTATCGCGTCGTGCGTATGCTGTGCGGATTCGTTGGCGCAGTCCTGGCCGTGGGCTTTCTGATCGAGCGTGTGTTTGCGACCGTCAATCCGCTCGAGCGCTGGGTTCTGTTTCTATCAAGCTCCGCGAAAGTGGGTCTGCTTGTGCTTGCGCTGGGATCGCTGCTTGCGGTGCTGCTTTCGCGACGGATGGAATCGACGGCTGCCGCGCCTCGATCGACCCCCTTTGCTGGCAAGACCTAGTCCGCTGCGTAGTGCTGTCCTTGCCACGCGCACAGAAGTTGTATGTATGCTGCTTGCAGCGAATGTCTGTAACCCGCCGCCTGATCATCTTATCGCTGATTGCCATCGTTGGGCTTGCTGTGGCAGCACTGTCGCTGGGAAGACTGCGCAGTGAAAGTGATGCTGCGCGCGAAAAGCGATCGTTTGCGCAAGCGGATGCCACAACCACCGAGCTACTCACTGCGCAAGCGAGGCTCTCTCCGTCAGAAGCTGAGTCCCTCCGCAGAAACCAAGTGATTCCTGACTCACTGCACAGACTGGCGGTTGCGATTGTGGATCCGCTGTTTGATGCAAGCGCCGGATTCTGTCTTCCTGATGGCTCCCTGATCGTGCTGCGTACCGTCGCTCCGGTTTCGTTTACACCCAGTCCGCACAGTCCTTCTGGCACTCCGTTTGTGACCGCAGGACAGCGGCATCCGTTCTTTCCGCTGGATCGCGATGTAGTTCGAGCCGCCTGTCTGCGTCAGCGCGGTCGTGCTTTGGACCACACGCGCTTTGTGGCACCAAACGATCTCCTGTTTGTGACGGTGCAGGGCGCTCAAGACGGACTCTCTGCTTGGACGCTCTTGCGCATTCCCAATCGGCTGCGCGACCCAGAAAATCGACGCTGGCTGCCGCTTCTTCTGCTGATGTTTTTGATGATGGCTGCGCTGGTCCTGATCAGCTTGGATACGGTCATCTCGCTGCGCAGAGGCTCGGATGCCTTGTCACATGCGCTGCGCGCACTGGAACGGGATCTGCGCGCGCAGATTCCCAAGCCGCGTGTGCTGGAGCTGCTACGTCTGGCAGAGGGTCTCTCTACGCTGACAGCGCACTTGTGGGAAGCGCAGGAACGAGAGCGACAGCTTGCCGCCAAGCTGGATCACGAAAAGCGACTCGCGGCACTCGGGCGTGTGGTCGCAGGTGTGGCGCATGAAGTCCGCAATCCGCTCACGGGTCTGAAGCTGCGACTGGACCTTATGGCGCGACGAAAGCTAGATGACAAGTCCGCAACCGATGTCAAAAGAGCGCTCACCGAAGTAAGCAGACTGGATCGCGTGGTGGGCTCTCTGCTGCTGCTGTCTAAGCGCGCACCGACCACCCTGGAACAAGTCTCTCTTGCATCGCTGGTCGATGATCGAATGGACCTTCTGTCTGCTCTTGCCACGTCTCGACAGATTCGACTCCTTCGCGAAGGGGATGCGGTGCTGTACTGCGATCCCCTTGCAATGTCAGGAGTCATCGACAACCTGCTCCGCAATGCACTGGAAGCGAGTCCCATGCATCGCGAAGTGAGGGTGCAGATTGGTCAGTCTGAACAGACCGTAACGCTGCGCGTCTCGGACCACGGAAGCGGCGTTCCCAAAGAGCGAGAGAGTGAGCTGTTCGAGCCGTTCTTTTCCTGCAAACCCGACGGAACGGGACTGGGACTGTGTCTGGCTCGCGCTGCGGTGGAATCTCACCAAGGACGCATCGGTTACGAGCGCCACGATCACATCACATCCTTTGTTGTTGAGCTGCCACAGCGATTCCCAGAGAGGTCTTCCGATGAGCGTACGTCCACGCCTGCTCCTGATCGATGATGACGAGTCTGTTCGTGAAGCGCTGGCGTCCACACTGGATGAATCCGGCTACGCGGTTACAGAAGCAGAGGGAGTGGTCGCTGCGCTGCTTGTGCTCTCTCAGCAGGTTCCTGATGCGATTCTCCTCGACATTCGGCTGCGCGATGGCGATGGAATCGCACTGCTTGCAGATGTTCGCGCACGTCATCCACACGTTCCGGTCATCATGGCCACAGCCTATGGCGACAGCGATCGAACCATCCTGGCGATGCGTGCAGGTGCATTCGATTACGTCACCAAGCCGTTTGATTTTGATGTCTTGCTGGCCACCGTTGCGCGAGCAGTTCGCTGTCCTTCCGTTGCCAAGATTGAAACACCCGCAGCGTCGGGAGGATTCATCGGATCAAGCGCGGGCATGCGTGAAGTGTGGAAAGCGATTGGTCGTGCAGCCGCAAGCCTCGCGCCGGTCTTGGTGACTGGGGAAAGTGGGGTTGGAAAAGAGCTGGTGGCGCGTGCGATTCATCAGCACGGACTGCGCAGACACGGAAAGTTTGTGCCAGTCAACCTGGCTGCACTGCCGATGACGCTGATTGAAAGCGAGCTATTTGGTCATGAAAAAGGAGCCTTCACCGGCGCTTCTGTCCGTCGCGAGGGTCGCTTTGAAGTCGCGCAAGAGGGAACTCTGTTCCTCGATGAAATTGGCGATCTTCCCATGTCTCTTCAGACCAAGCTGCTGCGCGTTCTGGAAGATGGTGGCTTTGAAAGAATCGGCGGAACCGCGCGGCTGTCATCGAACACTCGAATCATCTGTGCGACCTCGAAGCCTGTGCTGCCAGGAACGCAAGGATCGACGCTGCGCGAGGATCTCTACTATCGCTTGGGTGTGATTCGGATCGATGTTCCTCCGCTGCGCATGCGACGAGACGACATTCCGCTTCTGGTCGATTTCTTCTTGCGACACACTGGCTCTGTGGCGCGCGCAGTGTCAGAGTCCGCGATGCAGAGCCTGCTGCACTATGACTGGCCGGGAAATGTTCGTCAGCTTCGGCATGTCCTTGAAAATGCCTGCATCATGTCGAGCGCCGACATCTTGGATGTCGATGATCTTCAGCTTCCCAAAGGCGCTCACGCGGTGGCGATTCCTGAGCGTGGTGAAGACGAAGAAGATCTCGATCTGGCGCGCAATGTCGCACGCCTTGAGCGACGCTTGATCGAGCGGGCACTACAGCGATCGAAAGGGAATCGTGCGCAAGCGGCACGGCTGCTGGGGATTCGGCGTGCGCTGCTGTATGCACGCATGAAAGAGCTGGGATTGCATGTCAGCAGTGAAGAGGAATCCTGAGCGATTCCTACCTGAAGATTTGTTCATTCCTATGGCTGTTTTGATCGCACGATCTTGTCATTGATAATGTCCTTTCGATACGCTGTCTCCGACGAAAAGTGAACACTCCCAAAGCACGAAGTGACAGAGCCTTTCCTCGCACACTGTACGTCATTGGCCTGCACAATGAATTCCGCTAAGCGTCCGCCAGCACCAAGTGAACGGGGCTGGTTCCCACCGTGCTGGAGCTTGCCGCGTTGAAGGTTCCGGTTCCGTCGTTTTTGTTCAAATAGACGTTCAAGTTGGACGAGCCAAAGCTGACCGTTGCCAGATCGATCGCGCCGTCTCCGTTCAGATCTCCTGCTGCGATTGCGCGAGGATCGGCTCCGCTCGTGTAGTTCATCGCGTTGCCGTACTGCGCTGCGTTGGTTGCCAGGCGAACAGAGATGTCGTTGCTGCCGCTGTTGACGGCTGCAAGATCCAGGTTTCCGTCTTTGTTAAAGTCGGCGACCGCGACTCCGTAGGCAGAGCTTCCCGACGTAAATGCCGTCGCTGTTTGGAACTGTCCATCGCCGTTACCCAGTCGGAACATCACGGCCTGGTTGGCGTTTCCGCTGTTCGCAGAGACGATGTCTACTTTTCCATCTTTGTTCAGATCAACGGCCAGAACCTGACGCGGATAGGTTCCCATCGTGATGGTAGAAGGAATCGAATACTGAAGTGCGCTGGTCAGTAGCGTAACCAGATCACTGCGCGTCACGGTCTTTCCATCGGGATTTGTGACCACGATCGGAACTTTGCCGCAGGTGGCTGCTTTGAGCGGGCTCTTGAGCTGAATCGTCGTCGAGGAAACCACCGTGACATCTTGCGCGGGGACTCCTGCGATGGTCACAGTCGCGCCAGTCTGGAAGCCCGTTCCGGTCAGCGTAATCGACGATCCACCTGTGTTTTTGAACAGCTTGGGAGACGCATCGTTTACAGAGAGCGTGTCAACCGGAGGCGGTGTCTGCTGCTGATCTCCGGGATTGTCTGTTGAGTCACAGTGAGCGGTCAGCGAAGCGGAAAGTAGCGCGACAGAGATCCATACAAGTCGGTTCCGTGCCTTCATCTTACGTCTCTCCTTAAGGGATGGAATGAATGCCCAACCTTCTGCGTAGCTGTGGGCATTGCGCCTGGCAAAGGGTGATATGCCCGTCGAGATCGTATCATGTCCGTACGGATCGGATATCCTCGGATTACAGCGCGCTTTGTGCTTCTGCAAAAAGCGCAGCCGAGACCACAGGATGAAGCGATGACCGAACAGCTGCACGCACAACAGCAGGAGCCACAGCAGGAGCCACAGCAAGAGATCGAACAGCCCGAGGACTTTACGATACAGCCGGAAACGGACGCGCTGCTGGTGGTGGATATGCAGCCGGACTTTATGCCCGGAGGTCCGCTGGCGGTCGCAGAAGGCGATCAGATTGTGTCTCCGATCGCAGCGCTGATGCAGCGCTTTTCACTGGTTGTCGCGACGCAAGACTGGCATCCAGCACAGCACATCAGCTTTGCATCCCAGCATGGTCGAAGTCCGTTTGATGCGATTCCTTTGTACGGTTCTACGCAGACGCTGTGGCCTGATCACTGCATCGCAGGAACGTCCGGTGCGGCGCTTCATCCTGGCATTCCGCAAGACAGAATCGGAATCCTTGTGCGCAAGGGAACCTACCGCGACATCGATTCCTACAGCGCCTTTCGGGAAAACACCGGACCCGATGGTCAGCGTCGGACCACAGGACTTTCTGCCATGCTTTCTGCGCGCGGAGTTCGTCGGGTGTTTGTCTGTGGACTGGCGCGTGATTTCTGCGTGGGATGGTCAGCGCTCGATGCACAAGCGGAAGGACTGCTGGCCATTGTGCTCGACGATCTGACCCGCGCTGTCTATCCCGAGCGTCGCGCCGAGACGGATGCGCTGTTTGCACAAGGGAATGTGCTTCATCGACCGAGCAGCCTGCTGAAAGGGGGCGCTCTGTGAGCCTCGATTCTCTGTCGGTTGATGTCTATCAGCTCACGACGCTGATTGCCCATGCAGCGGATGGTCGAATGGATGACGGACCGCTGTCGATGAGCTTCTTTTTTCGCAAGCTTCCCAAGCAGCGAAACTACGTCGTTCTGTGTGGCATTCGCAGCATTGTCGAGCACTGTCAGTCGCTGCGCTTTTCAGCAGAGGAGCTGGGACTTCTCGACGCACATCCGATCTTGGGACCGGCCATGCAGACCCGACCTGGGCAGCGCGTTCGGGCTGCACTCGCGGCGATCGATGGCTTTGAAGGAGAGATCGATGCAGCACCGGAAGGAACGCTCGCATTTGCGGGTCCGGCCCTTCGGGAAGATGGAACGCCTCTGCTGGTTTCAGGGGTTCCGCTTACCGCCTACACACCCCTTCTGCAAGTCCGTACCAGCCTTCCTTTGTGTAAGCTCATCGAGACGCCTTGGCTGTCGCGCATCAACTTCCTGTCGATGGTTGCATCGAAGGCATCGCGCGTTGTGTCGGCTGCGCAGCATGACGGAACTCCGCGTGCAGTGATCGAGTTTGGACAGCGCAGAACCCATCCTCACGCGGCGATTGATGCGGCGTATGCTGCGTACATTGCGGGCTGCTCAGCGACGAGCAACTTGGCCGCGACCTATCGCTATGGGATTCCTTCCGTGGGGACGATGGATCACTTTGCGATCCAAGCCTGCGAGCGCTTACAGACACCTGTTTCAGAGACAGAGACACACTTTTTTCAGCGCTTCTGTGCGCTGTTTCCGGGCAACGCGACGCTGCTGGTCGATACCTACGATACCTTTCGCGGAATTGAACATGCGGTGCGCGGAACACTCGGAAAGCTGACGGGAGTCCGGCTTGATTCCGGTGTGACCGTGGACTCTGTGAAGCGTGCGCGCAAGCTGCTCGATGATCTGGGCGCAAGCCATGCCAAGCTGTTTCTGTCCGATGGTCTGGATGAATATCGGGTGCGCGATCTGGCTGCTGCGGGTGGCGATGGTTTCGGAGTCGGTGAAAACATCTCCTGTTCACCGGATGCAGCGACGGGAATTGGTGCAGTAGGAAAGCTGGTTCAGAACGCGAGTGGGAAGCTGACGATGAAGCTTGCGCGGGGCTCTGGGAAGGCGACGCTTCCGGGTCGGCTGCAGGTCTATCGCTTTTCCGATCACGATCTGCTCTCGCTGGCGGATGAGCCTGCGCCTGCGCATGGGACGCCGCTGCTTCAGCCGCTGTGGCGAGGCAAGCAGCCGGTGTCCGCGCTTCCTTCTCTGTCCGAAACGCGTGACTATGTCGCCCGCCAGCGCGCCGCACTTCCTGTTCATTTGCAGCGACTCGAGACGCCGGTGCCAGGGCAGGGCGATGGTCCGTGGCCAATCAGGGTGTCGAACAAGCTCGCGCATGTGATAGATGAGCTTGTGTCCGAGATGTAGCGTGCCGTTCCGCGTACCGCGCTGTACCGACCAAACATAGACAGTGAGAATCTGAATGCGTCTACTGCGACTGGGCCTGGCCAACGTCAACACCACCGTCGGTGCGACCGACTCCAATGTCGAGCGCGTGATTTCCTTTTGTCACAAGCTCTTCGCAGAAGGCGTAACGCTGTGCGCGCTGCCAGAGCAGGTGCTTGGCGGATATCCTCCTGAAGATCTGCTGCTGTGGCCGGGCTTTGTTTCTGCGCAAGCGAAGGCGCTGTCCAAGCTCGCAGCAGCGACGGCAGATGTACCGATGGTGATTGTCTGCGGAGTGCTCGTGCAGGCGATGGAACAGGTCTACAACTGCGCCGCATTCCTCTTCAAAGGGAAGGTCTACGGAGTCGTTCCCAAAGAAAAGCTACCGCTCTATAACGTGTTTTACGAAGCGCGGACGCTGTCGCGAGGGTTCCCAGGACTGTATGCAGAGGTTCCGCTTGGTCCGTGTGGCAAGGTTCCGTTTGGGGATCTGCTGTTTGACTGTGACTTCGGACGCGTCGCGCTGGAAGTCTGCGAAGACATCTGGTCTCCCGACGGACCGATGCGACGACGTAGCTATCAAGGGGCCGAGCTGATTGTGAATCTGTCGGCGTCTCCGTTCCGCATCGGAGTCCATGCCACCCGTCGGGAAATGGTCGCAACCCGCGCAAGTGACAACAACGTCACCGTGCTGTATGTGAATGCGGTCGGAGCCAACGACGGGCTCATCTTCGACGGTGGAGGCTTTGTCTGTCAGAACGGAAGAGTCGTTCATGAAGCGCCGCGCTTTGTGGAAGGAATCTCTTCCGCGACGATCGATCTGCGTCGGACCACGCGACTCCGCAGTGAAAATACGACGTGGCGAATGGATCGGGAAGAGTTCCTTTCGCGCACCGCGATTCCGCATCCGATTCTGCAAGAAAGAAAGCAGGACTCCTCAACGTGTGGCGCGCATGTGATTTCGGTGGGAGAGATCGGTGCTGCGGCGATTCCGCTTCGCTATCCAGCGCCTCCGCATCGCAACTTCTTTCTTCCGGCCCCGTCGCAACCGCGCGACATTCGGCGCGAGTTCTGTGAAGAGTTGCTCAGCGCGATGACGCTTGGTGTCGGCGACTACTTTGAAAAGACCGGTGCGTTCAAACAGATTGGTGTCGCACTCTCGGGAGGCCGCGACAGCCTGCTCTGTCTGCTCATCGCGCATCGCTATGTGAGCCGCAAATACCAGCACCTGGGAGAAGACGGACAGAAGGAAAAAGTCGCGCAGATGCTGCGGGCGTTTTACATGCCGACGCGTTATTCCTCGACGCAGACGCGCGGTGCCGCAGAGATCGCAGCGAGCGAGCTTGGCATTCCGTTTGTGATTCTGTCGATCGAAGAAGCGTTTGAACGAGAAGCGGAAGCGACACGCAAGATGCTCCAGCCTGGGGAAGCACTGACGACGCTGACGGTGCAAAACATCCAAGCGCGACTGCGTGCAGAGCGAATGTGGAACTGGGCCAACGCCGTGTCAGGACTGTTTCTACAGACTGGCAACATGAGCGAAAAAGCGTCGGGCTACACCACGGTGGGCGGCGACTTGATGGGCGCGCTCGCGGTGATTGCGAACCTTCCCAAGACGGTCGTGAACTATCTGCTCGACTATCTGCTGGAAACGGAAAAGCTGGAAGGAATTCGCCAGACGATTGCGATTCCTGCGACGGCAGAGCTGGCTCCTGATCAGCAAGATGAGCGCGACTTGATGCCGTTTGTGGTCCTGGATGCGTGCATCGCGCTGCATGTCGCGGAAAAGCTGGATGCTGCGGAGCTTGCGCAAGCGCTGTCCGACATCTTCCCCGAGTTTGCTGCGCCGCTGATCGCGGGCTGGGCCAACAAGTTTACGGGACTGTTTTCACGCGCGATTTTCAAGTGGGTGCAGGCGCCGCTGTCTCTGCATCTGGGCAACTTGGACTTGGAACGAGAGCGGGCGCTCCAGCTTCCGGTCGTCACGCGCAGCGAGTGGCAACAGCGCGCATAACCGAGCGGGACAAGATCGACTTCGAAGCTATTCCTTCGCTTCGGCTTTGGCGGGAAGCTGCTTGGCCTTCATCGCCGCGAGCCGCGCTTCGATGTCGTTTTCTTTGCTTCCGCCCGGACCGAGCAGTCGGTTGAAGCGCTCCTCGGTCGATCGATCGCGTTCGTCCTGCCGCACCGAGCCCAGCTCCGGGTTTAGCTCAGCCATCACCGCCGCTTGCTCTTCCTTCGTCTCGATCTCGGCGACCAAGCGATTGAATCGATCCATCGCCGTGCCGTCGCTGCTCGTCGCTTGCTTGGCCGATCGCGCGCGCGACTTTAGCACTTCTTTGCGCGCCTTGATCTCGACGAGCTTTTGGTCCCCCGACTTGAGATCGTCGCTCAGCTTCTGAACGTGACGAGACTGCTCGGCGTGAATGCGCTCTGCCGCTTCCAGCTTCGCTTCCGCCTCGACCCGCCGTCGCAGCGCTTCTTTGGCCAGCTCATCGTCGCCCGCTCGCACCGCCCGCTCGGCATGGTCTTGCCACTTTTGGACGTTGCGATATTCCTCATCGACTTTTTTCTGCGCGAGCTTCTCTTGGACAAGCTGGTCGCGTAAAGTGACGCGCAGTTGTTTCAGCTCGTCCTCCATTTCTTCGACAAGCAAGTCGATTTCTTTCGCTGGGTCTGACAGCTTATCGACGGCAGAGTTGAGGTTAGACTTAATCAAGTTCCCGAGCCGGCCGAGGATGGACATGCTTCGCAGTGTAGCAAAGCTGACGCCGAACCACGACCCCAAGACCAGCGATTCCCGAAGGAAAAGGACCACACGATGAACCTGAAGCCTCTTGCCCTCTCGCTCCTGCTTCTGGCGCCGGCCTGCGCCAAAAATGCGCCAAAGAACCTGGCGTCTTCGTCGATGGCTGGTGATAACACCGTCGTTGCAATGATCGGGACCCAGCCGATCACGATGGCCGAGCTGGACAAAGCGGCGGGTCGCGAGCTGTTCGAGGTTCGAGAGCGCGCGCTGGAGTCCCTGATCAATGATCGCGTCGTCAAGACCGCTGCGAAGGCCGTAAACCTCGAAGAAGAGGCGTACATCAAGGGGCTCGTCGAAAAGCGCGTTCCTGAAGTGTCGGTCGACGAGGCGCGCAAGTTCTACGAGGAAAACAAGGCGCGGCTGCCTCCGCAGATTGCCAACCAGCCGTTTGAGCAAGTGCAGGACATGATCGTCAAGGGTCTGACCGGCCAGAACCGTCAGAAGGCCGTCGGCGATGTGATCGAAGAGATCAAGCAGAAAGCGGGCGTCAAGATCCTGCTCGGGGCGCCGAAAGTTTGAGTTGGCAGCGAAGGTCGGTCGAGGGGACGGAGGACC
>CALMML010000489.1 GCA_937868485.1 uncultured Myxococcales bacterium | reverse complement strand
TGAAAGAGGCATTTGATACTCTTCTTATAAAAGAAGTACTTGATACTCCTCTTATGAAAGAGGCATTTGATACTCTTCTTATAAAAGAAGTACTTGATACTCCTCTTATAAAAGAGGCATTTGATACTCTTCTTATTTCACCACCACTTGTGAAAGTGATGAACGGGACCGATGCCGTGTCCGACCGACAGTCGATCCGCTTGTGCCAGCGCAGCACCAAGCCAAGTCTTGGCCACCGAGATCGTCTCTGTCCAGCTTTCACACTGAGGACGCAGTGCCGCCAGCGCCGCCGATAGGGAGCAGCCCGTTCCATGCGTGTTCTTGGTGGGAATGCGCGGACTCGAAAAGCGAAGATCCTCAGCGCGCGTGATCAGCCAGTCCGGGCACTCTGCCGCATCCAGGTGTCCCCCTTTCATCAGGACCGCACGCGCACCTCGCGCAAGCAGCGCCCTGCCCTGCTCTTTCATGTCCTGTTCCGATCGCGCCAGCGAAGTCTGAAGCAGCGCCGCCGCTTCGGGAAGGTTCGGCGTCACAATGTCCACGAGCGGCATCAGCTCTCTCAGCAGCGCATCCACCGCAGCATCCGACAGCAGCCGATGTCCCCCTTTGGCCACCATCACCGGATCAAGCACCACCACCGCAGGCTTGCGCGCCGCCAGTACCGACGCCACCGCACGAGTTCTCTCTTCATCACCGAGCATTCCGATCTTCACCGCATCCACCGCGATGTCATCAAACAGCGCATCACACTGCGCGAGCACAAACGAAGCAGGAATCGCATAAGCCGCCGCAACACCTTGCGTGCTCTGCGCAGTCAGCGCGGTGATCACGCTCATTCCGTACGCACCGAGTGCGCCAAACGTCTTGAGGTCTGCTTGGATTCCGGCTCCGCCACTTGGATCAGAGCCCGCGATGGTCAGTACCTTGGGAATCATCACACACCTTCTTCCCATTCTCGACGAAGCTGCGCGGCACAATAAGAGGCATCCTGTGTGCCACATATTGCAGAGATCACAGCCACTCCTTGCGCGCCCGCAGCACGAATCGGAGCCACGCGACCCAGACCGATTCCGCCGATCGCCACGCACGGAATCGTCGATGTCTTCAGCGCTTGTGTGAACGCAACCAGACCCAGCGCAGCACTGGCATCTGGCTTACTTCCCGTCGGAAAAACCGGTCCAAGTCCTGCATAGTCCACCAGATCCAGCGGCACGCGCGCATGCTCTTCAATGCAGGTGGTCGAAAGTCCCAAGATCTTGTGCGGACCCAACAGCGCGCGCGCAGCGGCGACCGGCAAGTCATCTTGTCCAACGTGTACACCGTCGGCATTGATCGCCAGCGCGACATCCACATGATCATTTACGATGAGCGGAATCGCATGCGGAGCCAGCAGTGCAAAGAGCGCGTGTCCCACATCCACAAGCTGTCTCTTCTTCCAGTGCGGAGCGCGCAGCTGCACCGCTGTGACGCCTCCTTGGATCGCTTGCGCCGTCGTGGACAGCATTCCTTTTGCGCCACCGCACAGATCAGGATCCAAGACCAGATACAGCGTCAGTGCGGAAGGACGGAAGCGCGTCTTCATGGGCCACGCAAGCGGACCGGATCGATGACAGCCAGTGCATCGAGAAAGCTTGGCTTAAAGCTTCCCGGTCCGTGACTCTGCTTCACCGCTTGTTCACCACACAGCGCCATCACTGCACACGCCGCCGCCACCGCAGACAGACGCGCCGATCGATCTTGGACTCCGGCCACAAATGCAGCCGTCACAGCCGACAGCGCACAGCCCGTTCCCACCACTTTGGTCATCAGCGGATGTCCGAACGGAATCGCAATCGTCTCTGCACCATCTGTGACGTAATCCACTGCGCCGGTCACTGCCACGATCGCACCGGTCTGCTTCGCCAGCGACTCTGCCGCCTGAACCGCACTCTGTGAGCTGGCGGTGCTGTCTACGCCGCGACCCCCTTGCGAAAGACCGGCGAGCGCCAAGATCTCGGAAGCATTTCCGCGAATCACCGCAGGATGTTTGGTGAGCAGCTGCTCGGCTGCTTCCGTTCGATAGCGAAGGACTCCCACCGCCACTGGATCCAGCACCCACGGAGTCCCCGCAGCCACTGCCGCATCGACGGCACACACCATCGCAGCATAGCGCGCAGGATACAGCGTTCCGATGTTCACAAGGACTGCCGATGCAATCGAGGCAAACGCTGCGGCTTCCTCTTCCGCAACAATCATCGCAGGTGCAGCCCCAATCGCGAGCAGGACATTGGCCGTAAACTCCTGCACCACTTCGTTGGTCAGAACGTGAACCAGCGGTGCAGCCTGTCGCATCCGCGAAAGCTCAGCACCAACTTGATCCAAGCGAACATGCGTCGTCATGCGATCACTCCTTTGACGGTTCGATGGGAATCATATCCAGACTTTCTGTGATTCCTACCTGGGTCCTTCCGCTTCCAAACGTACATCGCACATCTACAGAGACCAATGTACTTCCATCCAAGTCGGTGTGTTCGTCTGCGCAATCTCCGTCGGAAAATACGATACACCGGACCCACTGGTCATCAAACCACTCAGCCATTCGATCAGATCTTTCGGTATTCCTTCCTGACTGTGTCCGACAGATAATCCAGCAAAATGGATCGTACGTTTCACACCACCGTACAGAACGTCCCCATCGACATGGATCTACAAGAGGGAACGTTCAGCTTCTTCGGTCTTCCTTCGGCGATGTTCTGGCTCAATCCGTCGCTGTATCGGATGCTTGCACCGCTTGTTCAGGAAACAGGACGCGAGCTTGCACGGCTGCTCATCGCGCATGAGTCGAGCCAAGGAACCAAAGAAGACTACACGTTCATGGTCGAAAAGCTGGGACCGACCTTCGAGCAAGGGTTCCTCGCGTGGGGACGTGCCGTCGGTGTCGCTGGCTGGGGATGCTTCGAGCTACCGATCTTTAACAAAGCAGAAGGCCGCGCGCTGGTTCGCGTCCGCAATGCGTGGGAGCTGCGCTCACAGTCGAAGATGGACTTTCGCTGGGGCTGTCCGTTTCTCAAAGGAAAGCTCATCGGAATCTTCTGTCACGCGCTGGGACAGAGCTGCTGGGCCGAAGAGCAAATCACCAGTGAAGACGACCACATCGTCGAGTTTTCGATCCATCCGTCCGATGCCACGATTGAAGGAGAGATCGCGCGACTTCGCCGGAGCGCAGAAGAGCAGAAACAAGCCGATCTGTTGCTCCTGGAAAAACAGCTGTTCGAAAAGCAGCGCACGATCTTGCAGCTCGCCTTGCCGGTGGTGCGATTGTGGGACGGAATTCTGCTGCTTCCCTTGATCGGAGAGATCGACACCCATCGCGCAGCGCTGCTGATGGACAACGCGCTGTCCGCGATCACCAAGAATGCAGCGCGGGTGGTGATCATCGACATCACGGGCGTTCCGCTGGTGGACTCACACGTAGCCAACTCGCTTGTAAAAACGGTGCAAGCGGCCAAGCTGCTGGGAGTGGACTGCATGCTGGTAGGCATCTCTGCGGAAGTGGCGCGCAGCCTGGTTCTGCTTGGGATCGATCTCAGCTTTGTTCAAACGTTTTCGACGCTGGAAGCCAGTCTGACCGAAGCACTGGCCAAGCAAGACTACGAGATCGTTGCACGCACACACACCCAGCCCAGCACGCATCGTCCCCTTCCCAAAAAACGCTAAGCACCACACCCCGCACAGCGCACTCCTACGCCGCGTTCCTCGCGCACAGGAACTTGTTGCAAGTCGCGTTGCAATCTGGATGATGAAACGCTGCTCGCATCTATTTTTTGCCTAGGGAGGAGCTGTTCGGGACATGCCTTCTCAGACGCTGCCACGCACTCCGTCCGAGTCTATTTCTTGGCTGCATGAACAGACCTTGGTGATGGTCGGAAAGCTGACGTTACGAGAGAAAGTGATTCCGTCCTGCTATTCCCTCATGCGCGGCACACTGTGCGGACATGCGATCACACTTCATACGCATCGCTTTACCGGAAGTGTAGTTCGCTGCTTGACCTTGGCCTCTGTTCGCAAACAGAAGACAAGCGAGATGTGTGGTCTTGCGCTGATCGGACTGCCGACCGCTTCGTCGCTGCTGCCGATTGTCACGATGGAGCTACGGCTTGCATCGGACGCGCTCTCATGGGTCTCGATCGATCTGTTTCCGACCGATCCGTCTCTCTTCGCATCGCACGCGACACCGATTCTTGCGTCTCTGCGCGATCGGGTGAGTCCGCATGGCACCGCGCATCCGCGTCCGACACAGCGTGTGGATACGCTGTCTCCGCTCGCACTCCTTTGCCAAGCCAGCGTCGGACAAGAAGCTGCGCTTACCCAAGCGATCGGTGTCTTCCTTCAGCAAGTGACCACTCTGTTCGATCGTTCCCACAGTGAAGACACGAGCAGTGAGCGAACCCAGCGCGCCTGGCAAGCGCAGCGCGACTGGCTACGTGGAGAACAGATCAACCGAAGAGAGTCCCGCGCGATGTCTACTGTCTTCGGAGAGCCCGCCGCCGAGCGCTATCTGCAAGACTTTCTGTTCAACGTTCCGTAGCTTCCGTCCCGCAAGGAATGGCTTCCCACAGCGCGTGTGCAGCTCGCGCTATCCGACGGAAGGAAGTGATCTGCGCAGCGTCTTTCCTGCTGGATTGCGCGGCACCTTGTCTGTACACAGCACGCTGCGCGGTACCTTGTAGTCCGGTAGGTTGCTGCGACACAGCGCGGTCAGCTCCTCTGCGGAAACGGACTGCCCTTCACGCAGCACAACGTACGCAATCACAACCTGTCCGCGCAGTCGATCGGCACGACCGGACACCGCGACATCCGCCACCGCAGGATGCTGTGCCAGCACAGACTCTACTTCGCTTGGATACACGTTGTAGCCACTTGTGATGATCAGATCATCTTTGCGATCGACGATGGAATAGCAGCCGTCTTCGCCCTGTCTGGCCAGATCTCCGGTATAGAGCCAGCCGTCGCGCAGCACGCTGTCTGTCAGCGCCGGATTCCCTACGTAGCCACGCATCACGACATCACCGCAAAGCGCCAGCTCTCCCACTTCACCGGCTGCAACCTGTCGCGCTGGATCACTGGGATCACACAGCTTCACCGTCACCGCAGACAAAGGACGCCCGACCGATCCAACCGGAGATCCTTGCGGAAACGCCGAACAGAGTGCGGCACCAGCCACTTCTGACAGTCCGTACGCTTCATAGATGGGCCGTCCGGTGCGTTCCCGAAAGCGCGCAGCCACCCAGTCAGGAAGCGCTGCGCCCCCGCTCGATGCAACCTGGATGCAGGACAGCAGCTCGGGAGTCGCTGCCGGATGCGAAAGCAGAGCCGCCCACAGCGTCGGTACCGCTGGAAAGGAAAGCGGTCGCTCTGTTTCGATCAGCTTCACAATCGGCATCAGATCGAGCGCATCAAAGCGCGGCACCAAGATCATCCGATACCCTTTGGCCAGCGTCAGGTGCAGTCCGATCGTCATTCCGAACACATGGAAGAACGGAATCACACACAGCACACCAGCATTCGGGGTCTCAGGCTCGTTCATCCACTGCGCGCTCTGCTGAACGCTCGCCAAGAGATTGCGATGACTCAGCATCACGCACTTGGGAGCCCCGGTCGATCCGCTCGTACACTGAATCACCGCCAGATCATCACAGCGTGCCGCGCGCGTCATCCCCGCGTGGGCTGGAGGCAGCATCAGCGTCGTCAGATCGATCGGGGAAGGAACCTGCGCAGGAACCGGAAGCTGTTTTTCCAGACCTTGTACCGATGAGATAATGAGGCATTTTACAGGACTCTTATCGAGCACTCTGTATAGCCCTGGCAGGAACACATCCAGCGCGATCAGCACCTTCGCTTCCGACTGTCGCAGAATCGACACAAGCTCAGCGCCTTGACTGGATGGACTGACGTTGACCACCACCGCACCAAGCTGGAGCAGCGCATAACAAGACATCACATACGCTGGCGTATTCGGGAGCATCAGCGCGACCCGATCACCGCTGCGGATTCCTTGCTCGAACAGTCCTTGCGCCAGGCTCTGGACCTTGCGAAGGAGCCCACCATACGGAATCTGCACCGCGCCAATCGTGATCGCCGTGGACTGTGGACGCCGCGCCGCACTTCGCTCCAGCAGAATCGGAACCGAGTCTTCATCCGTGTACTGATACGCAGCGCTCATGATCGCCGGACTCCTTTAGGTGACGATTCCGTTTGTCGCGTGTCCGTTAGCGCGAGTGACGCAAAAAATAATCCAGCAGCGTCGGTGTCGCAGCCAGATCTTTGTTCCCATCAGAGCCCGGCCAGGTGTGCTGTCCCTTGTCGATCGTACACAGCGTCACTTCCGATCCTTCCGCGCAGGTCTTATAGGAATCACACGTCGCACTTCCCATCTGAAACACCTGCTGCGGCATTCCCATACAGCCATCACGCTGCGCCCACTGCGCAATCACATCTTTTACTTTGGGAAACCCACCGCTGCCACCACCGTCGTAGCCGACCACCGGATCAGCGTTTCCGTGAATGTGATAGATCGACACCGCGCGATCGGGCTTGCAGGTCGGAAACATCAGCGTGCCGGACACCGGACCCACCGCAGAGATCACACCGGACAGCTCACACGCGAGCCGATGGGAAAACATTCCGCCGTTTGAAAATCCCATCGCATAAATGCGCTTTTCATCGACGCACAGCTCTTTCTTGGTGGCGTCGATCATGTCGCGCACAAACGCCACATCGTCGATCATAAATAGCTGCGGCTCT
>CALMML010000488.1 GCA_937868485.1 uncultured Myxococcales bacterium | reverse complement strand
CTCAAGCTCAGCCGACTCAAGCTCAGCCGACTCAAGCTCAGCCGACTCAAGCTCAGCCTGCTCAGCCTCCGGCGCTGCCTGGGACTGCTGTGGCGCAGCCGGGACAGCCTCCCGCTCTGCCGCCAGCGCAAACGGCTCAAAACGGCCAGATTCCGCAGCAAACGGCTCAAAACGGCCAGATTCCGCAGCAGCCAGGGTCAGTGACTCCGGTCCCAGCGCAGCCTACGCCAAGCAGTCCAGCTCCGCAGCAGCCGGTCGTGCCGGATCAGACGCAAGCCGCGCAGCCTGAAGCAAACAAGCCGCTGATTACGCCGCCGGAGCCGCCTCCGAGCAAGCTACGGGCGGCAGGCTGGGTGTCGGTTGCATCGGCGGTGGCGCTTATCACAGGTGGCGCGGTCGTCGGGCTGGGCGCACAGAGTCGAGCCGATGAAATTCGTCGTCGCACCACGCTGGTCAGCGGCGATCAACCCCTCGTCTATACCGACAGCGAGCGCGAGGCCTACACGACGCTCCAGAGCGAAGGCCGCAGCTACAACACCGCTGCGATCTCGCTATTTGCCGTCGGTGGTGTCGCAGCAGCAACCGCCATCACGCTGTTTGTCGTCGATTTCGTGCGCAAGCCCAAGTCGGAACCAGCCAAGCAAGTGCTGCTGCTGCCGTCGGTGTCGCCGGGCTCGGTCGGTCTGTCCGTTGTGGGAGGTCTGTGATGACCACGCAAGCCTCTGTTTGGTTTCGTCGCGTCGGCTACGTGATGCTGGCGCTTACGCTCGGTGGTGGAGCCGTCAGCCTGTCGCACTGTTTTTCGCCGGAGCTACCCGCCTGCGCGTATCGCTGCAACGCCACCGAGCCGCGCTGTCCCGACGAATATGAGTGTCGCGACGACGGGTACTGTCACTTAAAAGGCAACACCGAGTCTTGTCCGTATACGCAAGATCTGGTTCCGCCGCCGGTGATTGACCTGAGCGGCTTTTCGATCGATCTGAGCAAGCCCGTCGATATGTCGTCTCCGGGTGATGCGATGTCTAGTCCGGGCTAGTCCGTGGCCCAACCGTCGCGCAAGCAGTCATCGCCGAAGACGCCAAACGCGGTGATGTGGCGGCAAGGTGTTCACATCACGGGCTCGTCCTTATGGTGTGACGCGCTGCGAGCCACCGAGCTGTGCTTTGTGTCGTCGGCACTGGCGCTTGGAAAGTCTCGCAAGCGAGCGGGCACGCTGCTGTGTACGCAGACGACGCTCCAGCTTCTGACGGAAATGGGTCGCGCGCCGCAAGGTCCGCAGCTTCTGTCTCCGCTGCGACGGCCCTTTTTTTGGGGCACGCTGCGTCTGGAGCTGTTCGCGAGCGGTTCGGATCCCGGCTCTGCGTCGTTGTGGGTCAAGCTACCGAGTGAAGAGCGCGTCATTTACGCGGGCATGCCCAGTGAACGGTCGTCGTCGCTCGTCGAGCCGCTGCAAGTTCGTCAGGCCGAAAGCTTGGTGATCGCTGCGCCAAGTGCTCCCACTCACGTCGAGCTGCCGTCGACAGAACAGCTGGCCCAGCAGATTGTTTCGTCGCTGTCCGAGGCAAGTCTTCTTGGTGTGCCGCTCGTCGTGCGCTGCTCGTCGCTGATGACGCTTCTCGAGCTGCTTCCCCAGCTCAAGCTGCCTTGTGTAAAGCTGTCCGTCGAGCTGCATCGAGCGCTTGGCTTTTGTCAGGCGCTGCCGGGCTTTCCGACGATTCAGACGGCATCGACCCGATCCGCCAAGCCGGGAGATCTTGTGTTTTGGCCGACGTCGAGCCCGCTGCCGAAGCGGCCCGACGGAACCATGCTACTGACGCTGCCCGACGGACTGAGCCTGTCGGGACTGGTTCGTTATGCACGGGAATCGGGTGTGCGTCACGTCTATCTGACCGCTGGATATCATCCGACCGTCGCTGCGAAGCTGGCTGCTCACAAGATCGTCGCTGAGCCCATCGGTCCGCCCGAGCAGCTTGGCCTGTTTGCGCAGTCTCTGTCGTCGCTGCTGTAATTTTCTCCGCGTGAAGTTGGGTGGGCTGTGAAGCTGTGCCAACATGCGGCGACATGAAAGCTCGCATTGTCGTTCGGATGTCCAAGCCTCACTACGGCGGAAACCTCGTCGACGGAGCACAGATGCTCTCGCTGTTTGGCGATGTCGCCACCGAGCTGTGCATTCGCGCCGACGGAGACGAAGGTCTGTTTCGCGCCTATGACTCGGTAGAATTTTTGGCGCCCGTCTACTCGGGAGACTTCATCGAAGCCGTCGGAGAGATCGTCGCGTGGGGCAAGACCTCGCTCAAGATGAGCTTTCGCGCCTACAAGTACATCTCGCCGCTTGTGACGCCGGGACACGAGCCGAGCGCCGCACAGCTTCACGGCGAGCCGATCTTGGTTTGCAAAGCGAGTGGAACCTGCGTCGTTCCGCAGAGTTGTCGTCGCCCAGCGCTGCCTGGTGAGCCGATTGGTCGTCCCGGACCGCTGATCTTGACCGCAGCCATCGTCGGCGCTGAGACGACGCGCGAGCAGACACCGTACTTGCCGATTACGCCCGACGAGATTGGCGACGAAGCGGCGCGCTGTGCCAAAGCCGGAGCGACGGTGATTCATCTTCACGTTCGCGACGAAGCCGGACGTCCCAGCCAAGACACCGAGCGCTTTCGTTCCGCCATCGCCGCCATTCGCAGTCGCTGTGATGTCATCGTCCAGACCTCGACGGGCGGCGCGGTGGGAATGTCCGTCGACGAGCGCTGTGGACCGCTGCGTGTCACCGGCGCGGAGCGACCCGAGATGGCGACGCTGAACATCGGAACCATCAACTTTGGCGACGACATCTTCGTCAATCGCCGACTCGACACCTTCGGCATCGCCGAGCGCATTTCCCAAGCGGGCATCACTGCCGAGATTGAGATCTACGACCTCGGCCACCTCGATATCCTGCGAGAGCTGTGCGACAAGGGTGCGGTTTTGCGTCCGCTGCATGTGCAGTTTGTCCTCGGGGTGCGTGGCGCGCTGGCGGCGAGCGAGCGAAACCTGGAGCTGCTCGTGTCGCGACTCCAAAGCGACTTTCCCGGCTCGTCATGGGGCGTCGCGGGAATCGGTCGTCACGAGCTACCGATGGCCGAGCTGGCGGCGCGACTCGGTGGCAACGTGCGCGTCGGGCTCGAAGACAACATCTTCCTCGAAAAAGGCGTGCTCGCGAAAGGCTCGTCGCAGCTGTGTGAAAAAGCGGCAGCGCTGTGTCAGTCGGTCGGTCGACGGCTCGCCACGATTGAAGAAGCGCGCGCGATCTTGCTGGCCAAGCCATCGTCATGACCCGCCCGCTGTGCGGCATCTTCGTCGGTGGTGCAGCGCGGCGCATGGCTGGCTTTCCCAAAGGGCTCTTGCCCGTCGGAAGTCAGCGTCTGTCCATCGTCGATTCGCTCGCGAACCTGGCTTCATCCCTTGGGTGTGAGGTCGTTCTCGTCGGAGACAATCCAGCGTATCGCGCGCTCTCGCTGCCCGTTTTGGCTGATGATCCACCGGGAACGGGACCGCTTGGTGGCCTGCGTGCGCTGCTGTCCGCGTCGAGTGCCGAGCCGGTCTTGGCGCTCGGCTGTGACATGCCGTTTGTGTCCAAAGCGGTCCTTTGCCGCCTTCTGGCCGTCGATTTGCGCGATGCGGATCTGGCCGCAGCCAAGACGCAGCCCGACGCCAAGCTCGAGACGTTTTTGGCTCGCTATGCTCCGTCGGTAAAGCCGCACCTCGATCGAGCGCTTTCCGACGGACAGCTTGGACTTCAGAAGGTGTGGCAGACGCTGCGCGTAAAGACCGTACTGCTCGACGATTCCGAGCAGCAGGCGGCGAAAGACTGGGATGCGTGGGATGACGTGCCGGACGACGTAAAAGCGCTACTTCACCTGGACCAGACCGGCGGGCCGACGCGGACCTGACAGCACCACCTTCATCGCACCTTCCGCGACGCGCAGACCGGTTTCCAGGAAGATCTTGCCGTGCTCGCTCTCGGGCGCACCGAGCACAATCGGACGACCGATGTCACCGCCGTAGCGAACCTTGCGATCGAGCGGAACTTCCCCCAAAAACGGCGCACCCAGCGTCTCGGCCAGCTTCGCTCCACCACCGCGCGCGAAGATGTCGTCGTGATGTCCACACGTCGGGCAGATGTAATACGACATGTTCTCAATCACGCCGAGGATCGGCACCTCGAGCTTTTTGAACATGCTGACCGCTTTTTCCACGTCGATCAGCGCCACTTCTTGCGGCGTCGAGACAATCACCACACCCGTCAGCGGCAATAGCTGCGTCAGCGACAGCTGCGCGTCTCCCGTTCCCGGCGGAAGATCGACGATCAGATAGTCCAGCTCGCCCCAGTCCACGTCTTCGACGAACTGCTGAAGCAGCTTGTGAACCATCGGTCCGCGCCACACCACCGCTCCGTCGCGCTCGGTGAAGAAGCCGACGGAGATCACGCTCATTCCGTAATAGATCGCCGGGCCAATCTTGTTGCCCGCGCGGGTTGATGCGGGCTCCTCGGGCTCTCCCAGCATCGTGGGCAGCGACGGACCGTACACATCCGCATCGAGCATTCCAACCCGCGCACCTTGCAGCCGCAGCGACGCCGCCAAGTTGGTTGCAACCGTCGATTTGCCAACGCCGCCTTTGCCTGCTGCCACCGCGATCACGTTCTTGACCGACGGAAGCCGCGTCGCTTGTCCTCGCGAGCCCGACGGAACATTGACGCCAATCAGACAGCGCGCATCGCTGATTCCCGGCACTTTGCAGGCCGCTTCGCGCACGCTCTTTTCCAGCGCTTGGCGATCCCGATACACCGGCGTCGGCAAGTCGATCTGGATGTACGCGAAGTCTTTTTCGACCTCGATCTTTTTGACCATGCCGAGCGAAACGATGTCGCGACCGAGCACTGGCTCTTTCACCGCCTTGAGGGCGCTCTTTACTCCGTCAACCGTGGCTTGCGTCATGTGTGGTTCTTTTCGATGAAGAGATGCTTGGTGTTTCGACAGTTCGCTACGACTGATGACCGAGCTTGGCTCGCTTGACCGCCAGGTATTCGCTGTTCCACTCGTGGCTCGACACCCAGTGAGGAACGCGCTCGCTGACGGTGACACCCGCTTCTTGAAGCTCGCGCAGCTTGTCGGGATTGTTCGTATACAGAGCCACCGACTTCACCTTTAGGTCTCGCAGGATCTGCGCCGCAATCTCGTAGCTGCGCTGATCGGGCAAAAATCCCAGCTCGGTGTTGGCTTCGACGGTGTCTTTGCCTTCATTTTGGAGCGCGTACGCCCGCACTTTGTTGCCAAGCCCGATGCCGCGTCCCTCTTGCCGCAGGTACACGACGACGCCGCGTCCTTTGTGGACCATGCTTTCCAGCGCTGCATCGAGCTGCGCGCGACAGTCACACTTGAGCGATCCCAGCGTCTCGCCCGTCCAGCACTCCGAGTGAACCCGACACGGAACTTGCTCACCGTCGTGGATGTCTCCGACGACGATGGCCATGTGTTCATCTTGCATCGGAACCAGCAGCGGCGGCGACGAAGGGTCCAACGGAATGAACCGATACACGACCAGCCGAAGCGGGCCGTGGACCGAAGGAAGCTCTGACTCTGCGTAGCGATAGAGTGCGCTCGGGCTAGCTGACATGACCAACTTCGATGCTTTGGGCGGGCGCTATACGTCGAGGTTGCGAACTTGAAGCGCGTGCTGCTCGATGAACTCTCGACGAGGCTCGACGGCTTCGCCCATCAGCATGCTAAACAGCCGCTCTGCCTCGATGAGATCGTCGACGTGAACCTCCAGCAGCGTTCGTCGCGAGGGATCCATCGTCGTCTCCCACAGCTGCTCTGCGGTCATCTCGCCGAGACCTTTGTAGCGCTGAATCTGGAGTCCCTTGCGACCGATGCTGTCGAACAAGTCGGCCAGCTCAGCGATGCGCGACAGGCTGTGACGATGAACTCCGTCGACCAGCACAAACGGACCGTCGCCCAGATACTTCAGCCGCTCTGACATGCGCGACAGCTCGCCAAACTCTGACGACGACAGCATCGCTTGATCGATGATCGTCTCGCGCCGCGCTCCGCCGTAACGAGCCGGAATCACCGCCCGCACTGGACCGTTTTCTCCGTCGGTGGAAACCTGCGCTTGCAGCTCGCTGATCTCTTCAAAGTGCTTCCGAAGCTGCTCTTCGACCTTCACAATCAGCGCTTGCAGCGACGCTTCATCCGCAATACTCGACGACGGAGTCAGCTCGCCCGCCTTGATCAGCGCCTCGACGATTCGACTGTCCCAGCGCTTGTCGCAGGCTTGCAGGGCGCGCGAATACCGACCGACCAGCCGCCACAGCTCTTTGATCTTGTCGCCCGTGAGCTGCAGCTTGCCGTCTTCCGATTCCAGCACCAGATCTTCTGCCGTCGAGCGAAGCAAGTACTCTTCGAGCGCCTGTTCGTTCTTCAGGTATTCCTCGCGGCTGCCTTTCTTCACTTTGTAAAGCGGCGGCTGCGCGATGTAGATGAAGTGCTTTCGGTCGAGCGATCCGTCGAGCAGCTCTTTGTACTGACGATAAAAGAACGTGAGCAGCAGCGTCCGAATGTGGCTACCGTCGACGTCGGCGTCGGTCATGATGACGATGCGGTGATAGCGCAGCTTCGCGACGTCTTTGCTTTCCCCGACGCCACAGCCAAGCGCCGTGATGAGCGTCACGATTTCCTGCGACGACAGCATCTTGTCGAGCCGCGCTTTTTCGACGTTTAGGATCTTGCCCTTGAGCGGCAAAATCGCTTGCGTCCGACGGTCCCGACCTTGCTTCGCGGATCCACCTGCCGAGTCACCCTCGACGATGAACAGCTCACACAGCGCCGGATCGCGTTCCTGACAGTCGGCCAGCTTTCCCGGCAGCGACAGCGACTCCAGCGCACCTTTGCGCTGCACCATCTCACGCGCTTTGCGAGCCGCCTCTCGGGCTCGCGCCGCCAGCATGCTCTTGCCGATGATGGCGCGTGCTTCGCGTGGATGCTCTTCCAGCCACTCAGCCAGCCTGTCACCGATGACGGAGTTTACAATTCCCGTCACTTCCGACGACACCAGCCGATCTTTGGTCTGGTTTGAAAACTTGGGATCGGGGTGCTTGATAGACACCACAGCGACGAGACCTTCTGCCAAGTCCGCGCCCGAAAGACCGTTTTTCATGTCTTTGAGCAGGTTGTTGGCCGTCGCGTAGCTGTTGATGGTTCTCGTCAGCGCCTGCCGAAAGCCGGTTAGGTGAGATCCACCGTCGCGGTTCCGAATGTTGTTCGTAAAGCAGATGACGCTCTCGGAAAAGCTGTCGTTCCACTGAATCGCAGCCTCGGCAACCACCTCGGCTTCGTCGATGTCCGGGTGAGGCTGCACGCCCGCCAGAAAGATCGGCTCGGGAATGACCAGCTCTTTGGCGACGTTCAAGTCCTTGACGAAGCTTGAAATGCCGCCTTCGGAAAACATGTCGGCTCTTTTGTCGGTACGCTCGTCGAAAAGAACGATCCGCAGACGCGGGTTCAGAAACGACAGCTCGCGAAGCCGCTGATGCAGCGTCTCGTAGGAATACTCGACGGTGGTGAAGATCTCAGCGTCGGCCTTGAACGTCACCGTGGTTCCGGTCTTGTCCGACGTACCGTCCTCGATCAGCGCCGTCACCGGGGCGCCCCGATGGTATTCCTGACGGTAAATTTTTCCGTTTCGGTGAATCTCTAGCTTCAGCCACTCCGACAGCGCATTCACCGCCGAGACACCGACGCCGTGAAGTCCGCCCGAGACCTTGTAGCTCTTTTTGTCGAACTTTCCACCGGCGTGAAGCACCGTCATGATGACTTCGGGTGTTGGCCGATTTTCCGTCGGATGCATATCCGTCGGCATGCCACGCCCGTCGTCCTTGACCCTCACCGAGTTGTCCGCGTGGATGGTCACTTCGATGCTTTTGCAGTGACCGGCCAGGGCTTCGTCGACGGAGTTATCAACGACCTCGTAGACCATGTGGTGAAGGCCGGTTCCGTCGTCGGTGTCACCGATGTACATACCCGGGCGCTTACGGACCGCATCTAGGCCTTTCAGAACCTGGATGTTTTCACCGGTGTAGCTGTCTTTAGCTGGCGCAGAACCCGCAGCGACGTCGCTCTCCGCAGGATTTCCGACCTTTTCATTCGTCGCAGACAACGAAAGCTCCTCGATTTACCCGGCAGCCGGACTCGACTTGGCCGCCAAAAGAGGTCGCAACGTAGCACATGTTTCCCTATCTTTCGTCCAATTTCGCGACGGCTCGACGGCGACGCTTAGCAAGCCAGCTCGTCCGAGCACAGCCCACCGCGATCCATCCGCACGTCGAGTCGGTCGTGGTCGAGCTTTACGTGCTCTGGACTCGTCGTGGTGATGAACACCTGACTCGGCATGGCGCGCAAAAAATCGAACAGATAGCCGTTTCGCTGCGCATCCAGCTCGCTCGATACATCGTCGAGCAGCAGCACCGGCGGATCACCGTGCAGACAAAACAGGTGCTGAATTTCCGTGATCTTCAGCGCCAGCACGAGCGCGCGAACCTGACCTTGGCTGGCGTGTAGCGATGCGTCTCGTCCGTCGAGCCCAATGACCATGTCGTCGCCGTGCGGTCCGCTGTGGGTAAAGCCACGAATCCGGTCCCGCTTTCTGTCTCGCTCGAGCTGATCAAACAGGATCGACTGAAGCTCGCTGTGACTGGCTACTTCGACGTCGCGACTGCTGACTTTGGGACGATATTCGAGGCTGGCGCGCAGTCCGCTGCGACTGATTCGGTCAAACGTCGCTTCCACCTGCGGCGCAATCGTTCGCAGATAGTAGCGACGACGGTCAATCAGCCGAGCGCCAGCCATCGCAAGCTGCTCGCTATAGACCGAAAGCAGCGACTCACTGTCATCGCTCGATGGCTCGGTCGCTAGCTCGCCTTCGACGCCAAGCCCTGGACTTGGTCTTCGTCTCAGTCCCGACGCTGCGAGCATGCTCTTGAGCACCGCGTTGCGGCTCTTGAGCACCTGCTCGTAGGTTCTCACTTCGTCGAGATAGCCCGGACAAGTGTTCCAGATTGCGCGATCCAGAAACCGTCGTCGCTCCTCGGGAGATCCTTTGGGCAACAGCAGATCTTCGGGCGCAAACAGCACGACGTGAACGCCTTGAAAATAGTCGCTGTTTCGCGCTGACTTTCCGTCGCACAGCGCAACTTTTCGACTGGGCTTTGTCAGGATCTGAACCGCCAAGCGTCGCTCGACTTCGCCGTGACAGATGCTGGCGACGACCTCGGCTTTTTCACAGCCGAAGCGCACCAGGTCATCGAGCCTGCTGCGACGAAACGAACGCTGGGTGGCGAGAAGGAAGATCGACTCGAGCAGGTTGGTCTTGCCCTGCCCGTTGTCGCCGAAGATGACGTTTACGCGCGGATGCGGCTTGTACGCGACCTCGTGGAGGTTGCGAAAGTCGCTGGTATGTAGGCTGCGGACGAGCAAGCGCTCACAGGCGCATGGGCATGATGACGCCGAGATACTGGTTGCCGACGCCCTGCTTTTCGTCGAGCGGACGCAGCACACCCGGATCGAGGTCGCCGTTTAGCTCAAGCTGCACTTCCGGCGTATCGATTTCCGACAGCAGCTCAATCATGTACTTGGCGTTAAAGCCGATGTTGCAGTCGACGCCCTGGTAGCCGACATCCAGCTCTTCACGGCCTTGTCCGAGGTCGGGATTGTCCGACTCGATGCGCATCTGGCCGCTCGTGATGTTCATCCGCACGCCCCAGGTCTTTTCCGACGCCACAAGCACGATACGCTTGAGCGCATCAAACAGCTCCGAGCGCTTGACGACCACTCGTCGCTGATGATCACGCGGAATCACCTGCTCGTACGGAGGGAAGCTCGCTTCCGTCAGACGAACCGACAGCACCGTCGCGCCTGTGCGCAGGAAAAAGTACTGGTTGTGGCTGGCGATTTCGACATTGCCGCCACTTCCTTCGAGCGCTCGACGAAGTTCCATCAGACCGCGACGAGGAATCACCACACCCGGCATCAGCTTCGGCGCACCGGGCAGCGGTCGCTCACACTTGGACAGCCGGTGTCCGTCCGTCGACACCATGCGAGCAAACGCTTGCTCTCCATCGCCATCACACTCGAGGAGCACGCCGTTTAGGTGGCTGCGCGTCTCGTCGGCGGAAATCGAAAAGAACGTCTTGGCAATCAAGTCGCGCAGCACCGCGCCATCGACGCGATAAAACTGGACATCTTTGTGCGGCGGCAGCTTCGGGAAGTCACGATCCGGCAGACCGACGACTTTGTAGTTGGCTTTGCCGCTCACCAGCTCCGCGTAGTTGTTGTCGGCGCGACGCAGGCTCAGCTTGTCACTCGGCAGCGACTTCACGATGTCGTGCAGATGCTTGGCGGACGCGGTCAGACCACCCTCGGAGGTAACCTCACAGGGCAGCTCAGTGGTGACGGTGATGTTCAGGTCGGTGGCTGCCACGGTGATGCGGTCTGGCCCATCCGAGCGAAGCAGCACATTGGCCAAAATGGGCATGGTCGACTTTCTGTCAGCGATGCCCTGCGCGTAGTACAGCGCTTGGAGAAGCGCAGCCTTCTCGATTCTGAACTCCATCTGTTTCTCCAACCTTTTCGATTGTTTGAATCTGAGGCCAGGGGTTCTACCTGATCTGGATCTCTAGATCTATAGATCCAATTCGTATCCGTATTCGGGCCTGTGGATTTCTGGAAAACTATCCTAAGTCCTTGAAAATCAAGCACATCGCCTGTGGATGGCGGTGTGGGACACTGTGGATAAAGGACCGAGTCTTCCACAGGTTGCGGCTGATCCCACTTCATCCACTGCCCAGATCAGAGGGTTACCCACAATGTTATCCACAGCCCCACGCCTTGTCCGATGTCATACCTTAGGTGCGCGGAACACAGCAAGGGCGGCGATGTACACTTTTTCGACAGAGCCTCGTCAGGCTGGCGAGCGCTACTATCCGTACGAAGCGGCAATCAGGCACAATTTGGTCAGAAGCACAGACGGAGAACACGGTGAATAGAGGCAGCAAGCTGTGGCGGAATGTGGTTCCTGTGGCGATGGTGATGACGGTGGGATGCTCCAAGCTGCTGCTGGAAAAGCCGCTGGAGCCCGGCACCTACGGAAGCAGTGAACCAGAGCTCAAGAGGCTGTGGAGCGACCTTCTGACGGCGGCCACGCGAGACGAGCGTCAGCGCGTGATCGAGATGATGACCTCGATGCGGATGTCGCAAGAAGAGCTGGCGACGCTGATTGGGGAAGACAAGGCGCGAAGGTTTTGGCCTCGCTATGACCTGCTGACCAAGCCTCTGTCGGGACCGATGCCGGCGGAGCTGGTGGCCAGCATCTACGAACATCACTACGACGATGTGGAAGTGACGCGCGTCGATACGCTGCCCACCGAAAGCATGAGCGACGCTGAGCGGGTGATGAAGCGAGCGCTGCTGACACCGACGCCGTTTTATCGTGTGCGTGTCGTTCGCAAAGGCCAGCCGTACGCGATTCGCTACGACTTCTTTGTCTATCAGCACGGCTTTTGGCGAACCGGACGTGAGCTGGGCAAGTACCTGGAGCCGACGCCGCCGATTGTGCCCGCGCAGGCCGCGCAGCCTTCGCCGCAGCCCGCGCA
>CALMML010000487.1 GCA_937868485.1 uncultured Myxococcales bacterium | reverse complement strand
TGTTCTGGACGGGAACGTCAATGTGGCTCAGTCCAAACACAATCATCGCAACAACCTCTCTCTACAGGTTATCGCGAAGTTGCATGCTGGATTACGTTTTTGTGAGCCCGTACCAGATGTGTCAGATAGCTGACAGCGCTGCGTGCATCGCGACGCAGCTTCCAGCGCAGCTCGCGACAGTCACCGAGCGAATACGAAGCGGACAGCCCGTGACCACTCGTCAGCAGGTTGTGCAGCGCCTTCACCGGATCGGCTTCGGGAAAGCGTCCATCTTCCGCGACGATGCCTGACTGCCAGTTGAACGGCGACGCGATGAGCAGCTCGCCTCCGCCCACGCACAGTCCATCGAGCACCGCCAAGTGCTGCGGCGCCGAGCGAACCGCATCTATCACATTGAGCGAGACAACGCGCGAAAAGCTGTCCGGCGCGAGCGGCGGGTCCAGCGCATCGCCACAGACCAGCTGCACCGACGTGGTGCTCACCGCAGGCACATGAACCGTCGCGGCGCTGTAGTGACGACCGCTTGTGCGACGCGCGTAGCGAACGGTTTCACCGCGCAGCAGCCAGCGCGCATACAGCAGCGCGGCAAAGTTCATCTCCACGCCAACGGTCAGCTCTGCCGTCTGTGACAGCGCATGCAGACCTCGTCCGACACCGCAGCCCAGCTCAATGGCGCGATCGACGGGCACCAGCTTGCGCGCTTCCACCGCCTGCCACAGCGGAGTTCCGCCACAGCCAGGCTCGGGACCGTCGGGCGGCGGCATCGCATAGTCGCCAAAGTGCGCATCCAAATAGATCGATAGGTAGTCGAGCATCCGAGGCAGCGCCGAGTCATCGGGACCATCCAGCGCCATCATCGCCAGCGTCTCGGGTTCGTGAAAGCAGCTGAGCGCGTGAAGCTGCGTCGCCGCAAAGCGCGTCAGATCCGTCAGCAGCACCGGAATGCCGTGCAAGATCGGATAGCGACGTGCGCACGCAGGATTGTCGCAGCGCAGCGCACCCTCTTCGATGTCTTCGGGACTGCCGTCGTCGTCGCCACCCGTCGCGCGCAGCACCTGCACCACCGACAGCGTGTACAGCTCGCGTCCGCGCGCTGAGACATGACGACACGCCGGACAGATCAGCGGCAGCAGCGACGGCAAATCAGCGCGCATGATGCCTTTTGGTTCCGGTCAGCTTGTGCAGATCGAGCCACGTCGTGATGCGCGGCAGGATGTTGCCGGGGCGATTTCCGTACGCGTCGTATTCAGCGGCGGCGGCTTTCGCCAGCTCGATGGCTTGCTGCTGCTGCTCGGGTCCACCGATCGCCCACAGCGTCTGGGCCATCGCAAACTGCGTTCGTCCCAGCGCCGGTCGCTCGGCTCGCTTGGTATCGATCGGCTGCGTCTCTCGGAAGTTGAGCGCGCGTTCCAGATACGGTCTTGCCGACGCTGGCTGCCCGAGCTGAAGCAGCACTTCGCCCGCGCTCGTCAGGCTGTAGGCCAGCATCTCTTCCCGACGATCGCTGCGCTGCTGTTCGCGCAGTCGCATGCCTTCTTCGTGCAGCTTGAGCGCCGTCTGAAGATCGCCTTTTTGCGCCTTCACTTCGCCCATGAAATAGACCGCTTCGGTCAGCCGATCGATGTCAGCCCGCGCATCGCTGGACCGTCGAATGTCGAGCGCTCGCTGCGCATGTCGCTCTGCATCGTCGAGTCGCGACATCGCCATCAGCGTTCGCACCAGCTGAATGTGGTAGTCGCTCACCCGGATGTTGTTTTCACCCAGCGACTTTTCCTGAATCGACAGCGCGCGCTGAAAGTGCGACAGCGACTCTTCGTAGCGAAGCTGATCGCGCGCCACAATGCCGAGCCCGCGCAGCGTTGAAACCAAGTTCGGGTGCAGGTTGCCAAGCTGCTGGGTCTCGATGCGCAGCGCTTGGTTATATAACTCGATGGCCTGCGACAGCCGATCCGAGCGCCGATAGACGTGTCCCAGCACGTTGAGCACTTCCGCCGCTTCGGGACTTTCGCGACCGAACAGCTTTTCCCGCAGCCCGAGCGCTTTTTGGCACTGCTCGACGGCGTGATCGTAGTGATTTTCCTGCGACGCGACCATGCAGTTGGCCAGGTACAGACGCGCGCGCAGCGGCTCGGGATCGCTGATTTCTTCGAGCATGGCTTCGGCGATCTGCGACCAGACCTCCGCTTTGCGAAACTGCTTGATCCGAAAGCCCGTCGTTTCCGTCAGCAGCAGCGTGCTTTCCGCCATCAGTCGCAGGTGTCGCGAGTCAATCGCAGCCATCACCGCACCGACGAGAGACTGCTCTGCCTGCACACCCAGACCACCGCGCATCTGGATTTCCCCGAGCAGATACTTGGCTTCTGCTGCCAGCGGCTTATAGCGAGACTGCGCCGCGTCTTGCGCCAGCTTTTCGGCACGCACCAGCGCTTCGCTGTACTTGCCAAAGCGCTCGATCGCTCGCACTTCCGCCATTTCTTGTCGCAGCGCATCGACGCGCTTGCGTGTCACCGGGTTGTCCGGCAGCGGAATCGGCGCGCTCAGCGCTTCAATGTTGGCGCAGCCACTGATCGGTGACAGCTCGTGCGTCGCGGACGCCGCTTCTTGCAGCACTTCACCGTCGGCTTTTTGCAAGATTCCGACGAGCGCGGTCAGCTCTGCCAGCCGATCATCCAGACAGCGCATCCGTAGATCGAGGATCTGCTGCGACTGGTTGCCTCGCAGTGTCGCCAGGCAGGACTCGGTGCGCATCGTCGACCAGTCCGACGCGTAGCGATCCAGCGTCTGTTCGACACGCTGCCAGACATCTTGCGCATACGACTGCTGCGACGCGAGCAGCGCGGCCTGTAGCTCTTGCTTGCGCGGCGACGACCAGATCGGACGCAGCTTTTCGTCGGAACCGCCGCACATTCCCGCTTTGTGCTGCTCTCGCACTTGATAGGCCAGGTTCGCGATCAGTACGAGCCCGAGCGCCCCCAGCGTGACCATCCAAGTCCGAGACATCCGTCGCTGCTTCGGTGTCAGCGCATGGATGAGCGCTTCCATCGACTCAAAGCGCGCGTCGGGCTTGACCTGAAGGCCGCGCAGCAGCACCTGACGAATCCACGTCGGTACTTTGCTATCCGGCGGCGCCGAAGACACTCGTCCGCGCACCACGTTAAAGCCAAGCGTGTTGATGTCATCGCCCGCAAACGGTGGGACGCCATAGAGCGCTTCATAGAGCGCGACGCAGAAGCTGAACTGATCGGTGCGCGGGTCGGTCGCTTGGCCTTCGTACTGCTCGGGCGCCATAAAGCGCGGCGTGCCCATCATCGCGCCGGTGTGCGTCAGTCGAATGTTCAGCGCTTGGTTCGATGACGACGAAGTAAGCTCCACCGGCAGCGTGGTGTCATCGTCGGACTGACCCACCGATCGGGCCAGGCCAAAGTCCATGACGCGGACCTGACCTTCTCGACTGATGAGCACGTTGTCCGGCTTGAAGTCGCGATGCACCAGCCCAGCCGTGTGGGCCGCTTGCAGTCCGCGTCCCGCCAAGATGAAGGTATCGAGGATCTCGCGCTGGCTACGCGGAGACTGTTCCAGCCACCTTGTCAGCGTTCCACCGTCGACAAACTCCATCGCGATGAAGACCTGATTTTCGATCGTGCCGACGTCAAAGACGTTGATGACGTTCGGATGCGACAGCCTGGCCATCGCTTGGGCTTCGCGCAAAAACCGCACGCGGCCACTTTGGCCCCCGCTGCCCGGCTTGAGCAGCTTGATCGCGACCTTGCGGTCCAGCTCGGGATCGTAGGCTGCATAGACCACGCCCATTCCGCCCGCGCCCAGGCACGACAGCACCATGTACCGGCCAATCGTCGCGCCGCGCGGAAGCTCTTCGATCGTCGGCTTGCTGCGCGTCATCTGCTTGCGCAAGATCGCCGCTTCGTCGGCAAGCTGCTCGCTCGTGGCCAT
>CALMML010000486.1 GCA_937868485.1 uncultured Myxococcales bacterium | reverse complement strand
TCGCCCACCTGTTTGGCGATGCACACGACCCTTTCAGACTGGGTCGAGCAGTACGTGGAGCTAGGTGATGGGCAGGTGGACTTCGCGGGTGGTGCTGGTGGGGACGGAAAAGAGCAGGAAGTTACCGATGCTCGGCTCGCTGCCAAAGCGATCGGCAAAGCCGCTGTCGCGCAGACCGATGCTGCTGGCGGGCTGATTGATGACGCCCACGTCGAGGTGGCGGATGTCGTAGGCGCTCAGCAGGTCCACGATCTTTTGCAGGCGCTTGAGGAGGATCGGATCGAAGACGCCGGGGCGTGGCTGCTCCGAGATCACGGCCTGCGCGGGAGCCGCACCGTCCGCCAGCAGCCGCAGCTCCATCGCGACCTCTTGCACACAGGCCACGCGCGCCACGGACGACAGCGCGACCCGCAGATAGCGCTCGCTGATGCGGTCTGACTCTAGGCTTGCCAGCGAGCTGGCATGGACCAGCTGACACAGCGGCGGCTCTCGCCCCACGCACAGCACGTACAGGTAGCGGCACAGCTCGTCATCGGCTGGCGGAACGAGGTAGACCGGGGCCTTGGTGGCCGTCGCAAGCTGCTGCCCGAGCAGCAAGCAGTCGTCTTCGGTCAGTCCCCCTTCATAGGCCGCCTGCACGTCCAGCTCGCCCAAGGTCAGGCTGGGATACAGGGTCGGCAACAGCGCATCGAGAAACTGCCGCTGGGCGGTCTTTTGCGTACCGCAGCCGCCGTCGCTGCCACCGCAGCCGGTCTTGCAAGTGCTACAGCTCATGGGCGTTACGACTTGGCCTTGCGAGCCCGAAAGCGTGCGCGCAGCTTGTCCGCCGCCTCAAGCTTGTTGTCTTGGGGCACCCTCGTCACGGCCAGCGCGCCCGCCGGGACATCACGGGTGACGGTGGTTCCCGCGCCAATGATCGATCCCGCCCCCAGACGAACCGGGGCGACGAGCTGGCTGTCGGACCCAACAAAGACGCCGTCTTCGATGATGGTCTGGTGCTTGGCAAAGCCGTCGTAGTTGCAGGTGATGGTGCCGCAGCCGATGTTGACCTCGGACCCAATGGTGCTGTCGCCCAGGTAGGCCAGGTGGTTGGCTTTGCTCTTTTTGCCAAGCTCGGTCTTCTTCAGCTCGACGAAGTTGCCGACGTGCGCCTCTTCGTGCAGGCGACTGTCGGGGCGCAGGTGGGAAAACGGGCCGACCTGACAGCGCGGTCCGATGTGGCTCTGCGCGGCAACGGTGTACGGCTTTATGTGGGTGCCTGCTTCGACCGTGACATCGGTCAGCACGCAGCCCTGATCGATCACGCAGCCTTCGCCGATGCGGGTCTTGCCGCGCAGCGACACGCCGGTATACAGCTCGCAGTCGCGTCCCAGGACCACGCCGGGCTCGATGAAGGTGGTCGCGGGGTCGTGGATGGTGACGCCGGCCTGCATGTGGCTGCGCAGGATGCGGGTGCGGAAGATGGACTCGGCGGTGGCCAGATCCAGCCGGTCGTTTACGCCCATGACTTCGTCTGCCGGAGCCGAGATGACCGCGACCTCTTCCCCGGATGCGGCAGCCAGCTCGACCAGGGTCGTTAGGTAGAACTCGTGGGTCGCGTGGCTCTGTCCAACGCGGGTCAGCGAATCGACCAAAAACGCCGCATCGACCACGTAGATCCCGGCATTGACCTCGCAGACGGCCAGCTCTTCGGGGGTGCAGTCTTTGTGCTCGACGATCTTGTGGGCTCTGCCGTCCTTGCGAACCAGGCGTCCGTAGCCAAACGGGTCCAAAAGGGTGGTCGAGATCATGCCAAGCTTGCCAGTGGTCTTCTGAAGAAGCTCTGCCAGACGCTCGACGGTAAGCAGCGGCGTATCCCCGTACAGAATAAGCACCCGACCGCCACCGGTCGCAAGGGCTGGCAGCACCGGCAGCGCAGATCGGACGGCATCGGCGGTCCCTCGCTGCTCGGCTTGAATCGCCACGGTGAGTCCAGGAACGGCAATGCCACTTGCCCGAACCGCTGCTTCGACATCCGCCGCTTGATGGCCCAGGACGAGCGCAGTCTGGGTCACACCGAGCGGAGCCAGCAGCGACAGCGAACAGTCGACCATGGTGCGGCCCAGGACCTTGTGCAGCACCTTGGCTTTCCGAGAGCGCATCCGCGTGCCCTGCCCGGCAGCAAGGACGATGGCATAGAGCGGGGAAGAAGCGGTCGAGACGGAAGCAGACATGTTGAAAGTCCTTGGTGGTTACTCACAGCATAGACGCGGTGGCTCAGCACGAGCGGCCAGCATCTGCTCCACAAACGGAAGATAGTAGTCGGACTCCATGCGCGCCTCGATCTCGCGGGCGTCGATCTTGGCGAGCAGCTCGCGCTTGAGATCCCCAATCAGCCGCGACGGAGGCATCTGGAACTTGTCCATGATGGCATCGCCGATGCCGCTCGGCAGCGGTGGCACAACCGCATCTTCGGCCACGATGTGATCGATGCGGGTGGACAGCGTGTCGATGTTGGTCAGGCCCTGCTGGCGTCGGCCCGGCTTGCGCGAGGTGATGTCGGCCCGCGACAGGTCGAGCAGATCCGGTAGATACGGTCCGATCTCCTTGGCAAAGCGCCGCACCGCAGAGTCGGTCCACGACGGTAGATAGGAGTTGGGCCGCAGGTGATGGAGGATCAGAAAGCGCAGGGTGCGGTGGTGATCTTTTTCAAAGCGGAAGCGGCGTCCGATGTCCTCGAACATGCGCGCGCCGACCTCGCTGTGGCGATGAAACGTGACCTTGCCATCTGACGTAAAGGCCCGCGTCTTGACCTTGCCGATGTCGTGCAAAAGCGCCGACCAGCGAACCGAGGGACGCGCGGGCGCTTGCCAGACCACTTGCTTGGTGTGCTCCCAGACGTCTTTGTGCCGACGACCGGCTTCTTGGGAAAAGTTCACGGTGGCGTGCAGCTCCGGCAGCACCTGTGCGAGCGACCCACTGTCGTGGAGCCACTGCAGTCCTGCTGGCACGGATGGCTGAAGCAAGATCTGCTCTAGCTGATCGCGCACGGCGTCGGGTGGGATGCGACACAGCTCGGCGGCCTGCTCTTGGGCCATCGAGCACAGCTCTTTGTAGTGTGGGGTCGCGGCAAGCTGGGGAAAGCGGTCACTGCACTCGCTGAGCAGTCGCCCAACCCGCAAGATCCAGAGGGCATCGCTGCTGCGCAGCTCGTGGAGAAGTTCGGGACGCATGTTGATTCGGTCTGTAAGGGCCGCTGTCGACGCGGCACGGTGCGAGAGGCTACGAAGATGTCCCCCAGCGCGTCAAACGGTTTTGTGCAGCGTGCGTGATAGCATGCAGCACGATGAGCGAAGCAGGCGGCGGGCCGAGTCGCCCGGCACAGACTGAAGGGAAGTCGGATCTGTCAAACCAGGCGACGCAGACCAAGGATGGTCCGGGCCGACTACACACACTGATGGCAGGTGCCAAGGCACGGCTTGGACGCTTGTGGGCAACGCTGCGCCTGGTGTGGACGGGCTCAGAGAAGCTGACGCTGGCACTTCTGCTTACGATGCTGCTCGGGGTGGCGCTGCCGCTGCTGGTCGCGTATGTCGGCAAAGCACTGGTCGACGCTGTGGTGGCCCACAACAGAGGTCTGGCGCTCAAGCTGGTCGGGCTGGAGCTGGGCCTGTTGGTGCTGACGTCGCTCCAGTTTCGGCTGTCGAGCCTGCTGCGAATGCTGCTCGGCGCGCGGCTGTCGGTCGATATCAACGTGCGGATCTTGCAAAAGGCAGTGTCGCTCGACTTGCAGCACTTCGAAGATCCGAAGTTTTACGACCAGCTCACCCGGGCGCGGCGGGAAGCTTCGTCGCGTCCGCTGGGAATGGTCGGGGATGTCCTGTCGCTGGTCCAAGGTGTGCTGACGCTGCTGGGCTATGTGGGCCTGCTGTGGTCGTTTAGTCCGATGGCGGTGCTGGTGCTGCTACTGGCGGCGCTCCCAGCGGCGGCAGGCGAGCTACGCTTTTCCAAGGCGGCGTTTCGGCTGCGCAACTTCCGCGCGCCGGAGACAAGGCGGCTGCACTACATCGAGTACATCCTGGGCAGCGATGAGCACGCCAAGGAAGTGATGGTGCTCGGGCTGGGAGACTCGCTGCTGTCGCGCTATCAGACGCTCGGTGAGTCGCTGTACCAAGACGATCGCAAGCTGGCGATCGGGCGCGCAGTCTGGGGCTATCTGCTGTCGCTGCTGGCCACGCTGGCGTTTTATGGCTGCTACGCGCTCATCGTCGGGCTGGCGGTCGCGGGCAAGCTGAGCCTGGGCGATATGACGCTGTACGTGGTGGCGTTTCGACAAGGTCAGCAGGCGTTTCAGACAACCCTGGGCAGCCTGGGCGGCATCTACGAGCACGACCTGTATATGTCGAACCTGTTCGACTTCTTGGCGATTCCGACGGCGCAAGCGCAGAAGCGACTGGCCGCGCAAGGGTCAGCACCCGCGCGGACCGGCATCGTGTTCGATCACGTCAGCTTCAAGTATCCGGGGGAGACGCGCTATGCGCTGCGCGATGTCAGCCTGACGATTCCCGCCGGTCAGAGCCTGGCGCTTGTCGGACACAACGGCGCAGGCAAGACCACCTTCATCAAGCTGCTGTGTGGGCTGTATCAGCCGACGGAAGGACGGATCTTGCTAGACGGCCAGGATCTCAGCGAGCTTCCACCCGACGAAGTCCGCCGCCGCATCGGTGTGGTGTTTCAGGACTTTGGTCAGTATCAGTTTTCGGTGCGCGACAACGTCGGCTTTGGCAGCATTTTGCACACGGAAGACAAGCCTCGGATCGAGCGAGCGCTGGTGCGTGGCGGCGCAGATGAGTTCGTGGCGGCGTTTCCCGAAGGGATGGATGCGCTGCTCGGACGGTGGTTTCACAAGGGCGTGGAGCTTTCGGGCGGTCAGTGGCAGCGAATCGCTTTGGCGCGGGCGTTTATGCGGGAAGAAGCGGACATCCTGGTGCTGGACGAACCGACGGCGGCGCTTGATGCGGAAGCCGAGCACAAGGTCTTTGAGCGCTTCCGCGAGCTAACCCAAGGCCGTACCGCCATCTTGATCTCGCATCGCTTCCCGACTGTGCGAATGGCTGACCGCATCGTGGTGCTGGAAGGCGGGCCGCAGGGTGGTCACGTCGCAGAGCAAGGCACGCACAAGGAGCTGATTGATCAAGGAGGCCGCTACGCGGGTCTGTTCAAGCTCCAGGCGCAGGGTTATCTGTAGCGACGAAGGGCGCGATCACCACAGCGTCGGCTTGGCGACCATCAGCACGACCGTGGCCACCGCTGCGACAAAGGCGGGAAAGCCGAGCAGGAGCCACTGCCGGTGGGCGCGGTGATAGGCGGGATCGACGGGCGTACCACTTGCGGCAGCGCTCTGCGACAGTCGGCGCATGCGGAGTTGCAGCGCGGCTGCCCACAGCCACAAAAGTCCCGCCAGCACATACAGCGCAAAGGCCGCCACAAGCCATGAGGTCTTCCATGGAAGCTGGAGCAGCGACACCATCGCAAGCCCAGTCACCGGCATCACGACGCCAGAGGACACCGTAAAGATCCAGTCGGCACGGACGATCTCTCGGTCGCAGAAGGCAATGATCTGGGGATCGCGGCTGGCATAGGCGCGCAGCTTGTAATAGGCGCTGCCAAGCCCGGTGCCTAAATAGAGCATCGCGAACAGGACGTGCGTGGCTTTGAGCCAGAACCACATCTACAGACGCCTCAGCAGCCAGGTCCCGGTCAGGATCGGCAGGTTTTTTACAAACGGCCCAAACGGATGGACGTAGAGCGTCGGCTCAAGCAGACCGACGAGCAGCGGCAGCACGATGAGCGCCAGCGCTTGCGCAGTCAGAAGCAAGCGACGCGGCTGTCCGGTCAGCACGAGCGCCAAAAGGCCTGACGCGATCTGGCAGACGCCCATCGCACCGACGAGCAGGCTTGGCGAGATCGACTCAATGCCGATGCGCGGAACCATCGCCAGCTCGATCGCCTGCTGAAAGAGGATCTTGGGAAACAGTCCTTCGGTGATCCAGACGATGGCCATGGCGATGCGCAGCCAGCGATGGGTCACGTCTGACCACGCGCCGTCTCGCTCGACCCGATCGATGATGAGTAGGATCGCCAGGATCTGAAGGTTCTTCGACAGATACCCAAACGGACTCGCCAGCAGCAGCGGCTCGCAAACGGCGAGCAGCAGCGTAAACGTGAGGATCATCCCGACTTGCAGAAGCGTCAGCCAGCGACGCGGACGCAGCGCCCACACGACGACGCCCAGGACCAGCTCGCCCGCACAGGTCAGCGGCATCAGCCAGGTTGGCAGACCGAGCGCCGTCAGATACGACGCCCCGATCGCGCGATACAAGGGATGCACGACGCTGACCGCAGTCAGCAGCCAGACCAGCGCCACCGAGATGCGCAGCCAGGTCTCATCCGCGAGGCGCAGCGCGAAGGAATCTACGTGTCGGATACGACTACTAGACCACCTTTTGGTGGTCAAAGACAGCGGCTAGGCTGGGCGACGGGAAGTACGAGGAAGGAACGGACGCAGTTGCGCTAGAACGAGTCGTAGGGAACGACCTCAAACTCGGCATCGCGCAGACCAGGCAGCTTTTGAAGCGAAGGCAGCACGGCATCCGCCGTCGCCACAATCGTGATGAGCAGATCGTCAGGCGTAAGCCAGGTCTTCATCGCCTGCGCAATGTCTGCCTCCGTCACGCTCGCGACGCGCGCTGGATAGGTCTTTTCGTGATCAAGCGGCATGTCGCAGACCTGAAGCCGCGTTCGCAGCCCCAGTCGATCGTCTGCCGTCTGAACGGTGAACGCGTGGCTCTTTTGCAGATAGTTACGGATGAAGTCCAGCTCGCCGGGACGCAGACCCTTTTCCGCCCACTCTTCATACAGTCGCAGCACCAGCTCAACCGTCTCTGCCGTCTGTTCCGCCGACGGAAAGACGTTGGCATACAGCGAGCGCTGACCGCGACCGTTGCCAAGCCGCGCCGACGCTCCGTACGACAGACCGCGCTTGACGCGCACTTCATCCATCAGCCGCGCGGTAAAGGTTCCACCAAACGCCACCGTCGACACATGCAGCGGCAGCCAGCTCGGATCTTTCCAGTGCGGAGCCAGCTGACCGATGAGAATCTGCGACTGGGTGCGCTCAGGCTTATCGACGATCAGAACCCGTCGTCCGGTGCGCTTTGGCGGCGAAGGAATCACTTCATCGCGACGCGGACCGGCTGGAACCTGGGAAAAGTGTCGTCGCAGCAAAGACTCGACTTCGGTCTGCGAGATCGAGCCCGCAGCACCGGCAATCATGTTTCCTGCAACGATGTGATGACGATGCCAAGCGTGCGCTCCGTCGAGATCAAGCGCCAGCGTGCTGTCTTCGGTGCCGGAAACAGGCCGACCGTACGGCGTTTCCCCGTAGAGCGCCCGACTAAAGAAGCGATGCAGCAGCCCACTGTCGTCGTCGCGTAGATCATCCAGGTTGGCCAACAGCTCGCGCCGCAGCCGCTCGGACTCGTCGCCAGGATACGTCGGTCGCAGCACCACATCGGCCAAGATCTCGACGGCGCGATCGAAGTGTTCACGCAGCGACATGACCTCATACAAGACCTGATCGTGCCAGCAGACAATCGACAGCCCGGCCCCAAGTCCGTCGAGCGTCTCGTCAATCTGAGCGCGCGTCCGTACACCTGCGCCACGACGCTGCAGCTCGCTGGCGAAGTTACACAGCCCCATCTTCGCCGGTCCGCCCGACGCAGCCGTTCCCGCTTCCGTCTGATCCGAGGTCGATCCAACCCGCAGCGTCAGCTGAAGGCGACACAGCGGCAGATCGTGGTTTTCTTCAAGAATCAGCCCGTCGATGAGTGTGCTCACACCCGACGCAGTCTGTGTAGTGCTCATGCTCATCGCTCCTCTACGCCTCCGCCCCGTCGTCGTCGCCTTCTGCTTCGTCTTCGTCGCTTGCTTCTCCGCTCGGCTCGGCAATCACGACGGTACGCAGCTCAGGACGCAGATAGCGCTGCGCCACCGCGTGAAGGTCCGCGACGGTGATTGAGCGCAGGATCTGCGGCACCCGCCACAGCTCGCGATAGTCGCCAAGCGTCGTCTGCGACTCACCAAGCGACGATGCCTTGCCGTGCGCGGTCTTGAGCGACAGATAGAAGCTCGTCAGCATCCGTGCGCGCGCTCGATCCAGCTGTTCTGCCGTCGGACCGTGCGCAACAAAGTGCGCGATGTGCTGATCAAACAGCGCCAAGCCTTCGTCGGCACCATGACCGCGATGCAGCGACGCGGAGATCTCCCACAAGCCGGGATCACGGAACGGCGTCACCGAGCCACCCAGCGAAGAAAAGATCTCTTTTTCGATCACCAGATCGCGATAAATCGGCGACGACGCACTGCCAATCAGGATCTCACCGAGCAGCTCCATCCGCAGGTGATCGGGATCGTGCTGCGCCGGAGACTTGTAGCCCATCAGGATCTTGTCGGTCAGCACCGGCTTGCGAAAGCGAACCACGCGCTGCTCAGTCTGAACCGGCTCGACGATGACTTCGGTGACCGGAATCGTCTGCGCACCGATGCCGCCGTAGTGTTTTACGATGAGCGCGAGCGTCTGCGACTCGTCGATGTCACCGGCCACCACCACCGTCGCATTGTTCGGCGCGTAGTAGGTCCGATAAAAGCGCTCACAGTCGTCGAGGCTGAGGTTGCGAATGTCCTGCATCCAGCCAATCGTCGGCCAGTGATACGGATGCGTCGTAAACGCGAGCCGGAACAGCTCTTCGCTCATAAAGCCATCGACATCATCGTCGACGCGCATCTGTCGCTCCGAGATGACCACGCCGCGCTCGGTCTCGACCTGACGCTCGCGCAACAGCAGGTTCTGCATCCGCTCGGACTCCAGGCTCACCGCCAGGGCCAGCTCACTCGCGGGCAGGTCATCTTGGTAGTACGTCCAGTCCACCCACGTCGCTGCGTTGGTGTTGCCGCCCGCCAGCTCGAAGCGCCGGTCAAACTCGCCGTGCGGCAGGTTCTGCGTCTCGTTGAACATCAGGTGTTCAAACAGGTGCGCAATCCCGGTTTTGCCTTCGCGTTCATGCCGTGAGCCGACGGAAAACCAGGTCTGATAGGCAAACACTGGCGCCGACGGATCCCGAAGCAGCAGCACCTTGAGTCCGTTTTTGAGCTGATAAAGACGCGAGACGAGCCCGCCTTCGCCAAACGGCTGTTCCGACACAAGCGTTACATCGGTCATCAGGGTCGAAGTCCTCGGAGGTTAGCCTTCACGGTGTACCCCTCGACGAGCTGACTGTCAAAGAAGAAACAGTCGGGCCGAGTCGAGTGCGATATCCTGCATGGTTATGAAGCTACACGAGCTAGATGCCACTGCGCTCCTCGCTGCACTTCGCAAAGGCGAAACTTCGTCGGTGGAAGTCGTCGATGCCTTGATCGCCAGACGTCGAGCCGTCGGGGACAAGGTGTCCGCCATCGTGCTGCCGCTGGATGACAGCGCGCGCAAAGCCGCCGAGTCCGCCGACGCAGCCCGTCACAAAGGCGAAGCGCTCGGTCCGCTTCACGGCTTGCCCGTCACCATCAAGGACAACTTCGAGGTCATCGGCACGCCAGCGACGCTCGGGGTTGAAAGTCGGCGCAACCATCACAGCCACAAAGACGCCGTCACCGTCGCTGCACTGAGACACGCTGGCTGTGTCGTGCTCGGCAAGACCAACGTCCCACAGCTTCTGCTCGTCCAGGAAAGCGACAACGCGATCTACGGCATCACCAAAAACCCGTGGAACGTCGGACGCAGCCCCGGCGGCTCGTCGGGCGGAGAAGGCGCCGCAATCGCCACCGGACAGTCGCCACTGGGCCTGGGCTCGGACATCGGTGGCTCAATCCGCATTCCCGCGCACTTTTGTGGCATCGCGGGACTCAAGCCCACCGTCGATCGCTGGTCGACACGCGGCATGCTCGGCGGCATTGATGGCCAAGAAGTCGTTCGCGCAGCGTCGGGACCAATGGCTCGCAGCGTCAGAGACTTGAGCCTGGTCATGACGGCGATCGATCCAAGCTGGCAAGCGAGACGAGATCCCGCCGTGCTCCCGCTGCGCGTCGAAGATCCGAGTCACATCTCGCTCAAGGGGCTGCGGATTGGCTGGTATTCCGACGACGGCTTTATGTCGCCCTGCCCGTCCATCGTTCGCGCCGTGTCACGCGCCAAGTCCGTGCTGCAAGCGGCAGGCGCGCACCTTGTGGACTATCGTCCGGTGTCGCCGCTCGACCTGATTTATCTGTGGATGGCAGTGATCAGCAGCGACGCAGCGGTCACGCTTCAGCAGCAGCTTGCCAACGAGCAGGTCTGCAAACAGCTTCTTCCGACGCTCAAAGCTGCGCGTCTGCCCGATCTGCTCAAGCCAGCGGTGGCGCGCCTGCTGTCGATCAAAGGCGATGCGAGGCTGGCTCGTCTGCTCAAGTCGCTTGGACGCAAGCCCGTCGAAGAGCTGTGGCGTCTGACCGCCGAGCGAACCCAGATGCGACGCAGCGAGCTGGATGCCTGGAACGAAGCGAACGTCGACGCGGTGATCTGTCCGCCGCATGTCCTTCCTGCGATGCAGCTGGGCTCGTCGGGAGATCTGACGCTGACGCTGTCGTACATGTTCCGCTACGTGATGCTAAATTTCCCCGCCGGGGTGGTGCCGGTGACGAAGGTCGAGCCGAGCGAGACGAGCTGGATCGGGCCGCTGCCGCAAGACGGAATCGCGAAGCGCTGCGCCGAAGTGGTCCGAGGCAGTGAAGGTCTTCCCGTCGGTGTGCAGGTCGTCGCGCGTCCCTATCGAGAAGATGTCGCGCTCGCGGTGATGGCAGCCATCGAAGCCGGAGTCCAAGGCGATGTCGGCTATCCGAAGACCCCGATCGATCCCGCTCGACAGTAGCCCGCAGCAGGTGGCCGCGTAGCAAGAAGTGCTATAAGCCCCGCATGCAATCCGCTAGTCACGATCCCACGTCTACCAAAGTTGACGCCGCGCTCGCAGCCGCTGAGCGTCGCCATGCCAAAGATCCCGAGCGCGCCGAGCTTATCGCCCGCGCCCGTCGCTTCAAAGCCAGCTGGATCGAGCTGGCCGAAGCGCTCGCGTCCTGCCAAAAGAGCCAGCGCTACACCGAGTGGGGCTACGTATCCTTCGAGGAGTACTACCGAAAGGAGCTACACCTCAAGACCGCGACGGTGAACAAGCTGGTCGGTTCGTATGCGTTTTTGCGTCGCAGCGCCCCGGAAGTGCTGGAGCGCGACGGCCTCAATGAGCCGATTCCCAGCGTCGAGAGCATCGACTTTCTGCGTCGCGCCGAAGAGGTCATCGAAAGCGGCCAAGCGCCAAGCGATCTGCTGTCGGAAGTTCGTCGCGCGGTGTTCGATGACAGCCTGAGCCTCGGCAAGCTCAATCGTCAGTTTAAGGAGTCGCTGTTTCCGTCCGATGCCGATCTAGAGCAGCGCAAGCGTCGCAAAGAGCTGGTCCGGCTGGTGGCAAAGCTCGTCGAGATGCTGGAGATCGTGCGCGATTCCGTTCCCGATTCCGTCATCAGCGAAGCCGAGCATGCCCTGCGCGCGCTGTCCGACGTTCTTCCCAAAGAAGAGGAAGAAGCCAAGGAATCTGCCGAGCCCGCAGCGCTGCAATAGCGCGACCTTACGCCGCTTGCTGGCGGTTTCCGTGGCGAACCATCTTGATCTTGCGAATCATTCGCATATATTCAGATCAGGAGGCTCGCCATGTCCGATTCCAAAACGTGTCGTCATCAAACGCTCGCACACAGTCGCTTCGCCCAGGTTCAGCGCTGCTTAGACTGCGGCTGCATCTCTCTTCACGTCGGATCGCTCACGATTCGGCTCGATGAAAACGCGATGGAAGGACTGAGCGAGCTGCTGAGTGAAGCGGTTTCAACCCTGCACTTTCGCAAAGGAATCGTCCTCACCAGTGATCAACCGCGAGGTCTGGCATGATCTCGCGCGCGCAGGTGTGCCGTCATGTCGAGCACCTGCGAGCTTGGTTTTTCGTCGCTGCGGTGCTGGGAATGATCGGCTTTTTGATCTCGCTGATTGCGATGCTGCTCCTCTTGGTTCCGTACCGCACTGCGCTCGGTTCGATTGGGATTTCTCTGCTGCTGTATGTGCTGGCGATCTACGTTGGGGGACTTGCAGACAGCGCAATCGGAGTCTCTGTAGCGCAGGCTCGCAGACCGCAAAGGAATCGGCCTAGGAATCAGATCGCAGCCTCGGTAGCACGACACTCTTTGCAGACTCCGAGCAGCTCGTGAATGTGTCCGGTCAGCTCAAATCCGAAGCGCTCGCAGATGTCGCGCTGAAGCAGCTCAATCGCTTCAAAACAGAACTCCACCACCTTGCCGCAGGACGTACAGACCAGGTGATCATGATGCTCGCGCTCGAACGCTCGCTCATAGCGCGCACCGTCGCCAGTTGAGACGAGCGTAAGCTGCAAAAGTCCCGCTTCAACCAGCAGTGGCAGCACGCGATAAACCGTAGCCGGATGCGCATCAATCACCCCGGACGAGCGCAGATCACTTACCAAATCATCGACGGAAAAGTGACCCGGACGACGCAGCGCAACTTCCGCCACAGTGTCCCGCACCGCAGAGCTCTTCAGGCCGCGCTGCTTGACCACACTCCGAAGCTGATCGAGTGCGCGCGCAATCGCTGAAGGACTGATGGTCTGCGCTGGCTTGATCTTGTGCATGGCAGTCATCTTGCGAACTGTTCGCAATTCCGTCAAGGCCCGCTCCTCTGCGCAAACAGACGTCGTTCCTATCGGTTTGGGAGTGTCCCAAAGGAGGCTCTGCTTGCGCCCTGTGAATGCACAACTTCCGTCGGAAACAGCTGGAAAAACGATCCCTGTCAGACCTGCATGTTAGACCTGTATTTCCTTTGAAACAGGAGGCGCATTGATGACCCGAACCAAGCTGACTCTGTCCCACCGCAGCCTGCTCCGCTCTGTCCTTCCACGGACGATGACGGGAGCAATCCTTCTTCTATCGCTGCACAGCGGCTGCGATCTGCCCGCTGACACAGAAGAGCTGACCGCCCCCGACAGTCCGCTGGAGCTGCTGGCGCAAGGCGCACGGATTCCGCAGCTGAATAAGATCGAGCCAGCGACGGTGTTTTCCGGCGCAGCGCAGGTGCTGACGCTGACGGGACGAAACTTTACGCCGGACCTGAAGGTGTACGTGGATGGCACGGCGCTGACGATCTCGCGACTGGTATCGACGACGCAGGTACAGGTTCTACTTCCCAGCACGGTGAACGCGATCGGAAAGCGCGTGGTGCGCGTTGAAAACGGCTCGACGTATCGCGGCAGTGATCGAAATGACCTGCTGTCGATCGTTGCGGACCCGATTGCGCTGGCGACGCTGGAACAGCCGCTCGACGGAGATCCCGGCAAGCAAGTGCTGAGCGCGGATGTCAATGGCGACGGGAAAGCCGATGTGCTGGTGCTCAGTCCCGATACAAGTACGGTGCGGATTCATGTCTCGCAAGGTCGCGGCAAGCCGATTGCGCAGTCGCTGCGCGTCGGAAGTAGCGCCGTCAGCTTCACCACGGGAGACGTCAACGCCGACGGAAAGCTGGACATCGTGGTGGTCAGCGGCAGCACCGTCAG
>CALMML010000485.1 GCA_937868485.1 uncultured Myxococcales bacterium | reverse complement strand
TGGGAATCGTTAAGAGTGCTCCGATTCCGCAGCTGCAGATTCATCCGCAGCGTGAGCTGATGGGACGCTTTGGTCTGAGCATGGCGGAAGTGCAGCACTTTATCAGCGTCGCGGTAGGTGGAAGTCCCGTCGGTACGCTGTGGGAAGGAGAGCGCAACTTTGATGTCGTGCTGCGCCTTCCTGATGCGGCGCGCAATACCGTAGAAAAAATCTCCATGCTGCGGATTCCAACAAGGAGCGGTGCGCTGATTCCGTTGTCGGCGGTGGCGACGCTACAGGTGGACTATGGACGCGCAACACTCAACCGAGAAAACGGTCGTCGCTACATCGGTGTTCGCATGAACGTACGGGGTCGCGATCTTGGGAGCTTCGTTCAGGAAGCGCAAGCGGTGGTAAAGCAGAAGGTGCCGCTTCGGCCCGGAATGACCGTCGAGTGGGGCGGAGAGTTCGAGTCCAAAGAGCGGTCGATGCAGCGACTGATGGTTGTCGTTCCGCTCGCGCTCCTGCTTACGCTGGCGATTCTGTTCAAAGCGTTCGACTCGCTGGTGCTGGCGATCTTGGTGCTGTTAAACGTTCCGTTCGCGCTGATTGGGGGTGCGCTGGGACTGTGGTTGGTGGACATGCCGGTGTCGATTGCGGCAGCGGTGGGATTCATTGCGCTCGTCGGACAAGCCGCACTAAATGGTGTGCTGGTGGTGTCCGCGATGGAAGAAAAACGACGCAGTGGCACGCCGCTTCAAGACGCGATTGATCAAGGTGCGCACAGTCGCTTGCGTGCGGTGCTGATGACGGCTGCGCTGGCTGCGCTGGGTCTGATTCCGGCGGCTCTGTCGCGTGCGATTGGATCGGAAACGCAGCGTCCGATTGCAATTGTCATCGTCGGTGGAACGCTGTCTGCTGCGCTGCTTACGCTGATTGTGCTGCCGGTGATGTATCAGCAGCTGTTGACGCTCTTGTATGCGCGAAGAGATGATGAATCGTCAGAGCCTGCGCTTGATCCACCGAGCCTTCCGCCTCCGTAGTTTCTGTCGCTGCGTCCGCTTCCCTTTCACGTTGCGCTGTTTGTGATTCCGGGCTTTTGTCCGCGTCGCTTGGCTGTGCGCACACCGGACCTGGGTGGCGGATGAGATCTCCGTCGTGACCACGCTGTCGTACCGCTTGTGCGGACGGTGGTGGTTTCGGCCAGCACTTGCGTTCATCATAGAAAGGAACCGTGTCGCAAAGAAGGGGGCGCGATGCACACGCAAGGCCGTATCTTGTCCGCTTTGCTCGCTGGCTTTCTGTCGCTGTCCGGCTGCTCGGGCGGTGACCCAACCGGAGGAAGCGGAGACGATCCAATGCCGGATCCTGATCCGACGTGGACGAAGAGTCCGCCGGAGATCACACCGGGGGCATCTGGTCGCTTCCTGCTGCGCGGAACGCTCCTGTTGCCGCAAGGTCCGCTCGTCGGAGAACTGCTGGTCGAAGGAAACCTCATCACCTGCGTTGCAGAAAGCTGTGCAAGTGCCGCAGGCGCCGCAGGAGCCACTGTGATCCGAACCGGCGGCGTCATCTTTCCCGGCATGCTCGACGGTCACAACCACGGTCTGTTCAACATCTTTGATGAAGACGACTGGAATCCCGGCAGGTTCTACGGAAGCCACAACGACTGGACTTCGGACACGCGCTATCAGCAGGTGCTCGACGCCAAGCAGTATCTGAACAAGGATGTGACCTCGCCGGTGGATCTGCGCTGTGAGATCGACAAGTACGCAGAGCTCAAAGCGCTGATTGCCGGAACCACATCGTTTACGCTCGCGCCGGGAGCGGTTGATCTGGCCTGTTATTCGTCGCTGGCTCGCACGATTGATACCTCACGAAACGGGCTTGGGACCGATCTGCTCCGCACGGCGATCTCGGTTCCTTCCGCAAGTGGTGCGCAGACGATCTGCAATGCCTATGCAGCGGGCACTTGTAATGCGTACGCGGTACATGTCGCCGAAGGAATCAACGCCACCGCGCGCAATGAGTTTGCGACGCTGGAAAGTCGCATGTCGGGCTGTCTGCTCGCGCCGCAGACTTCGATCGTGCACGGAACGGCGCTTGGAGAAGCAGAGTTTTCGAAGATGGCCGTCGCTGGCATGCGGCTCATCTGGTCGCCCAAGTCGAACCTGTTTCTTTATAACGACACGACGCGCATCGATCTTGCGCTCTTGGCGGGCGTCAAGACGATCGCGCTGGCTCCGGACTGGTCGCTCGGTGGCAGCGTGAACCTGCTCGATGAGCTTCGCGTCGCCAATCAGGTCAGCCAGAGCAAGTGGAACGGCGTTCTGTCGGCGCAGCGTCTGTTTGACATGGTGACGATTGATGCGGCGCGAGCGCTTGGGGTCGATGCCTCGCTGGGCTCGCTGGAGGTTGGCAAGCGTGCGGACTTGGTCCTGGCGCGGATCGATCCGTCGCAGTCGTATGCCTCGCTGCTGACCGCGTCGCCGCGTGACTTGGATCTGGTGATGGTCGATGGAAAACCGCTCTATGGAACGCTGGAACTGAAGGCCGCAGCCCCGAGCACGCCCGGCTGTGAGGAGCTTTCACTGTGTGGCGCGACCAAGTTCCTGTGTGTCGCGGAAAGCTCGACGCAGAACAAGCTGAACCAGACCTACGCCGAGATCGTCGATGTGCTGCGCAGCAACCTGACGACCTATGACGGCATGGTTTCGTCGCTGGGTGTGGCTCCGCTGACGCCGCTGGCGCCGCTGATGCGCTGTCCGTAAGTCGCTTCGATCCCGGCGCTTGACGTCGACATCTCGCCTTCCCGCCCACTTCCGGTTGCCCTTGTTTTGTCCTTTTTTCGACGAGCCCGATCGACCCAACACTTAGCCAGATAACGTGCTGATGGTGGCCGATGACACGGTGCCGGGTGGGGAGCGGGTCAAGATCCTCGACTTCGGGATCGCCAAGGCGGTGGCTGCCGCAGCGGGAGAGACGCTACCAGGCGTACAGACAGCGACGGGGCTTTTGGTAGGAACGCCGACGTACATGGCTCCCGAGCAGTGTCGAGGCGGGGTCGAAGTGACCGAGCGCGCCGATGTCTATTCGCTCGGTGTGGTGCTGTATCAGCTTCTGTCCGGTGCGCCACCGTTTGTGAGCACCTCACCGGGCGATGTCATTGCGATGCACATCTTGGAACCGCTGCCGCCGCTGCCAGTCCGTGCGCCCGACGTGGCCCAGCCGGTGACGCAGCTTGTCACCGAGATGCTCAGCAAAAAGCCGACGGATCGGCCCTCGATGGCTGAGGTGGTCGACAAGCTGCACGCGCTGCGCAACCTGGAGCCCAAGACCGTGATGCTTCCGCCCGAGCAGCTCGCTGCCAAGCTGGCCGAAGTCGCGCAAGCCATGCCCACGACCGAGATGCGTGCCAACGAGACGCGCATGTTCAGTGAAAAAGAGCACTCGCCATCGGCTGCGACTCCCGTGGCTGCTGTGCAAAAGAGTCCGCCCGCCAAGTCCGTGCCAGCGTGGTTACTTGTCGCCGTGCTCTGCGCTGTTATCTTGGGCGGCGTGACTGCGGCGATGCTGCTTCGCTGACCGTCACGAAAACCAACAAAGGAACCAGCATGGACCGATTGTGGGCCCCGTGGCGCATGGCGTACATCCTGCAAGCGACGGGCGAGCAGGGCAGCCAAGAGTGCATCTTCTGTCGCTTTCCCGCCGAAGGATCGACGCGCTACGCAGACAACCTGATCTTGAGCTGTAACCCGTCCGCCTTCGTCATCATGAACCGCTTTCCCTACAACAGCGGCCACATCATGGTCATCCCCAGGCGACACGGCGCGGACTTGTCTGCCTTGTCCGCCGACGAGTATCAAGCCACCTGCGAGCTGCTTCGCCAGGCCCAGCAGATCCTCTGTCGCGAGCTATCGGCCCACGGCTGCAACATCGGCATGAACCTCGGTCGCGTCGCTGGCGCGGGCATCGATCAGCACTGCCACTTTCACATCGTGCCGCGCTGGAACGGTGACACCAACTTCATGCCCGTCACAGGCGACGTTCGCGTGATCAGCGAGCACCTGCAAGCCACCTACGACAAGCTGCGTCCCGCGTTCGCTCATCTTGATGGATGAGCGTCGCTGCTGCTATCGCGCCGGGTGATGCGTCTGCGCCTGCACCGCCGCTTGTTCTTTGCGCGCCTGCGATCGCAGACGGTTGATCGACTCCGTAAAGTCGAGCGGCGGATCTTGCTGGAACATCAGATCTTCCCCGGTGATCGGATGCACAAAGCCGAGCGTCTCGGCGTGCAGCAGCAGTCGACTGCAGGGCAGGGCGGTCTGGCCTCGGCGCGTAAAGTCACGAATGTAGACGCGCTCGCCGACGATCGGATGACCCGCTTCGGCCAGGTGAATGCGGATCTGATGGGTCTTGCCCGTCTCAATCTGCACCGAACAGACCGTCGCTACGGTGCCGATGTGCTCCGTCACTTCCAGGTGCGTGAGCGCCAGCCGTCCGCCGTGTCCGAGATCGACCTTCCACTGCGCCAGCGATCCGCGCAGTCCGTCGCCGCGATCTTTGATGAGGTAGCTTTCGATCGTGCGGCTGATGCAGTAGCCGTGAGCCACGCACAGATAGCGCCGTCGGATGTCGTGATGCCGAAACAGCTGCTGAAGCTCTCGCTCCGCCGGGCGTGTCTTGGCAAACATCAGCAGCCCCGACGTGTCTTTGTCGATGCGATGCACGACATACAGCGGCTGATCGGTGGCTTTGCGTCCCTGCGCCCGCCACGCGTCGCGGATCAGATCCATCGCGGTGCTTTTTTCGTCGCGCTCGTACGGCACGCTCGAAATCCCCGCCGGCTTGTTCACCACCAACAGCTGCGAGTCTTCAAAGATGATGCGCTCTTGCGCTTTTTGGATCGCCGGGGCCAGCGGTCGCTTCGCGTTGGGATCGATCGAAATCTGCTGTCCCACCCGCACGCGTCGCGCTGGATCGGCGGCCAAGTGGCCATCGATCGAGACTTTGTGACGCTCACACATCGTGCGCGCAGAGGTCCACGAAACATCTAGCTGCTGGCGCAAGAAGGCCGCGAGCGTCTTGTCATCATCGGCTGCTGAGACCACAAAGCTGGACATGGTCGGCATCTTAGCCGCCAAAGGCTCAATCTCAAGCGCTACCGAACGGCCATCTTGACAGAAAGACTCGTCTTTCTATGATGCGACTTCCAACAAGGCGTAATGGGTATGACAGAACTGAGCTTTCGGCTGAAAGACCTTGAAAACAAGGGCAAGCACATCGACTGTGCGCTTGCTGCCGAGCTTGTTTCCGACGCGCTGTCCGATATGGATGTCGACGTCGATCACTCTGCTCTGCACCTGACCGCTGAGCTGAGCAAACACAACGTGACCGTGCTGTGCGACGGAACGCTGACTGGCGAGATTCGCTTGCCATGTCAGCGCTGTCTCGGACCGGCTCAGGTGGATGTGAACCAGCGGGTTCATACTGTGTTTGTGCCTCCGTCATCGTCGCTGGCTGCTTCAGATGGTGAAGCGTCGCGGCAAGAAGACGACGAAGACGTCGATGACGTGGACTATGCCCACCACGACGGTGAGACCATCGATCTCTTACCGATCGTGCGCGAGTACATCATCCTCGCGGTGCCCATCACCGTGTACTGTAACGAGGACTGTCGCGGACTTTGTCCTCTCTGCGGCGCTGACAGAAACCAGGGCGAATGCTCCTGCCAGCCTGTCGGCAAGCTGTCGCCTTTTTCGGCGCTTCGCGACGTAAAGCTCTAACCTCACACTCACTCTCACATCAGCCTGGAGATCACAGCAACATGGCCGTTCAGAAAAGAAGACAATCGAGTGCTCGACGTGACTCGCGTCGCGCGCAGTGGATGAAGATGGCGACCCCGGCAGCCTCGAACTGCCCCAACTGCGGTGCCGCGAAGATGCCTCACCGCATTTGTGACGCGTGCGGCTGGTACGGTCCCGCCAAGGAAGGCCGGGTCGTGATCCCGAAGCCGACTGAAAACGAGGCCCCTGCCGAGAAGGCGTAGTTTGTAGATGGCGCCTCCGATGGCATCTGTCATCGCGATCGACGCCATGGGGGGCGACAACGCGCCGGGCCCTGAAGTCATGGGGGCCGTGGCGGCAGTACGCGAGCATGGCTCGCGTGTCATCCTGCTTGGCGACGAGCCTCGTTTGCGCGCAGAGCTAGACAAGCTCGGTGCGTCAAGCCTTGGCATTCCCATTCGTCACTGCTCTGAGGTGATCACCATGGATGATCATCCCGGGCAAGCCGTGCGAAAGAAGCGTCAGTCGTCGATGCGAGTCGGCTTTGAGCTGGTTCGTCGCGGCGAGGCACAAGCGATCGTCTCGGCGGGTAACTCCGGGGCGATGCTGGCGTGTGGTTTGTTTGTTCTTGGGCGAATGAAAGGTCTCGATCGTCCAGGGATCGCCGTCACGATGCCGACGCTGGAACCAGGACTCTTTGGAGTCGGGCCAACGATCGGTCAGTGCGTGCTGCTCGATACCGGAGCCAATGTCGACGTGAAGCCGCAGACCCTGGCGCAGTTTGCTGTGCTCGGGGCGCAGTTTGCCAAGCTGCGAGCGACGTCGCCTCGGCTTCGTCCGAGGGTGGGCCTTTTGTCCAATGGCGAAGAAGCCAGCAAAGGCACCGCTCTGTTGCGGGAAGCGCATGCGCTGCTGACTACACATCCAAGCGCGGCCTTTGAGTACGTCGGGTACGTCGAAGGCCGTGATCTGTTCCAATACCGTCGTCCCAAAGGACATGAGCTGCGCGAAGGCGGGCTTGATGTCGTTGTGACCGACGGTTTTACCGGCAATGTGGTCCTAAAGACCGCTGAAGGTGCGGGCCGCTTTTTGGCCGATCTGCTCCGTAGTGGAGTCGAGCGGTCTCCTTTGGCCAAGCTGGGAGCGCTCCTCATGATGCCGGCGCTCAAGTCGCTGCGCAGCGTGGTCGATGTCGATGCACGCGGTGGAGCCCCCTTGCTTGGTGTAAATGGTGTAGCGATCATCTGCCACGGACGCGCCAGCGCCCGGGCGATCGCACGCGCAGTGCAAGTCGCCGAAGATCACGTCCAGTCAGGGCTGATTGAGTCGACCCAAGCTGCCGTTATCGCACATCGCTTCGCCGATGGCTCGGCAAGCACCGATCCGAAAACCAGCCAACCGGAGGCTGAATGAGTGACGACCCTCATACACAAGGTAGTGAACGTCCTGTAACCCAACCACAGCCCGGCCTGCGACGCATTCGCATCGTCGGTACGGGCCGTGGTGTTCCCGAGAAAGTCGTGACCAACGACGATCTCAGCAAAATCGTCGATACCTCGGATGCGTGGATTCGTGAGCGCACCGGGATTCGCACCCGTCACACCGTCAAGCGGGGAGAAGAGGCTGCCTCGGACCTCGCCGCGCGTGCGGGAACGGCAGCGTGTGAAGCCGCCGGGATTTCGCCCAAAGAAATCGACGCGGTGATCTGTTCCACCATCAGCCCGGACATGCCGCTGCCGTCGTGCGCGGTCTATGTTCAGCGCAAGGTCGGTGCGGCGCAAAATAGCGCGGCCTTTGACCTGTCGGCGGCGTGTGGCGGCTTTATCTATGGCCTTGCTGTGGCAGAAGGACTGCTGCGCAGCGGGCTGTATCGTCACATCTTGCTGTGCGGCGTCGAGGTCCTGTCGGGCTACGTCAACTGGCAAGATCGCAACACCTGCGTGCTGTTTGGCGACGGTGCGGGCGCAGCGATTCTGCGGCTATGTACCGAAGAGGAGCAGGAAGCTGGGCTCGGCGTTCAGTCGGTCCACCTGTTCGCAGACGGAACCCAGGCCGAAGCGCTGATGATTCCTGGCGGTGGCTCGCTGTATCCGACGTCGGAACAGACCCTCGCCGAAGGCAAGCACTTCATCCACATGAACGGCAAGGTGATCTTCACCAACGCCGTGCGCAACCTGGCCTCGTCGTGCCTGACCGCGCTGTCCCAGCACGGCCTGACCCCAAAAGATGTGGATCTGGTCATCGCGCACCAAGCCAACCTGCGGATCGTTGAAGCGGTCGCGCAGCGGCTGGATCTGCCGATGGACAAGTTCTTCATCAACATCGATCGCTACGGCAACACCTCCAGTGCGTCGGTGCCGATTGCGCTGGATGAAGCGATTCGCATGGGCAAGGTAAAGCGCGGGGACCGCCTGCTGTTTACGGCGCTCGGGGCTGGACTGGCCTGGGGCGCTACCGTCGTCCGTCTCTAAGAGGATCCGATGCACAAGGTTGCCTTCGTATTCCCCGGTCAGGGCTCGCAGCACGTTGGTATGGGCAAGGCCCTGTCCGAGCAGTTCCCGTACATTCGCGAGCTGTTTCAGCGTGCCGATGATGCGCTTGGATACTCGATCTCGGCGCTGTGCTTCGACGGTCCCGACACCGATCTGGTGCGGACCGAAAACACCCAGCCCGCGCTGCTGACCTGCGCGGTGGCTGCGGCAGAAGTTCTGCGACGAGAGCTTGGCCTTTCGCCTGCGCTGTGTGCCGGTCACTCGCTCGGGGAGTATTCCGCGCTGGTGGTGGCTCAGAGCCTGGCTTTTGCCGACGCGGTTCGCTTGGTTCACTTGCGAGGCCGCTTCATGCAGCAGGCTGTTCCTGAAGGACTCGGTGCGATGGCGGCGCTCGTCGGCTTGTCTAGCGCAGACGTGGCCGCACTGTGCGCTGAGTCTTCGACGGACACGGAAAAAGTCCAAGCGGCCAACGAAAACGGTGCTGGCCAGGTCGTGATCTCGGGTCACAAACCGGCAGTCGAGCGCGCGATGGTGATGGCCAAGCAGAAGGGCTGCAAGCTCGTCAAAGCACTGCCGGTGTCTGCGCCGTTTCACTCGGCGTTGATGGAGCCCGCCGCGCGACAGCTCGCGACAGAGCTGGCCCAGGTTTCGATCGTTGTGCCCAAGATTCCTGTCGTTGCCAACATCGATGCCGCGCTGTATCCGCAGGACGATGCGGACGCGGTGCGCGATCGGCTGGTCCGTCAGGTCGCGGGAACCGTTCGCTGGGAAGGCTGCGTGTCGCGACTGGTGAGCCTGGGCGCCACCGCCGTCATCGAGGTCGGCCCTGGCAAGGTGCTACAAGGTCTGGTGAAGCGAATCGCGCCGAGCGTTGCGCTGGCTGGCTTTGCGGACCCGACGGGACTTGCCGCAGTGGCCGAGCTTGTCGCGCCCCAAGCGACGTGAGCGGGTCCGAACTCTTCTTCAAACCGAAGCGAGCACTTCATGACAACTTCTTCCTCTGAACGTCGCGTCGCGCTGGTCACTGGCGCTTCGCGTGGTATCGGTCGCGCCATTGCCAAAGCGCTGGTGCGTGACGGTCTGTTCGTCGTCGTAAACTACGTCGCCAATGAAGCGGCAGCGCAGCAGACCCGCGCAGAGCTGGGCGAAGACAACGCCGCCCTGTCTCAGTTCGATGTCTCTAGCGAGTCTGCCGTCGATGCTGCCGTCAAAGCCATCGGTGAGCAGCACGGACGCCTGGATGTGGTGGTGAACAACGCCGCCGTGGCCGTCGATGGACTGCTGATGCGGGTGAAGACCGCAGACTGGCACAAGGTCATCGAAACGAACCTGTCGTCAGCGTTCTATCTGAGCCGAGCGGCTTCGCGGCTGCTCCTCAAGGCCAAAGAGTCGGGACGGATCATCAACCTGACTTCCGTGGTTGGTGAGATGGGCAATACAGGTCAGGTCAGCTACGTCGCAGCCAAGGCAGGACTGATCGGCATGACGCGGACCTTGGCCCGAGAGCTGGCCTCACGCGGGATCACCGTAAACGCTGTGTCGCCAGGCTTTATCGAGACGGACATGACCCAGCAGCACGTCCAGGGAGATGCCCGCCAGAAGCTGACCGCGCAGATTCCGCTCGGACGGATTGGCGCACCGGAAGACGTGGCCGAAGCCGTTGCCTTCCTTGCTTCCCCTCGCGCAAGCTACATCACCGGCCAGGTTCTCCGTGTGAACGGCGGCCTGCTCATCGGCTAGCGCCGCGCCGTCCAGCTCGCCTTACGCAATCCCGTACTTGTCCAGCTTGTAGTACAGCGCGCTTGGCTTGATCCCGAGCAGCCGCGCTGTCTCCGTCTTGACGCCCTTGGCCTCTCGATACGCCTTGAGGATGAGCTGCCGTTCCAGATCGTCGAGGATCTCGGGCAGCGTCATGCTGTCACTCGGTAGCTCCAGGCTTCCCAGATCGGTGCTACCACGCGGCGGTGCTTCCTCGCCTCGGATGTGAGCGGGCAGTGCAGCCGCCGTGATGGTGTTTCCTTCGCAGAACACCATCGCCTGCGACACCACGTTTTCCAGCTCACGGACGTTGCCGGGGAAGTGATACGCGTACAGCCTCGTTAGTGCGTCTTCCGCAATCGCGGTGACCGACGGATTGCAGCGCGGTCCGTGCTTGGCAATGAAGTGTCGGCACAGCTCTGGGATGTCTGCGCGTCGCTCACGCAGCGGAGGCACCGTCAGCGGCACCACCTGCAAGCGATAGAACAGATCTTCGCGGAACTTTCCCTCGCTGATGAGCTTGGGCAGATCGCGGTGCGTGGCCGACAAGATGCGCAAGTCCACCTTGATGGTCTGCTCTCCACCGACGCGCTCGAACGTGCCTTCTTGGAGCACCCGCAACAGCTTCACCTGCATCGCCGCAGAGATCTCGCCAATCTCATCGAGCAGCAGCGTCCCGCCGTCTGCCAGCTCCAGTCGCCCGAGTCGCCGCTTGATCGCTCCCGTAAACGCGCCGCGCTCATGCCCAAACAGCTCACTTTCCAGCAGCGTCTCGGCAATGGCCCCGCAGTTCACCTTGATAAATGGACCTTGGCTGCGACGGCTGAGCAGGTGAATGGCCCGCGCCACCAGCTCTTTGCCGGTTCCCGACTCTCCGTAGATCGCCACCGAGGCATCGGTCTTGGCCACCTTCGCGATCTGCTCGTGAAGCCTGCGCATCGCTTCGGTCGCGCCAACCAGCGTCTTTTGCTGTTCGCCTTCGGTCTCGCGGAGCTGATCGTTTTCCGCCCGCAGCCGCTCGCTCATCCGACGGGCTGCCCGCAGCTCCAGCGCTCGCTCGACCTTTAGCCGCACCACCTCGGGCGCAAACGGCTTGGTGAGAAAGTCCATCGCGCCTTGCTTCATGGCTTCGACGGCAGCCTCGACCGTTCCGTAGGCTGTCATCAGCAGCGTGGGGCAGTCTGGGTCCAGCTCGCGGATGCGACGCAGGACTTCCAGCCCGTCCATGCCGTTCATTTTCAAGTCGGTGATCACAAAGTCCGCCGGTGTCTTTCTGAAGATGGCCAGCGCCTCGCTACCCGACGCAGAAGCACAGACCTTGTGGCCCATTCGTCGAACGACCTGCGCCACTCCTTCCCGCATGGTTTCGTTGTCGTCGATAATCAGCACGTTGGCCATGCGCGAATGCTAACATCCGCGCCGCACAAAGAGCCGCAAAACCATGGAACCGCTCGTCCCGATTTCTCCCAAGCCACGGCCTGCTTCCCCCATCCCCTCGGACCTCGACGGAGCAATCTTGCGCCTCAAGAAAGAGCGCAACGCTGTCCTCCTCGCGCACTACTACCAAGAGTCAGAGATCCAAGATCTGGCTGACTTTGTGGGGGACTCGCTACAGCTGGCCCAGGCTGCCCAGAAGACGCAGGCTGACGTCATCGTCTTCGCTGGCGTTCACTTCATGGCAGAGGTGGCCAAGATCCTCAACCCGAGCCGCACCGTGCTTGTACCGGATATGACGGCGTCGTGCTCGCTCGCCGATGGCTGTCGTCCTGAGCAGCTTGGCGCTTGGCAGCGCAAGTACCCGGATCATGTCACCGTCAGCTACATCAACTGCTCGGCAGCGGTGAAGGCGATGTCTGACTGCATTGTGACGTCGTCGAATGCGGAAAAGATCCTGCGCTCGTATCCTCCTGAGCAGCCGATCTTGTTTGCACCCGATCAGCACCTGGGGCGCTATCTGATGAAGAAGACCGGGCGCACCAACATGGTCGTCTATCCGGGTGCGTGTCAGGTGCATGAGATCTTCAGCGAGCGAGAGCTGGTCCGGCTCAAGCTCGATCATCCAAGCGCGCACATCCTGGCCCATCCTGAGTGTGAAGAGCGAATCCTGTCGCATGCGCACTTTGTCGGCTCGACCTCGGCGCTCATCAAGTACGCGGTCGACTGTTCTGCAAGTGAGCTGATCATCGTCACCGAGCCAGGCGTCATTCACGAGATGCAGAAGCGCGCCCCGAACAAGACGTTTATTCCAGCCCCGGCGGAAGGCGGCTGCGCCTGCAATGAGTGTCCGCACATGCGCAAGAACACGCCGGAAAAGATTTATCTGGCGCTGCGTGACCTGACGCCTCAGCTGATCCTGCCCGAAGACCTGCGCCTTGCCGCCAAAGCGCCGATCGACAAGATGCTGTCGCTGTCTTAGCACCCAGCTGCTGTCGCCTACCCCGCCCACACTGCGCGTTGTCCGGTTCGCAGTGCGCCCCACCGCTTCAGCGCTTGCGCTTGGCTGGCAGCAGCGCGCGCTAGACAAGTCGACGCTTGCGCTTTGCCCACGCCAAGCCGCACTACGCCAAGCCCACGCTGCGCTTTGCCTACGCCAAGCCGCACCATGCCAGGTCCAAGCGCTGCTTTGTCCATGTGGAGTGGCTGCACGCGAAGTCAAAGGCCGTGCTTTGAACTTGCGGAGCGGCAGTAGGCGCAGTAGTGGCCGTGCTTTGAACTTGCGGAGCGGCAGTAGGCGCAGTAGTGGCCGTACTTTGAGCGTGCGGAGCGGCAGTAGGCGCAGTAGTGGCCGTACTTTGAGCGTGCGGAGCGGTCTTGTGACCAGTGCAAGCCTGTGCTGCGCGTGACAAGGCCAACCTCAGACGCTGCGGTACCGCTAAGCCCGTGTAGCCGCTTGCCTTTTGGTGTGTCGTCGTGATAAGCACTCAAGGCTTTTGGTTGATTGACATCACACACGTCGAGACAGTTTTACGCGTCTTCGTTCCGATTACATCGGTGATTGCGCGTCGGTGGCGAGTGCCACCAAGCTCGGCGGAGGACCAAACGAAGGAGCTACGATGAGCGAGAACCAGACCGAAGTCGAGACCCAGGACAACTCCCCGGACAACCCCGAAGCGCCGATCACCATGCGGCAGCTTCTGGAGGCCGGTGTTCACTTCGGTCACCAGACGAAGCGCTGGAACCCCAAGATGAAGCCTTACATCTTCGGGGCCCGCAACGGCATCCACATCATCGACCTGCAGCACACGGTGCGGCTGTTCAACCGCGCCTTCAACTTCATCGTCAACACGGTGGCCGCCGGCGGCTCACTGCTGTTTGTCGGCACCAAGAAGCAGGCCCAGGAAGTCATCCAGCAGGAGTGCGCGCGCGGCGGTCAGTTCTTCGTCACCAACCGCTGGCTCGGCGGCACCCTGACGAACTTCCGCACCGTGAAGGGCTCGATCGACCGACTGAAGAGCCTGGAAAAGATGGCTGAGGACGGCACCTTCGAGCGTCTCGCGAAGAAGGAAGTTCTGATGAAGATGCGCGAGCGCGACAAGCTGGAAAAGGCGCTCGGCGGTATCAAGAACATGACCGACCTTCCGTCGGCCATCTACGTCATCGACGCCAAGAAAGAGCACATCGCGATCTCGGAAGCCCGCAAGC
>CALMML010000484.1 GCA_937868485.1 uncultured Myxococcales bacterium | reverse complement strand
TGGGTGGGTCGTTTTTGGATTTGGAGCAGAACGCGGCGCTGTTTCATGTGCTGGATGCGCAGGAAAAGCTGCGACGGAAGCAAGATGCGGCGACGGCGCTGCTCGCGGCGGATCAGTCGATCGCGCGCTGTCTGGGGATGAACGGGCAGGATGCGATGTGCCGGACGCTGGCGGCGCAGCGGGTGTGGCTGGATGCGAAGCTGGCAGAGCTGGCGAAGCAGCCGACGCGGGATGTGCTGCTGCGGGCGCTCGAAAAGGCGCTGGAAGCGACCCAGAGTCCCGAGATGTATCCCGACGCGTGGCAGACGGTGGCGGAGACGTATCTGCGGCTGTTGCAGAGCGACGATGGCAAGGCGAAGCAGCGGGCAGCGTGGCTCTTGGCGGGAAAAGTGGCGGTGGGGAAGGTGTTTGCGGTGAATCCGAATCACGCGCTGGCGCAGGCGACGCTGGGCGAGCTGGAGCTGGAGCGCGCTCGGTCGGAGCCTCCTGGAATGCAGAAGGTGACGGCGGCGGAAGCGGCGCGACATGCACTGACGCAAGCGGTACAGAGCGATCCGCTGCTGACGCGACGGCTGGGACCGCTGCTGGCGGAGTCTCGCAAGCTGGCGACTCGCTAGCGCGGGGAGCAGCCGGCGGGTCGAAGGGGGCGGGACGAGCGGGGTTTGCGTCGGTGGGAACGAGCGAAGGACTTGCGCGGGCTACTTCTGCTGAAACTCTAGGTAGACGGCATCCAGGCTGCCTTTGGCTCCGCCGCTATCGACGCAGACCACCCAGTCTTCACGGCTGGGCGCGTGATCGAAGAACGACTCCATCCAGCTCGACCACAGGGGCTCTTCCTTGGAATCAGACGGCTTGTAGTACTCGGTCTGGTCGCCGTGGGTGACGTAGACCTTGACCTCGCTGATGTCGACGCCGCTCAGCTGCGGAAGGATGCGCACGAAGTTGGCGGTGGCAAAGTCAGTGGTGGCATCGACGGTGATCTTGGTGCAGGTCGGTGCCTTGGGATCGAGCGCGATCGGCTTGGTGTTCCAGTACAGCTCACGCGGACTTACGCCCATCGGAGGTCCGACGAACAGCTGCGCATAGTCGAGGTGCGGGAAGGTCGAGCCTGGGGCTCCCGCGATGGCGATTTCGATGGCTGGAACGGTGCTGCCAAACGTCGTGCGACCCGGATAGATGGGATAGATGGACTTGACGGCGTACTTGTCCCAGCTATCGGTGGTGGCAAAGCCGCTGCCGGGAATCGGTAGGCTGCGGATCTGGTCGCGAATCTGGATGCTCAGGTCGCTGGGCGTGCCGTTTGAGTAGCGGAACGTCAGCGTGCCGGCCTTGTGCGGGTTGGCGTTGCCGCTCACGTAGGCTCCGGTCAGCAGATCCCACGGGCGCGTGAACTGGATGTTGATCCAGCAGCTTGCGTCTAGCTCCACCAGCTTGCGACCGCGAACGCAGTCGGTGGGGCTCTTGCAGGCAGCGGAGGCTCCGCACTTGGTGGTGTCGGCGCGAACGATGGTCTGGCAGTTGTTGCAGACGCCGGGGGTCTCGCAGCGCAGCGGCTCGCCGTATTGGCTGCCTTCGCCGCCTCGGCAGTAGCTGTCGTAGCAGGTGCAGCCGTCTTTGGTGCCGCACGTCGAGTCGCACTGATACAGGCCGTCTTTCCAGTTTTCGATTTCAAGGTCCGCCCACGCGCCGAGGAAGATCGACATCTGACGGAACGACTTGCCGTAGATCTGGGTGTTTTCCGTGCCCGAGACGACGTCCTGGTAGCTGTTGAGCGAGCTTCGGTTGAGTCCGCTGTAGCTCTGGGCGGGGTCGCTGGTCGGCGTGATCGGGACCGACAGCCCCGCGTCGGCGTAGGCCTGCGAATACGCGCCGTCGATGCTGCCGCTCTTATTGCACAGGTTCGTGGTCTTTAGGTGCGAGTCGCAGCCACCCCACTCGCAGTCACGTCCGATGATGATCTGAAGGTCGCGATTGAGCGATGAGCTGAGTCCACCCGCATCCGGGAAGTAGCAGGCGAAGGCGCGCGGGTTTGCGTAGTACGCGCCCGTCACGGGGTTGAGGATGTACTTCTTTTCGTCCCAGATGTTGCCCCAGAACTGGCCCTCGGGATACGCCATGAACAGCTTTTCGTTGTCGCCGAGCTTGAGCGAGTCATCCATTCCGCGCATCGACAGCGCGTTGTGAACGCCTTGGGTGTTGACGCGGGAGATCAAGCAGGCAGACACCGCTTGCTGCTCGCCAATCGGGACCGTGCCTGTGCCTCGGCACCACGTCGGAGCAAGGTTGAAGTTGCCTCGGAAGTAGCGCGTCTCGGTGACGCCGGGGGTCGCGGGGTTGTTGCCTCGCCAGCGGACGTTGTCGGTGCTGGCGCAGGCGCAGCCGGTCCAGTACGCGAGGCCGCTCAGTCGGGCCTCTCGCTCCGCTGCCGAGATGCCCGGCGCGTTGATCCAAGCGTTCAGACCCCAGTCCGTCGGAACCGAGGTGTTGCTAAAGCCGATGCCGTTCCAGCCGATGCCGTTCCAGCCGATGCCGTTCCAGCCGATGCCGTTCCAGCCAATGCCGTTCCAGCCAATGCCGTTCCAGCCAATGCCGTTCCAGCCAATGCCATTCCAGCTGATGCCATTCCAGCCGATACCAGCCTGCTGGGTCTGATCCTGATCCAGACTGGTCTTTGGTTCAGCCTCACAACCAATTAACAAATAGGTTGCTGAGAGCAGCGCAAGGAAGTGTCTCTTCATTCCGAATGCCTCCTGATCGCGGTCCATGGGTTGATGCTTAGCGCATAGCAGCCAGGGAAGAGCCCAGGAGGTAGGGGAAAACAAGATAAGAACGTCAATAAGGGGTTAGAATGATGCTGAATTTGCTACCGTCCAGAGAGCTTCGCCGAAGTTATTATGTCAGCTGAGATGTTGCACAGAAAGGTGGTTGATAAAAACGCAATCAATACGCACATAAGCCTCTGTTGCCGTGCGTTGTGTGCGATCGCTGGGGTCGTCTGGGCTCCCACTGCGACATACGTCTTCGCCCATGGATGGTTAGATGGATTACTGTTTGTAAAATTTAGTAATATTGAAAACCATGCCAGCAGTAGGTGATCTCGGACCAGACTTCGCTCTCTATAACCAAGACCAGCACATGGTGCAGCTCGGGCGCCTGACCGCCGACGCCGATCATGTGGTGGTGTACTTCTTTCCTCAGGCGGGCGCGCCGGGCTGTGTGCGGGAAGCGATCGGCTTTCGCGACGTGATGCCAGAGCTGCTCAAGCGACGGGTGCGGGTGGTGGGAATCACCTCCAGTCCGGGCGCTGAGATCACCGCCTTTGCCAAAGAGCAGGGCCTAAACTTCGACGTGCTGTGTGACTCGAGCCGTCGCATCTGTGAGGAGTGGGGCGCGCTGCGGGGCGAAAACACCGCGCGCATGACCTTCATCCTCAATGCAAAAGGTGTGGTGACGCACGCATTCCCGCGCGTCGATGTCTGGAAGCATCCGGCAGAAGTGTTGGCGCTGTTTGCGGCGAGCCCGGTTGCGGCAGAACCTGTTGTTGCGGCGCAAGCTCCGGTACAGCCAGCGGTCAGCCAGACGGCGGCGGTGGTCTCTTCGACATCGGTTCATAGCGCGGGACCGGATCTGGTGGCGGAAGCGGCGCGCGCGGTGCTGAAGCTTTTGCTGATGCACAAGCAGTCGGGTGGAACGATTCCTCCCGATGTGAGCGAGCTTCTGACGCAGCTGGGTCCCAAGTAGCGATCGGGCGGCGCTTAGGTTCGGACCGGCGGTGACTGCGCTTCGGGAATCATGTGGCCGCCACGCGCGATGCGAAAGCGATAGCCGCGCCAGCTGACCTGTCGGGTTGCGAGCGCCTTACCGAGCCCCGCCCACAGAAGCAGCTCAGCGGACAGCACCTCGAGCGCGCTTTGCAAGACGGTCGGGCGAAGGCCTTGCGCTCGTCGCAGAAGATAGGAAAGCAGCGTACGACTGCTCCACAGCGCACAGGCGAACAGCGACAGGCGCGGGGTCCGTAGAAACAGGCTCGCCAGCACGAGCGGTGGCGTCGCAGCCATAAAAATCGGATACGTGAGGAGCAGCAGCGGACGCTGGGCGCGGACAACCATCAGCCAGCGACCGACGCGCGCGATCACACCTCGTAGGCTGCGACCTCCGTCGGAACAGCGGGCTGGAAGCGGGCTTAGCTCGACGGAATAACCAGCCTCGCACAGCCGTCGCGCCAGCTCATAGTCTTCGCCGAGGATGGTGCGGACGCCTTGGAAGTCGCCGATTTCAGACAGCGCCCGTCGAGAAATCGCCAGAAGCGCACCCGCCATGCTCGGGACACCGCCGATCAGCCGATACAGCCCGTAGAGCGCCATGAAGTTCTGTGCGGAACCTCCGACGAGCGCTGCCGAGACGCGATCCCAGCGTGTGCGCGGCGCTTCTTCCACCGGCGACGCAAAGGCAATTCCGACGGCTTGCTTGGACACTGACGAGGTCGGCGCGCCACAGACCATCGACACCAGCGTCGGCAGGTCGGAGTCTCCCATGCGAACGTCGCTGTCGGCGGTGATGATGATCGGCTCCGTCGATCGCGAAAGTCCCATCGCGAGCTGCGCGACCTTGCGGTTGTGACGCGCTTCCGGTCTGGTCAGCAGCACTTCGACGGGAACTTCGGGCGGAGCGTGCTGCGCAACCTGCGCAAGCGTCGGATACGCAGGATCAGACGCGCTCGGCACCAGCAGAAACACCCGTCGCGGACCGGGATAGGGCGCATCGATGGAAGATCGGAGGTTTTCGTACAGTCCAGGCTCGTTTCCTTCGCACGGACGCAAGATCACAATGGGCGGCCACTGCGCAGGTGGCGTCGGACGCGACTTGCGCAGGCGCAGAATGCCCACGACGAGGAGCAGCGAAAAAAACAGGGACGTTCCGCCCCAGACCTCAAGGCTAGTTTTCAGCACAACACCGAGCATCAGGCCCTGCCATCATCGCTTTGTTGCGCAGGCTCGGATAGAAAAAATACGCAGGCTGCGAGGGCTTTTTCCGATCACTTCGGACCGTCGCTGACGCGGACTTGATGGGTCTTGTAGCGCAGCAAAAACTGCAAGCTGGGACGACGGAAGCGGGTCAGATCCAGGTATTCACCGACGCCTCGGAGCTGGATGCTGGGCAAGCGCTCTTCGTCGGATAGCTCCATGCCAAAGCGTGCGTAAAACGGCGCATCCAGCAGCGCACTGCGACGGATTCGGCGTGCCAACAGCGTGCCTGCGGACATGGCGCGCGGAACCTTGAGCCACAGGAAGTCTTCGCCATCCAGCGGAGGCTCAGACGAGGGCGGCTTGCGGCTGCGAACGATCTCGGGCTCGGCGGAGTCTTTGTGCAAAAGCAGGCCTATGCGATGGCGCGAACCGTCGAGCAGCGTCGTGTCATAGACCACAGCACCGACGGAACCATCGTCGGAAAAGCCGTGTGCCCAGCCCCAGCGCAAAAAGCAGTCTTCGAGTCGTCCCGCGCCAAAGTTGTGATCGCAGTACGCGGTGCCGGAAAAGGAAATCGGCTCGTTTTCCAGCCGAAGCTCGACGGTGGCTGAGGAAAACAGCGACAGCGGCTGCCAAAAGTGCGCGTCGTGGCTGGGACTTTCGCCGAGCAGCACGGGAAGCTGAACACGCGGCGGCGGACCGAAGCGCAGCTGACCAGACAGCCGAGGTCCGGGCTTGCCGAAAAAGCGCGTGCTCGGCTCGGACAGGTCGATACGCAGACTTCCGTCGGGCTCTGTGACGATGCGAGTGTGCTCAATCTGAATCGAGTGATCGCTCGTGTGCAGCGACGACTTGGGATATTCGTTCATCACCCACAGCTTCTGGCGTGGGCGGTCCGTCGGAGACGTTCGTTCGTAGATCGCCAGGTTGACGGCGGGAACATCAAGTCCGGTGACGGCTTCGCCGCTGCGCAGACGGGCCGCGTATTCCGCCGAAAAGACCGATCCAGCAAAGACAATCAGCGTCAAGCCGAAGCGACCTTGGGCATCGTGAACCTCGGCGTACCACCACGCGTAGCCACCGACTTGAGCGGCGAGGCTGAGCGCGGGCGCAGTGCTGGCTTGGAAAAATCCCGGTGCAGTGGTGGACGCGGACACGAGCGATGCAGCCTCCGAGGCAGTGACACGTCACCGAAGCAAAGCGAACCTTGGTGTCGCGAGCAACTACTTTTGCGGTTCGATGCTGTCCACGGCTCGGCTGCGACAGGCTGACGCTGCGCAATCGACAAGGCTCGCACGGACGTGACCAGCCCAGGGCCCCCTTCGGTCACATGGTGGCACCGGCTGCGCTGCGCTTTTCCGCGAGTCTTGGGTACTTTCCGCGACTCGGGCCCCCCGGCAGCGAGGATGCCAACGACCACCTGGACTGGTCACGACCCAATGCGAGGACAATAGGATGCATGAAAAACGAAAGATGAAATACGAATAATTTCGCGAATATGAACGAGTTTCAGGCGCTGATTGGGGCTTTGTGCGGGTGAACGGATGGCAAAGCAAGCGAACGTGCGCGGCGTTCCCACCTGATGTGGGTGCGGCGCTCCCCCGCGAGGAATGACGAGACTTTTTCGTCGGTTCGACGGTTGTGCCTTGACGCGTTGCGAGGGAGTGCCTATTCGTGGATGCCTTGCCGCTTAACGACTTGTCATATCGGACCGAGCACTGTGCTTCCGACGAACTGCGAAGCATGCCCGGTCCGCGTGAGATCGGGCCGCAAGACGAGCGCTATCCGCAGCGGCTGCGACGGTGGCTGCGGGCTCGTTCGGTGTGGCTGCACGGTCGGGCAGCGCTGCTCGATGGTCGTCCGGTCTGCACGGTGGTGGGATCGCGAGCCTGTAGTCGGCAAGCGGAAGAGCGGGCGCTGGCGATCGGTCAAGCACTCGCGGAGCGCGGGATTGTGGTGGTGTCGGGCGGTGCGCTCGGGGTGGATGCGGCGGTGCATCGTGGCGCGCTGCGTGGAGGTGGATCGACCTGCGCGGTGGTGGGGACGGGCATTGATGTGCGCTATCCGAAGCAGCATGCCGGGCTCCAAGACGAGATCGCGGAGCGCGGACTGCTGCTGTCGATGTTTGCGCTGGGATCGCCGCCTTTGCCGCTGCACTTTCGGGTGCGCAATGAGCTGATGGCCGCGATCGCTGATGTGGTCGTGGTGGTGGAAGCGCAGGCGAAGTCGGGATCGCTGATTACGGCGCGTCATGCGCTGCGTTACGGACGGACGCTGTGCGGGTTTCAAGGATCGGAAGGCATGATGTCGCTCTGGTCTTCGGGGGCTCGCGTGGTGCGTGGTGTGGAAGATGTGCTGGCGCTGCTGGCTGCGACGCAAGAGGGCGTGATGCCGATGCCTGCGACGCTGCCGGAATCGCTGCCGCAGCCGACACCGAAGCCGATGGAACAGACGCTGACTGCGGACGATGAGGCAGCTTACGCGGTGTGGACCGCGCTGCTCGCCACGGAGTCCGCCGATGTAGGGGAACTGTGTGCGCGTACCGGCCTAAGTGCGGATCGGTGCGCGGCGGTGCTTGTTGATCTGGAGCTTATGGATCGCTGTACCCGCTTGGCGGGTGGGCGGTACATCGTGCATGCTCCGCTTAGCTAGGAAAGCCATGGCCCAAGCCAAGTCTTCGACCACATCAAAGTCTGCTCGGAAGACCGCCCCGTCTGACGAGGAGAGTACCACCGCCACCAAAAAATCGACCAAAGCGTCGAAAAAGACGACTGCTGCGGCAGCCGGAAAGAGTGCTGGGTCGACGAAAAAGACCGCAAGCGCTGCCAAAAAAGGCACGAAGGCGACAGCCGCTGCGAGCAAAAAAGCCGATGCGAAGTCGGCTCCAAGCAAGAAGGCTTCGTCGACCAAGAAGTCAGCGGCCAGCAAAAAGTCAGCGGCCAGCAAGAAATCGGCAGCCAGCAAAAAGTCCACTCCAGCGCGCGGCGGTGGAAAGCGTGGATCGATGCTGGTGGTGGTCGAGTCTCCGGCCAAAGCCAAGACGATCGAAAAATACCTGGGCGGCACGGCCAAGGTGATGGCGTCGGTCGGTCACGTCAAAGACCTGCCGAAGTCGAAGATCGGTGTCGATCTCGAAAACGAGTTCACGCCCGAATACGTGGTCATTCGCGGCAAAGGCAAGATCCTGACGGAGCTGTGCAAAGCAGCGAAGAGCAGCGACGTTGTCTACTTGGCGCCTGACCCTGATCGCGAAGGAGAAGCGATCGCGTGGCACCTCGCGGATGAGATTCGTCCGGCGAACGCGAACATCAAGCGCGTGCTGTTTAACGAAATCACGCAGCGCGGGATCACCGAAGCGATCGCCAACCCAACCGATCTGGACAAAAACAAGTACGACGCGCAGCAGACGCGGCGCGTGCTCGATCGGCTGGTCGGGTATCAGATCTCGCCGATCTTGTGGAACAAGGTCCGTCGGGGCCTGTCCGCCGGTCGTGTGCAGTCGGTGGCTGTGCGCATCATCGTCGAGCGTGAAGCGGAAATCGACGCGTTCAAGTCGGAAGAATACTGGACCGTCGCTGCGGAAGTGGAAGGCAAGACGCCTCCGCGCTTCTTTTTGCGGCTGTACAAGATCAACGACAAGAAGCCTGAGCGGCTCGATGGAGCGACGGCGAATCAGATCGCTGAGCTGCTTCGGCGCGTGCCGCTCAAAGTGGCGCAGGTCGAGCGCAAAGAGCGTCGCAAGATGCCGACGGCGCCGTTTATCACGAGCAAGCTTCAGCAAGAGGCTGCCAAGAAGCTGCGCTTTACCGCCAAGCGCACGATGGGCGTGGCGCAGCGACTGTACGAAGGTGTCGAGCTGGGCAGCGAAGGCCGCGTCGGTTTGATCACCTATATGCGTACGGACTCGACGCGAATCAGCGCCGATGCTCTGACGGAAGTGCGCGGCTACATCGGTCAGCGCTTCGGCAAAGACGCGGTTCCCGACGAGCCGATCGTCTACAAGTCGAAAAAAGGCAACGTCCAAGACGCGCACGAAGCGATCCGTCCGACCAGCACCAAGTACGATCCCGAGACGGTGCGCAAGCTGCTGCGCGAAGAAGCGGCCAAGAGCCCGGACAAGGCGCGCGACATCGAAGATCAGATCAAGCTGTATCAGCTGGTCTGGAATCGCTTTGTGGCGTCGCAGATGAAGCCAGCGGTCTACGACCAAACGACGGTGATCGTCGAGGTCAAGAACGCGGGTCAGTCCTACGAGCTGCGGGCGAGCGGTCAAGTGCTGCGCATGCCGGGCTTTACGCTCGTCTACACCGAGACGGAAGACGAGGATGCGCCGGCGCAGGAAGCTGCGACGGATGGCGATCGGCTGCCGAGCCTGGAGCCGGGCGAGCTGCTCAAGGCGCTTGGTGTCGCTGCGGATCAGCACTTTACGGTGCCGCCGCCGCGCTTTACCGAAGCGTCGCTCGTCAAAGAGCTGGAAGAAAAGGGCATCGGTCGTCCGTCGACGTACGCGACGATTCTGTCGACGATCCAAGATCGCGGCTACGTCGAAAAGAAGGAAACGCGGTTCCATCCGACGGATCTGGGCAAGCGCGTCAACGAGCTGCTCGTGCAGAGCTTCCCGCACGTTCTGAACGTCGACTTTACGGCGCGGATGGAAAACGATCTCGACGACGTGGAAGAAGGACAGCGCAACATGCTGGCGCTGCTCCAAGAGTTCTACGGACCGTTTAAGATCGACGTCGAAAAGGCGCATGTCGAGATGAAAGACCTCAAGAAGGTCGAAATCCCGACGGAGCTGGTCTGCGAAAAGTGCGGTCAGCAGATGGTCATCAAGTGGGGCCGCAACGGGGAGTTCTTGGCGTGCAGCGGCTATCCCGAGTGCAAAAACACCAAGGAATTTACCCGCACCAAAGACGGCACGATCGAGCTGGTTCCTGAGCCAACGACGGACGAAAAGTGTCCAACGTGCGGTGCAGAGCTGATCTTCCGACGTGGTCGCTTCGGTGAGTTCTGGGCGTGTTCGCGCTATCCCGAGTGCAAGACGACGCGTCCGGTGAGCCTGGGCATTACATGTCCCAAGCCCGGCTGCGGCGGCTTTTTGACCGAGCGTCGATCGCGACGTGGATCGCCGTTCTTTGGCTGCTCAAACTACAGCGCCAAGGGCTGCGACTTCGTGTCGTGGGATCGTCCGATCAAGGAGCCATGCCCGGACTGCGGTGCGCCGTTCCTGCTCAAGAAACAGAATCGGTCAGGAACCAAGCTCCGCTGTGCAACGTGTAGCTACCAGAGCGAACAGACGGAGTCCGATCTGCCCGATATGGGCGGTGAGGAGTCCGGCGGCGAGGAAGATGCCGCGTAGGTGATGTAGACATCCCAAGGACGGACACGCGCCGACTTGGGATGTTGGCAGGACATCCAAGCGGCGGATACGCGCCGACTTGCGATGTGAAAGGACATCCAAGCGGCGGATGCGCGCCGACTTGCGATGTCGCAGGACATCCCGGCGGCGGATGCGCGCTGGCTTGGGATGTGGCGGGACATCTCAACGGGCGGATACGTGCCGACTTGGGATGTGGCGGGCCATCCAAGCGGCGGATGAGCGCGGACTTGCGATGACGCAGGACATCCGTGCGCCGGCGTGTGGGGATGCTGTCTTCCCAGTGTTTTCCTGGGTGAGATCGGTCGAGGACGGAACATCTCGCCGCGCAAGATCTGCAAGTGGTTTGCGCTGGTTCGTAGGCCTCATTACGAAAAAACGAGGATTGACAGAAGTCGTTCCGATCCACTAACGTAGGCTGACCCTGGACTTTAGCTCTGACGATCAGTGCAGGCTCAGGGGGGGAAGCAAGGGGCGGTCGGGCAGGCCATGAATCCAGGCCAGTACCACATCATTAAGGAGACTTCCCAATCCATTGGGGAGCTCCTCAAGCAGCAGTACAAGCAGATTGGTTACAAGCGCGTCCATCTTGTGGTGGCTGCGCCGAAACAAGAAAACATCGAAGGCAAGATGCCAGCGGTGTCTCTGTACTTGTACAACGTGACTCTCGATGAAGAGGGCGTTGGCAACAATCGCAGCGCTCAGTACATCGATGAGGAAATCGGTGAAGGCGGTCAGGTCCGCGAGGTCGCCCGAGACATGCCCATGTGGCTGCGTCTCGACTACCTGATCTCGTGCTGGGCGCAGACACCGGAAGAGGAGCAGCTGCTCCTTGGCGCGACGATTCGCGCGTTTATGGAACACCCGACGATTCGCGGAGATCAGCTCAAGGGCGAGTCCTTTGAGCCGGATGACTACATTCCTCTGCTCCTGTCCCAGAAGCTCGACGAGACGGTGTTGTCGCGCTTTTGGTCGAGCCTCAATCAGCCGCTGAAGCCGGCCATACAGTGCTGGACCACGATCCCGCTGTATCCGACTACGGCGCGCTCCTTCACGCGTGTTCGTGAGCGCGAGGTTCGCTTTTTCGACTTGGACAAACTCAACCGGCTCCGTCAGTGAAGAGCTGAACGGGGCCATTTGGACGCAACCATCGCCAGGCCGTACCGATAACCTTCTGCGAGACCACTTGGACCAGCGCGGAAGGCAACCCTGGGGATCATCTGACGGTAGGCAAATCAGCAAGGAGAGCGCAGCATGGCCACTAGTTACCTTTCGCCGGGCGTATACGTTGAGGAAGTAGACCGCGGTTCTAAGCCGATTGAAGCAGTTGGAACCAACACCGTGGGCTTCCTTGGCGAGTCGATGATGGGTCCGGTTAACCAGTCGGTGCTCGTCACCAACTGGACCCAGTTCGTCAAGACCTTCGGCGATTTCACCCAGTCCACGTTCCTGTCGCACGCGGTGTACGGCTTCTTCAACAACGGCGGCTCGCGCTGCTACGTTGTGAACGTCGGCGCCCCGGCGAACCTGGACCTCAGCCCGGCTGATACCAAGGCCGCTGCCGAAAAGGCTGCTGCGGTGAAGGCGGACGGCTCGCCCTCGACCGGCAAGGTGGACAACGACGCCCGCTACATCGGCAAGGACAACGGTCCTGGCGCTCGCACGGGTCTCAAGTGCTTCGAAGAGATCGATGAGATCTCGCTGGTTGCTGCTCCGGGCGTTATCTCGGCTGCGGTCCAGGATGCGCTGCTCACCCACTGTGAGAACCGCAAGGATCGCTTTGCCATCCTCGACAGCCCCGAGACCGTTCAGGGCGGCGTCGACAAGCTGCCGCGTCCGCGTGACAGCAAGTACGGTGCGTACTACTTCCCGTGGATCCAGGTCTATGATCCGGAGCGCGGCAACGTCTACATTCCGCCGTCGGGCCACGTCGCTGGTGTGTACGCGCGTACCGACAACGAGCGCGGTGTTCACAAGGCTCCGGCCAACGAGATCGTGCGCGGCGCACTCGGCCTGCGCTATCAGGTCTCCCGTGGCGAGCAGGACATCCTGAACCCGCGCGGCATCAACTGCATCCGTCTGATGCAGGGCAACGGCATCCGTATCTGGGGCGCCCGCACGCTGTCTTCGGACCCGTCGTGGCGTTACATCAACGTCCGCCGTCTGTTCATCATGGTGGAAACCTCGATCGAGCGCGCCACCCAGTGGGTCGTGTTCGAGCCGAACGACTTCCGCCTGTGGAAGCGTGTTGTGCGGACGATTGCGAGCTTCCTCACCCTGGTGTGGCGCCAGGGCGCACTGATGGGCGAGACGCCGGAAAAGGCGTTCTTCGTCAAGTGCGACGAGGAAACCAACCCGCCGGAGGTCATCGACGTGGGTCAGCTCATCGTCGAAGTGGGCCTCGCTCC